>DASWVL010000088.1:0-12324 GCA_036406255.1 Zeimonas sp.
CGCGCGCCGCTCGATTCTGGGAAGCTCCGCTGAGTAGCGGGACCAGCTCCATACCCATACATCAAGGAATTGATTTCATGACAGCGCCAACCGAGTCGATGAATCCCGACGAAACGCTTGCCCGCTGGCGGGCCGAGGAAGCGGCCGTGCGCGCCCGCCTCCAGACGGCTCCCGGCGTAGCCTCACCCGCCCAGGTCGCCGGGCGCAGCGGATTGCAGATATTCCACGCACTCCTCGCCGGCGAAATCCCGCCTCCGCCGATGGCGGTCACGCTCGACTTCACCCTGCTTCGCATCGAGCCCGGATTCGCGCTATTCCAGGGACGACCGGGCATCAACCACTACAACCCGATGGGCACGGCGCACGGCGGTTGGTTCGCGACCCTGCTCGACTCCGCCATGGGATGCGCCGTGCACTCGACACTGCCGGCGGGCAAGGCCTACACGACCCTGGAACTGAAACTCAACATCGTCCGCGCAATCACCGACGCGGTTCCGCTGGTCCGTGCGGAAGGCCGCCTCGTTCACGGCGGCCGTCGGGTCGCGACCGCGGAAGGTCGGCTTGTCGCACCGGACGGCAAGCTCTACGCCCACGCGAGCACCACTTGCCTGGTCTTTGACCAGGCCTTGCGATGACGGCTATCTGCCCCAACGACCGCTTTCAGGTACCGTCCAGAAGGTCCGCTTCTGGCCGAGCCCTGACCTCGCCAAGGCGACGTCCAACGGCCGAAGTCCACCACGAAGCCGCCCGTCGTCCGCGATGACTGGTGCTCACGGGCGAATGGCCGCTTGCGGGAACGGTGTCCAAATCAACGTCGGCTTTGGAGAACATAGCGTCACCTGCAGTTCATGGCCACAGCGCGCACCGCGCTCGGGCATCCACCAGGAAAGATCGGATCCATGAGGCCAGGTTGGAGCGCGATATTTCATACCCCCTTACATGACGTTCGGTAGCTTCTTGATGCACCGCCCCGACGTGGTGCGCGTGCGTATCGCAGTTCAATCCAGGATCCCCAGCAGCCTAGCCCGATCCACGGCATGCCGCCGGTTTGCGGCGTTGAGCTTCGACAGCAGGTTCCGCATATGCCATTTGATCGTCTGCGGGCCCACGTCGAGGATGTTCGCAATCTCCTTGTTCGTGCGGCCATGCGCAAGCGCCGCGAGGATTTCCGTTTCGCGGGCCGACAACTGCGCGGGGCGCTGGCTCGCGACGGCCGTCTTCGGTGCCGCGGCCTGCGGTACCCAGCCCACGCGGCAACGCTCGGTGGCGCGTTCGACGAAAGCCGGCGACACGCCGGCCGCAGCACCGTAGCCCGAGCGTTCGAGTTCCGGCAACACATCAAGTGCAGCCGGCCAATCGTCTGCGAGCACGCGCACGAGGCCGAAGGATTCGGCGAGACTCAGTGCCTCGGCGAGCAGCCGCGGGCCCTCGCGGTCGCGCAGGCCGCTTGCGCGCACGATGCGCACCGCCATCTGGTCGCGCCCGCGCCGCAGCCGCGCCGCGATCTCCGCGGCATGATCGAGCGCGGTCAACGCGCCCGCATCGTCGTGATCGAGCAAGGCCACCCGCGCAGCCGAGATCTCCCGGATCAGCCGCAGCTCCGCCTCGAGCCCCCGATCCGGACGATGCGGGTCGGCCGCGATCGCATCGAGGCCGTTCATCAGCATCCTGCACGACATGAGCCGGTTGCGGATCGCATGCTGGCGGATCTGCTCACCCAGGCTCGCCGCAACGAGGCGCGGTTGGCCGCGTAGCTCGCCGATCGCGGCCAGGCTGTTCAGCGCGTCGAACGCCTTGCCTTCGCTGCCTTTCTGGCTCTCGTAGCGCGCCAGCGTCAGGTAGGCGAGGATCAACGCGTCGGGCAGCGCCGCCTGCTCGATCAGATCGAGGCGGTTTGCAAGCAACGCGCGCGCCTCATCCTCGGCGCCGAGCTCCCAGTTTGCCGCGGCAAGCCCCGCCGCGTGGATTGCGGCCGGCATCGAGCGCCATCCCGAGGCGGTTTCCGCGCGTTCGAGCGCCGCACCGAAAACCGCCGCCGCTTCCTTCGCCTGGCCTTCGATCAGGTAGCTCAGCCCCACCGCGAACGCGCCGTAGATCGAATCGTAGAAACTGCGCGCAACGCGGCCGTGACGGTCGGAGATCTGCTGGTAGTAGCGCGCGCGTTCGGGAAACCCGCTGTGGATCGCGACGAAGGACAGCGTGTTGCAGTACAGGGGGCCGAGCGAGGGATCGTAGGTGTCGATGCAGCCGCGCGCGCGCTGGTAGTCGTCGCAATGGATCGCCGCGGCCGAGCGCACGATATTCGCCTGCAGCACGACCTCCGGCGTGACGCCCGGCCGTGCGAGGATCACATCGGTGAGCCGCTCGGCGTCCTGCGGCCGGTAGCACAGCGCGCACGCCCACGCAGCCGTGAGCTGGATGCCCTCGCGCCGCGCGATCTCCTCCGGAGGCAGGCGGTCGAGCCAGGCAAGCACCTCGACGATGCGCCCCTGCACGCCAAGATAACGCACGCGCTTCTCGATCCACTCCATCGCCTGCTCACGCAGGTCACCGAGGAAGGCGTGCTCGGCGGCGTGCTCCAGCATGTTGTGCGCAGCAAACCATTCCGCCGCCTTCCCGTGCAGCGCGCTGCGCTCGCTGGCCGGCAATTCCGCCGCAAGGCTCGCGAGGTACTCGCGGAACAGCGGATGCATGCGGTAGACGTCGCCGCCGTCGACGGAGGTCACGAGCCCGGTCTGCTGCTCGAGCCGCGTGAGGATCTCGCCCGCGTCGGCGTCGCCCCCGAGCGCCGCGCACAACCCCGGATGCAGGGTTTCGAGCAGCGACGCGCGGACGAGCATCGCGACCGCCGGCGCGTCGAGGCTTTCGAGCACGAACTGCGAAAAATAGCGCGCGATGTCGCCGGTCGCCCCGGACAGGCTCGCAACGGTACCGGCGATGTCGCTGCGCCGGGCCATCGCCGAGGTCACGATCTGCAGCGCCATCGGCCAGCCCAGGGTGCGCTCGTGCAGCCGCGCGCAGGTCTCGATATCGACGTCATCGCCGAGCCGCCGGCGCAGGAAGCCCGCCGTATCCTCAAGGCGCAGGCGCAGATCCTCGGTGACGAACTGGGTGTAGAGCCCGTGCGCGTGCAGTTCCTCCACCGGGAATGGCGGATCGGTGCGCGAGCTGACAACGACGTGGAAATTCGGCGGCGCGTTCGTAACGAGGTAGTAGATGAAGTCGATCGCCTCCCCATCGGCGAGTTGGTGCAGGTCGTCGATCAGGAGGTAGGTCGGGCGGGCGAGCTCGTGCATCTGCACGAGCAGTTCGCTCGCGGCCCACAGGTCGGTACCGGCCTGCCCGACCTGATCGAACGCCCGCGCCGGCAATTCGAAACCGAGCGCGGCGCTCAATGACGCAATGACCGCGGGCGCAACGCTCGCGCCATCGTCGCTCGCCTCGAGGGTCAGCCAGCCGACCGCGGCGCCGAGCGCGAGCAGTTCCCGGCGCAACTGCACGAGCAGCGTCGTCTTGCCGAAACCCGCGAGCGACGTGACCGCAACCAGCGGCTGCTCGACCGCCTCGCGCAGCCGCGCGAGCAACCGCGGCGGCGCGCTCGCCTGCTTCGCGGAATGCGGCGGCATGGTCTTTAGCGCAAGACGATACGGGACGGCGGCAGCGGTCTTTTTCATCGGCGGTCGGCGGATTCGGCGTGACGGCGTCTAGCGGACGGCGCAGTCGGCGGATGCACCGGGCGCGCCGTCGCCACGGCCCGTCTCGCGCGCGCGAAAACGCTCGACCGCCAGGTTGAACTCGGCGATCGACTCGGCGCTGACCTTCGTGCCGCACTCGTAGCAGGTGTCCTTGATGCGGTCGAACCAGCGGCAGCCGCACTGCTCGCACGCGAGCTCCGGCGCACCGGCGGGATTGTGGAAGATCATCGGCAGGCTCCGAGGAAAGCGAGGCCGAGCGTGTCGAGGAATTCCTCGTAGCCCGCGTCCTGCAGTTCGAATTTCGTGCGCAGCACGAAGAACATGATATGCCCCTGTCGGATCAAGCGTTTGATCAGCGACAAGGTGTCGCCGGCGAGGCTCGCGCGCATCGCCTCGAGTGCCGCGTCGTCGGCCACGAACAGCAGATCCACGTGCGCTTCCTGGAAGCCCCGGTAGCGCATCAACCCGGCCGTCATGCCGCTGCCGTCGTTGATCCATTTCATCATCGGCACCTCGCCCGCGGCCTCGACCAGCCCCGCGACATGCTTGCCGGGCTGGATGCCCGAGCCGCTCCTGGGCACGAAGCCGACCGACGAGCCTTCGACCATGTCGGTGAAGAGCACGCTGTACCGGTCGAGCATCGCCTGCCAGGGCGCGATGTCGCCGAAGGGATCTGCGGCCGTCGCCGGTGCTTCCGCTTCCAGTTCAATCTGCATGCTTGCCTCCCTCAGTTGCCCCGCGGTTGTCACCCGCCGGCATCGAAACACGCTCCGGCGCGATTTCCGGCACCGGGCGGCAATAGCGCGCGAGTCCGTCACGGATGTCCGGCGGGATCGGCACCGACTTCATCGTCTCCAGGCTCACCGTGACGAGCGTCTGCCTGGCCCGCAACCGCAACTCGTCGCCGACGCGTCCCTGCACGTCGAGACCGATCGAGCGCTCGCCGATGCGCGTGACGGTAAGCCCGAGCACGAGTTCGTCGCCCAGCCTGCTCGGCCGGGTGAAGGTGCAGTCCATGCGCGCGGTCGGGATTCCGAGCCGGCGCGTCATGATCAGGTCCGCGAACGACGTCCCGAGCCCGTCGGTCAGCCAGTCCTCGACGAGCCCGTTGAGCAGCACGAAGTACTGCGGATAGAAGACGATGCCGGCCGGGTCGCAGTGCGCGAAGCGCACCAGCACCTCGCGCTCGAACATCGCCGGCCGCGCCGGAGCGGGTTCCTTCGCTCCGACCTCGCCGACGAACGCGATCGCGCTGCTGAGGTCTGTCATGGTCCTGTCTCCTGTGCGCGTGGTCATGGGCTCAATGTACCGACGCGCCGCCGCAGGCGCCCCCCCCACCCGGTATGGCTCCTCCCCTCACGGCGTCTTCGTGAAATCCGGCTTGCGCTTCTCCTGGAAGGCGGTGATGCCCTCGCGTGCGGCGGCCGTGCAGGCGCTGTCGCCCCATGCCGTGTAGCCGATCTCCAGCGCCTCCGCGAACGTCGGCGCGGCCGCCGCGGCCTGTACCGCCCGCTCGAGAATGCCGATGACCTCGGCACTGAGCGGCTGGCCACCGGCCGCAACCGGGGCAATGGGGTCGAGGCGGGCAATCTGCACGGCGCCGTCGGGGATGCCGCCGACCTTGCCGTCCAGCGCCTTGACCCGCGCGACGGCCGCGCGGATGAGTTCCGGATAGTCGCGCGCGAGTCCGTCGACGACGCCCAATTCGAACGCCCTGGTCGCCTTCAGCCGCTCGGCCCGGCGCAACATGCCGTGGAACTCGGCCGACGCCTGCGGCCAGCGCCGATACGGCACGACCATCGCGCCAATGCCGTGGACGATGCCGAGCGTGATCTCGGGCATCTGCATCCACGCGCTCCCGAGGGCGACGATGCCGTGGCAGCGCATCGCCAGCTCGAAGCCGCCGCCCAGGGCCATGCCGTTGATCGCGGCAACGACCGGCTTCTTCATCCGGTCGAGATGCACGAGCAGGCGCGAACAGTCGCGGGCGTACTGCGCGGACGCCGACGCATCGCCGAGCATGTTCACGAAGCGCCCGATGTCCCCGCCGGCGCAGAAGGCGCGGTTGCCGTAGCCGACGAGCACGAAGCCCGACACCGCGGGGTCGTCTTCGAAGCGTCGGATGACCGAGAGGATCTCATCGGTCATCTCGTCGTGGAGCGCGTTCAAGGCCTCGGGGCGGCGCAGCGTGATGACCTTGACGTCCCCGACGTCGTCGACGAGCACGTGGCGCAGGAAGCCCTGGTAGTCCGCGAGCGGTTTTTGCGCCGCGGGCATCCCGCGCCGCTCGTCGCAGAAGCGCGCGAGCATGCGGCCGGCGTCGGCATCGCCCAGATCGCGCATCAGCTCGAGCGGTCCCTTCTTGAACCCGAGCGCCTGGCGGCAGCCGAAATCGAGGTCGGCCGCCTCGCCGATGCCGCGGTCGAGGATGTCCACCGTCTGCGAGAACAGCACGCCGAGCAGACGCTCACGCACGATCGCCGCGATGTCGCCCGCGACGGCGACGGGCTTGCCGGGCGGCACCGTCAGCCAGCGGTCGACCGAGCGGAACACCGGCGCCGGCCGGTAATGCTCGCCTTCGAGTTCGGCCTGCAGGGTGTTGGTCTCGGTGATGATCGGGTTGCCGTTCGCGAGGTTGAGCACGAAGAACGGCCCGGCGTGGACGAATTCGCACGCGACGCTGTCGATCTCGGCCGCGGTCGCGCGGTCGAGCAGCAGCCCGGACTCGTTGCACCAGTTGTCGAAGACCCGGTCGAGCATGAAGCATGCGACGTCGTCGGTGACGAGCGGCACCTTGCCGGTCATGCAGAACGCCCAACGCAGGTATTCGACGACAGCCGGGTCGGTGCGCGCCCAGCGGACGACCTCGACGACCGGGTTGCGCCAGGCCGGAGCGAAGAAATGCGTGACCGTCGCGCGCTCGGGGTGCTTCAACGCGGCAAAGATCTGCGCCGCCGGCAGCGAACTCGTGTTCGACGTGATCAGCGTGTCCGCGCCGACGACTGCCTCGACGTCGGCGAAGATGCGGCGCTTCAAGGCGAGATTTTCGGTCGCGGCTTCGAGCACCCAGTCGGCCTCCGCGATGTCGCGATAGTCGAGCGTGCCGACGATGCCGGCCGTGACCGCCGCGGCTTCGGCCTCGCTCATCTTGCCTTTCGCGACGGCCTTCGCCGCGTAGTCGGCGAAGCGCTGCAACGCGCGGTCGAGCGCAGCCTGAGCGACGTCGACGAGGATCAGCTTCAAGCCCGGCAATGCGCTCTTCAGGTAATAGCCGATGTCCGGCCCGATCGTGCCGGCGCCGATTATCGCGACGGTGCGCGGCAGCGGGCGCGATGGTGTTGCGAGCAGCGGATTGGCGAAACGGGTGACCATCAGGGAGCCTCCTTCGGTAGTCTCGTGAGTGGCGAACCGTCATTGCGGCCCGCGTCCTTATCGGCCGACCACATGGCGCCGGCCGGCGAACTCCTTGGGGCACCCGTTCCGGGCGATCGGCGGGATTTCGCCGCCGTTTGATTTTTATGTATACAGTATCCTGTACTCTCTATGAAAAAAGCAACCGGCGCCGCCGCATGGATGAAGCCCGCGCCATGGGGAAAGACCGGCGTGAGGCGCGCGACGCGCCATGGGAAGACGACTCAGGGATCGGGCGAACCGCCGGACGCCTGCACGCCCCGGCGCAGCATGTCGACGACGGCGTCGGCAATCTCGTCGGTCGAGCGCCGGCCTTCGCGATACCACACGTGGACCCAGTTCAGGATGCTCAAGAGCATCAGCCGCAGCAAGCTGCGGTCGACGCCCGGCGCGAGCGGCAATGCCTCGACGAGACGGCGATATACATTCTCGTAGGCCTCGCGCATCGGCCGGATCTTCGCGAAGAGTTCCGGGTTGCCCGTCATCGCCAGGCTGTGGCCGGTCACGCGGTCGATGTAGGTGCCGCTGGTGATTGCCGCGACATGCACCTTGCAGGCGCGGGTGAGCCGCTCCCACGGATCGCTCGCACCGGCGAGCGCCTCGGCAACGGCCGCCATCAACCGCCGGAAGCCCTCCTCGTGCACCGCGAGGTAAAGTTCGTCCTTCGACGCGAAATAATGATAGATGGAGCCGGGCAGGAGGCCGACCCGGCTCGCGATGTCACGGATGGAGCTGGAGTCGTAACCCTGCTCCGCGAAGAGCGCTGCCGCCGCATCGAGGATCACCTGGCGGCGGTCGAGCGGCTCGCCGTCGACCGCGGGGTCACCGGCGACGAGTTGCGCGGCGCGCGCACCGCGTTCGAGCAGTCCGCGCTGCGCGTCGCTCAGCGCCGCGACGCCCTCGCGCGACGACTGCGCGATCGCCCGCAAGCGCTTCACGGCGGTCTCGAGATCGCGCTTCTGCCAGATGTAGCGCACGCCCGACGGCGAAATCGCAAACCCTTCGCGCCGCAGGCGCGCGGCCACCGCAGCCTGGCCCAACGCCGGCTCCTCGCGCGCGAGCCGAAGGATTGCGGCCTCGACGTCCGAGGCGCAGCGCTCTTCACTGTCGCAAGCCTCCAGGTTCATTCGCGTCATCCGATTGATTGGATATCCATCATAGTCAAGCCGCCGCCGCAGCGGCAAACGCACCAGGGCAGCGAGCACTGTCCTCGCAACGCCGCAGGTGCTTTACACTAGCAAAAATACTGTATACAGTACACACGAAATCGACAGCACCCGCTCGCAACGAACACCTAAAGGCCCCGAAAATGGTCTCCACGCTTCAGCCCGTCGAACGCCCCCTCGCCTTGGGCGAGCGCGTCTATCACACGCTGCGCAACCATCTGCGCAGCGGTCAGATCGTCGCCGGTCAGCCGCTGCAGGAAGTCCAGCTCGCCGAACAACTCGGCGTCTCGCGCACCCCCGTACGTGAAGCGCTGCGGCGCCTCGCGAGCGAAGGCCTGCTCGTGTCCGACAACCGCAGCTTCGTCGTGCCGGCACTGACGCTGCAGGACATCAACGACATCTACGAGATCCGCTTCCTCGTCGAGCCGGCCGCGATCCGCAGCATTGCACCGTTGACGCGCTCGCCGGAACGGCGCCGCGGCATCGAGGACGCCCTCGCCGCGACTGCGCGCGCGCACAAGGCTGGCGACGCTGCGGCGTTCCGCGAGGCGAACATCTGCTTCCGCGCCGCGTGGCTCGCGCTGGTGCCGAATCCGCGGCTCGTGCGCATCGTCGAACAGTACGCAGACCACATGCAGCGCATCCGCACGCTGACGCTCGACGACCCCGATATCCGCACGATCGTGCTGCGCGGCCTCAACCGTATCTCGGCAGCGCTTGCCGCCGGCGACGGCGACGCCGCCGCCGCGGCGATGCACGAACACCTGTCCGAGGCGAAGCGTGCGTTCATCGCGGCCGTCGGCCTCACCGACGACGGCCAGGCCTGATACCGCCGCAAAAGCCCCCGATCGCCCCCCGACCGGAACAATACCGGAGAGAGCACAGGATGATCCGCTACAAGGCCGAAATCCCTTACGGCGCCTACTGGAGCACGCCGTTCGCCCGCTGGCAGGGCAGCTTCGCGAATCTTCACAGCGTGCGCTTCGCTGCGCACGTCGCGAAGAACGAGCTTGCGAAGCGCAACATCGACCCGCAGACGATCGACTACGGCGTGCTCGGGTTCTCGGTGCCGCAGCAGCATGCCTTCTACGGCCTGCCGTGGCTCACCGGCCTGATCGGCGCGACGCGTGCCGGCGGGCCGACGATGATGCAGGCCTGCGCGACCGGCGTGCGGACCCTGCTCGCCGCCGCGCAGGAAATCGAGGCCGGCCTGGCCGAGGTCGCGCTCGCGGTGAACTGCGACCGCACGTCGAACGGGCCGCACCTCTATTACCCGAACCCGCGCGCGGCCGGCGGCACCGGCACGTCCGAAAACTGGGTCCTCGACAACTTCGGCAGCGACCCGCTCGGCGGCCACTCGATGCTGCAGACCGCGGAGAACGTCGCGGCCAGGCACGGCGTCGCGACTTCGCAGCAACACGAGCTCGTGGTGCGGCGCGAGGCGCAATACGCCGACGCGCTGAAGGACGACTCCGCCTTCCTGCGCCGCTTCATGACGCTGCCGTTCGAGCTGCCGAGCGCCGATTTCCGCAAGAGTGCGGGCGTGCTCGACGGCGACGAAGGGGTGTCCCGCTCGACGGCCGACGGGCTCGCGAAATTGAAGCCGGTCATGGAGGGCGGCACCGTCACGTTCGGCGGCCAGACGCATCCGGCCGACGGCAACGCGGCGATCCTCGTGACGACGCCCGAGCAGGCGAAAGCGCTGTCGACAGACCCGGCGATCGCGGTGCGGCTGCACGGCTTCGGGCTCGCACGCACCGAGCTCGCCTACATGCCCGAGGCGATGATCCCCGCCGCGCGGCGCGCGCTCGATCAGGCCGGACTGGACATCGCCGACATGACGGCGATCAAGACCCATAACCCGTTCGCAGTGAACGATATCGTCTTCGCCCGCGAGACCGGCGCGAACCTCGACGCGATGAACAACTACGGCTGCTCGCTCGTGTGGGGCCATCCGCAGGCGCCGATGGGCACGCGCGCGATCATCGAACTCGTCGAGGAACTCGCGTTGCGTGGTGGCGGCTACGGGCTGTTCACCGGCTGCGCGGCGGGCGACACGGCGATGGCGGTCGTCGTCGAGGTCGGCGACCGGTAAGCCGCACAAGCAGTACAGGATCAGGCACCACCCTCCCCGCCACGGGGAGACACCAGAGGCGCACAAAGCGCCCGCACGCAGCATCCCCGACCGGATTCGAACGAGTCAGAAGAGGCGCGCAAAGCGCCCGTGACCGAACTTGGAGGAGGAATGGGGATGGATCTGTCCGAATGGATCGTCCGTCACGCCGGGCTCGTGCCCGACAAGACGGCGATCCGCTTCCCGGAGCGCAATCTGACGTACGCGACGTTCGCCGCGGACATCGAGCGGCTCGCGTCGGCCCTGCACGCATCCGGCGTCGAGCGCGGCGCCTGTGTCGCGTTTCTCGGCTACAACCGCCCCGAGACGCTCACGGCGCTGTTCGCCTGCGCGCGTCTGGGGGCGCTCTTCATGCCGCTGAACTGGCGGCTCGCCGGCCCCGAACACCGGCAGTTGCTTGCCGACTGTCCGCCGACGGTGCTGCTCGTGGAACCGCGCTTCGTCGAGCAGATCGACGCGTTTCGCGATGAGCTCGGCGGCGTGACGCTCGTCGCGTTCGGCGCACCGCCGCCCGGCTGGATCGCCTTCGACGACCTGATGCGGCGCGGCACCCTGCCCCTGCCGCCCGACCCGCGGGTCGGCCCTGACACGCCGCTGCTGATCTGCTACACGTCGGGCACGACCGGCAAGGCGAAGGGCGCGCTCCTGACCCAGGACGCGCTCGGCTGGAACGCCGCGAACAGCGCCGACCTGCACGAACTCACGGCCGACGACCGCATCCTGACGACACTGCCGCTGTTCCATGTCGGTGGCCTCAACAACCAGACGACCCCCGCCCTGTCGCGCGGCTGCACGGTCGTTCTGCACCCCAGGTTCGACGTCGATGCGACCTTCGACGCGATCGAGAGCGAGCGCATCACGCTGACCGTCCTCGTGCCGGCGCAGATCGAGGCGATGATGACGCACCCGCGCTGGGCGAAGGCCGATCTCTCCAGCCTGCGGATGATCACGACGGGCTCGACGATCGTGCCCGACCGACTCTTCCGCGCCGTGCACGAACGCGGCGTCCCCCTCGTACAGATCTACGGCTCGACCGAAACCTGTCCGATCGCCGCCTACGTGAAGGCCGCCGACGCGCACACGCATGCCGGCTCGGCCGGACGTCCGGCACGCCACTGCAGCGTTCGCGTCGCGGCCGAAGGCGGCAGGGACGCGCATACGGGCGCCAGCGGCGAAATCCTCGTGCGCGGGCCGAACGTGATGTCCGGCTACTGGAACAACCCGCAGGCGACCGCCGAGGCGCTACGGGACGGCTGGTTCCACACCGGCGACATGGGCCATTTCGATGCCGCGGGCTGTCTCTGGGTCGATGGGCGCAAGAAGGAAATGATCATCTCCGGCGGCGAGAACATCTATCCGGCGGAGATCGAGAACCTGCTTGCCGAATCCCCCGACATCGCCGAAGCGGCCGTCGTCGGTCGCCCCGACGAGCGCTGGGGGGAATGCGTCGTCGCGGTCATCGTCATGCACGCTGGCGCGACGCTCGATGCCGCCGGCGTGCTCCAGCTCCTCGAAGGCCGCATCGCCCGCTACAAGCTGCCGAAGGAAGTGTTTTTCGTCGACGAACTCCCGCGCACCGCGCTGGGCAAGGTCCGCAAGGACGACGTGCGCCGGCTGGTCGCGCGCAAAACGTTCATGGAGCACATCTGATGACATTGAAAATCGGAATCGACGTCGGCGGCACCTTCACCGACTTCGTCGTCACGCGCGACGGCGCGGAGCCGGCGATCTTCAAGACGCTGTCGACGCCGTCGGACCCGTCGATCGCGGTCGTCACCGGCCTCGCCGACATCGCCGCGAGCATGAGCCCGCCGATGACGCTCGAAGCCTTCGCGCCGACGATTGCCACGATCGTCCACGGCACGACGGTGACGACCAACGCCACCCTGACCGGCACCGGCGCGAAGAGCGGCCTGCT
>DASWVL010000089.1:0-13788 GCA_036406255.1 Zeimonas sp.
TTCAGGTCGACGCCGACGATGCGGTCGGCACCGACCATGCGCGCTCCCTGCACGACGTTCAGCCCGATGCCGCCGAGCCCGAAGACGACGACGTTCGCGCCCGGCTCGACCTTCGCCGTGTTGATGACCGCGCCGAGGCCGGTGGTGACGCCGCAGCCGATGTAGCAGACCTTGTCGAAGGGCGCGTCCTCGCGGATCTTCGCCACGGCGATCTCGGGCAGCACCGTGTAGTTCGAGAAGGTCGAGCACCCCATGTAGTGGTGCAGCGGCTTGCCGCCGATCGAGAAGCGGCTCGTCCCGTCGGGCATCACTCCGCGGCCCTGCGTCGCGCGGATCGCCGTGCACAGGTTCGTCTTGCGCGACAGGCACGACTTGCACTGGCGGCACTCGGGCGTGTAGAGCGGGATGACGTGGTCGCCCTTGCGCACCGAGGTGACGCCGGGGCCGACGTCGACGACGAGGCCGGCTCCCTCGTGGCCGAGGATCGCCGGGAAGAGCCCTTCGGGGTCGGCCCCGGAGCGCGTGTATTCGTCGGTGTGGCAGATGCCCGTCGCCCGGATCTCGACGAGCACCTCGAAGGCACGCGGGCCGTCGAGCTGCACCGTCTCGACGGACAGCGGGTCGCCGGCCTCCCACGCGATCGCGGCACGCACGTCCATGTCAGCCCTCGGCGAGCGCGTCGGCGAGGTCGGACGCGTCGGGCTTCGGCATCTCGGCGTACACCGGGTTCGACAGGTAACGCTCGCCGAAATCGGGGATGATCGAGACGATCGTCTTGCCGCGATTCTCGGCGCGGCCGGCCAGTTGCAGCGCGGCCCAGGTGATCGAGCCGCCCGAGATCCCGCCGAAGATTCCTTCCTCGCGCGCGAGCACGCGCGCGGTGTCGATCGCATCGTCGTTGGTCACGCGGACGACCTCGTCGTAGATCTTCGTGTCGAGCACGCTCGGCACGAAGCCCGCGCCGAGTCCCTGCTGCTTGTGCGGCCCGGCGTTGCCGCCCGAGAGAACCGCGCTCTCGGCCGGCTCGACGGCGACGATCCGGATCGAGGCCTTCTTCTCGCGCAGGAAGCGTCCTGCGCCGGTGATCGTGCCCCCGGTTCCGATGCCCGAGACGAGGACGTCGACGCTGCCTGCGGTGTCCTCCCAGATCTCCGGTCCCGTCGTGCGGTAGTGGATCTCGGCGTTGGCCGGATTGTCGAACTGGCGCGCCATCCAGCCGCGCGAGCCGAGCTTCGCGAGGATTCCCTCGGCGCGCGCGATCGCGCCCTTCATCCCTTTCGCGCCCTCGGTGAGCACGAGCACGACGCCGAGCGCCTCGAGCATGCGGCGCCGCTCGATCGTCATCGTGTCGGGCATCGTGATCACGCAGCGGAAGCCCCTTGCAACCGCGGTGTACGCGAGGCCGATGCCGGTGTTTCCGCTCGTGGGCTCGACGATCACCATTCCCGGCTTCAGCACGCCGCGCTGCAACGCGTCCTCGACCATCGCGTTGCCGATCCGGTCCTTCACCGACGCGAACGGATTGAAGCCCTCGTGCTTGACGAGGATCGTCCCGGGGAATCCCGCGCCCAGCCTGTTGAGGCGGACGAGCGGCGTGTCGCCTACGGTCTGCGTGATGTCATCGTAGATGCGTCCTCTGGCCATGATCGCTCCTCCGGGGATGGGTCGAACGAATCGCGCCGCGCAGGAACCGATGCGGGCGCGCAGACCGAGCGTAGCGCGATCTCGGCGCGATGCATCCGCACCCCTGCGGCGACCAGCCAGGCGATCGCCACGGCGACGGCCGCCGCAACGAGCAACGCGCCGACGAGGAGCTGCTCGTCCAGCCGGTACGAGTTGCACAGCCGAATCGGCGCGTCGCGGTACAGCGTCCCGACGACCGCGGTCATCGGCAGCACGTTGCCGAGAAAGAAGCCCTGCACGACCAGTCCGGCGCGCGGCCACGATGCGCGCAGCGCCGCGCCGGCAGTGAGCAGCGCGACGGCCTTCGCCGCCTCGACGCGCACATCGACCAGCGCGAGGTCGAGCAGGCGCGGGATCATCGACACGGCGAGCACGCCCGCGACCCAGGCGAGTCCGGCGATGCCGAGCCGGTTCCAGCGGGACGGCGCGTTCCGCTCGAGCGGTTCGGCGAGCAGCGCCCCGGCGATCAGCAGCAGCGGGAACTGGATCAGCATGTGCGTCGCCATTCCCGCCTCGAGCACCGCGCGCAGCGGCGAGGAGACGCAGGCGACGGCGAGCACCGCGCCGGCGAGTCGGCGAAGTTGCGCGTGCGTCACGACGAAGCGATCGCGGCGAGCGAACGCGCGTAGTGAAGCGCCTCTTCGAGCTGGTCGTAGTCGAAGACGCGGACGAGCCGGGCGTTCGCATCGACGACGAGCAGCGCCGCGTTGTGTTCGTAGCCGGCGAAGCCGTCCGGGATCACGACCACCCGAAACGCGGCGAGCAGTCGTTCGAGCGCGACGTCGTCGCGCACCGTGACGAAGCGCCAGACCCGCGGATCGGCGCGCAGATCGCGGGCGTAGCGCTCGAGCGCGGTGACGTCGTCGTGCGCAGGATCGAAGCTGACCGACAGCAGTCGCAGGCGCGAACCGGCCGGGGTGTCGTCGGCGAGGATGCGCTGCTGCAGTTGCTGGAAGCCGCTGCCGAGCGCGGCGCAGACGCTGATGCAGCGCGTGTAGACGAAGTCGACGATCGTCGCGCCGCCGTGCGCCTGCAACAGCTTCGGCAGGGCGACCGCCTCGACGCCCGGGCCCACGACTGCGACCGCCGGCGCCGTCACCGGCGTCTCGCGCACTTCCAGTCGACGCGCACCTTCGGCCGTGAAGACCCGGAAATCGTGCGTGAGCCAGGCAGCGGCCGCCCACGCGAGAACGATGGCGACGAGGCTGGCGACGGCGGTGCGCAGCATCGCGGCGCGGTGACCGCGCTTATGCGACGCGTTCGCGCGGCATTCGACGCAACGGCCGTTCGATGAAGCCGACCGGCGTTCCGTCGTTGCCGGGCGGCAGCACGTCGGCCAGCGTATGCGCGTCGAGGCGTTGCAGGAACGCCTGCAGCGCCTCGTTCAGGATGCCGGTGAGTCCGCAGGTGCCCGTGAGCGTACAGCGGTTCGCGGTGCCGAAGCACTCGGTGATCTGGAAGTCGGACTCCATGCGCCGCACGACCGCGCCGACATTGATCTCCTCGGGCCGGTACGCCAGGCGCATCCCGCCGCCCTTGCCGCGCACCGTCTCGATCCACCCGGCGAGCCCGAGCTGATGCGTGACCTTCATCAGGTGCGCCTCGGAAATGTCGTATGCGCGGGCGACCTCGGCGATCGTGCACAGCCGATCGGGCCGCTGTGCGACGTACATCAGCAGGCGCATCGCGTAGTCGGTCATCATCGTCAGGCGCATGGAACTCTCCTAGGTGCCGGCCGCCTCGGCGATGGCCTTCAACTGGACCCCGCTTTCGAACGGCGCGCTGCGGCGCTGCGCGGCGCGCTCGTCGGCGAAGATCGCCGCATCGACGGCAGCAGCGCGATTGGACCACTGATTGCGCAACCATGTGGCAATCGCGGCAAGCTCGGCATCGGACAGCCGCTCGAACGGCGGCATCGACCCCTTGTACTTCGTACCGAGCACTTCGATCTCCCCGTCGATACCGTGCAGCAGGATGTTGGCGAGCACCCGCTCGTTGCCCCCCACCCACTCCGATCCGTCGAGCGGCGGGAACACACCGACCACGCCCTTGCCCGTCGGCTGGTGACAGGCGGCGCACTGTGCGGCGTACAACGCCTTGCCGTCGACGGCGGAACCGGCCGCAACGTTCGCGGGAGCGAGGTCGGCGATCGTGCGACGGTCGCCGAACTCGGCATTGCCGAACGGTTCGGAGAACAGAATATATCCCGCACCGAAAAGCACCGCCATCAGCGTGAGCGCGGCCGCGATCGCCGGTATCGGGCGGATCGTCTCGGACGGCTCCTCGTGCTCGCGCTGCTGGGCACGCAGGCTCGACTGCGGATCGGTCAGCATCGGCAAGGCCTCATTCGGGGGTCGCTGCGGCGGTCGCGGTCGGCAGGATCGGGTAGGTGCGGTCGAGCGAGAGCAGGTATTCGACGAGATCGAGTGCCTCGCGCGTGGCGACGACGACCTGGTCGGGCGGCGCGACGCCGGGCGGAAGCGCAACGACGCGATCGTCGGCGCGTGCGCGGTCGCGGCGCACGAACAGGAACGGATAGGCCGGCATGTTCGACTCGGTGACGTAGGCGCGCGGCTGGTACAGGTGGCCGAGGTGCCAGTCGGCGCTCGGTTGGCGCGCGCCGATGTTCAGCAGGTCGGGGCCGGTTCGCATCGTGCCGAGCAGGTGCGGCCGGTCATAGGTGTAGTCGGCGGGAACCGACGGCCTGCCCCAGCCGCGTTCGGCGTCGGGCGCCAGGTTGCGGTCGCGCGGCTGCTGGCTGTGGCAGTAGACGCAGCCGTTGGCGATGTACACCTGCCGGCCGCGTTGCTGCGCCTCGGTGTACGGCTCCAGTTGCGGCGCAGGCTCGACGTCGCGCACCTGCACGTAGGGCAGCACGACGAGCGCCGCAGTGGCGATGCCGAGCGAGACCGCCGCGCCGGCGGCCAGTTTCGCTTCATTTTCCATGGACGAGCCTCTCCACCGGATCCCAGAAGCGCGCGGCGCCCGCCCGTTGCGGACCGAACCCGAGCGCCATCGCGAGCACGTGGCCGACGAAGACGAAGTGGCCGATCGTCATCGCCGTGCCGGCGACGCTGCGCAGCTCGAGCCACGGCATCGTCAAGGTCACCGACTCGATAAACGGGCGCGTCGCGTCGAGCATCGCCAGGCCCTGCAGCCAGCCGCCGACCGACAGTCCGATCACGTAGACGAGGATGCCGGCCGCGGCGAGCCAGAAGTGAAGGTCGATCAGCCGCGGATAGGGCCATTCGCGGGCGAACACGCGCGGCAGGATGAAGTAGACCGCGCCGAACATCACCATCGACACGAACGCGTACATGCCGAGGTGCGCGTGCGCCACCGTGAAGTGCGTGAAATGCGCGACCGCGTTGACGCTGCGCAGCGCCTCGAGCGAGCCCTCGACCGACGAGGCCAGGTACATCAGTCCGCCGAACATCATGAAGCGCAGCGTCGGCGACCAACGCGCCAGGTGCATCCGGCCCCACAGCGTGCCGCCCTGGTTGATCGTGAAGGCGATCACCGGAATGACCATCATCACGCTCTGCACGATCGACAGCGTCGTGAGCCAGCCGGGCACCGGCCCGCCGATCAGGTGGTGCGCACCGACCTGCGGATAGAAGAACGCCAGCGTCCAGAAGCCGAGCAGCGACAGGTTGTACGAGCGGATCGGCCGGCCGATGATCTTCGGCAGGAAATAGTAGATGGCGCCGATGCTCACCGGCGTGAACCACAGGCCGAGCGCATTGTGGCCGTACCACCAGTTCGTCGTCGCCTGCTGCACGCCGTAGTGCACGCCGGGCAGGTTCGCGACGAGGAACAGCACGGCGATCCAGAACAGCGAAGCGCAGAAATACCAGACGCTCACGTACAGGTGCTCGACCTTGCGCTGCGCGAGCGTGAACAGCGCCGGCAGGATCACCATCGCGAAGCCGGCGAAGATGAAGACGTCGATCTGCCACGGGATCTCCAGGAACTCCATCCCGTCGGACCACCCCGACGCAACGGCCCCGACGCCCGCGGCAACGCCGGCGTTGATGAAGGCACCGCCGAGCATCGCCCAGTTCGCGCCCGCCAGCCGCGTGCGCAGCAGCCGCGGCAGCAGCCACACGATCACCGCCAGGCACGCGTTCGACGACCAGCCGTAGATCACTGCATTCAGATGCACGGTGCGCATGCGGCCGAACGTGAGCCAGGCCGCCTCGACGAGCCAGTCGGGCTCGTGCAGCTTGATCGACGCGATCACGCCCGCGAGCGAACCGATCAGCAGCCACAGGCACGCGAACGCGACGAACAGGAAGACGGGAAAGGCACTGGATCGATCGGCCTCGATGCGGTCGTTCAGCTGCGCTGCGTCGGTGGCCTCGGGAGGCGGCTCCAGCAGCGCGATCTGCGCCTGCAGCGCGTCGTGTCCGCGGTCGCCCAGCGCCGGGTCGTCCGCCCGGCCGATCTCGCCGCGCGCGAAGATCACGCTCGCAGCGCGCGGGTTCTCGACGAGCAGCCCCTTGCGCAACGACCAGATGAATGCGAACAGGCCCAGGATCGAAAGTAGGAACGCTGCCAGCAGGCTGGCTACGGCGCTATCCACGTTGGTTTTTCTCCTCTCGGGAAGAGAAGGGAGAAGCCGTTCTCCCTTCCTCCTTCTCTTTCTTCACGCCAGCTGGTTCTCGTCTGCTTCGCTGTCGGCGCGCTCGTCGAGCATCGCGCGCTTGTCGCGCACGGCGCCCCAGCGTTCGGCATCGGGCAAGGCAGCCTTCTTGCGCGTGAGCACCGGCCAGCGCGGTGCGAGATCCGCGTTCAGCTGCAGGTACTCCTGCTGATCGGGGGGGACGTCCTCTTCGGCGTAGATCGCCTCGACGGGGCACTCGGGGATGCAGACGCCGCAGTCGATGCACTCGTCGGGATCGATGACCAGCATGTTCTTGCCGGCACGGAACGCATCGGTCGGGCAGACGTCGACGCAGTCGGTGTGCTTGCAGGCGATGCACGCCTCGGTGACGACGTGGGTCATGTGATGCGCTCCGGGTGAATCGCTTAAAGATCTATGGGCCGTCGATCTTATTCTTCGACGCCATCGATTGTCAAACGCTTGCGATAGTCTCGAACGATCGCAACGCAACGGAGAGCGACCATGCGTGTCCAGGAGATCGCCGATGACTGGGGACTCGAGCACGTCCGGCGGGGCACGCGCCCCGACCCCGAGCCGCGCCGGGGCGAGGTGCTGCTGAAGATGCGCGCGTCTTCGCTGAACTATCGCGACCTGGTCGTGCTGAAGGGGGGCTACGGCCGACAGACGGGAACGCTGCCGCTGGTTCCGCTGTCGGACGGCGTGGGCGAGGTGGTCGCCGTCGGCGAGGACGTCGACCGGGTCGGTGTCGGCGAGCGCGTCTGCCCGATGTTCTTTCCGCGATGGATCGGGGGCGAGCCGGATGCGTCGCGGCTGATGCATTCGCTCGGCGGCCCGCTCGACGGGACGATGGCGGAGTTCCTGCGCGTACCGCAGGAGGCGCTCGCTCGCGTGCCCCCGGCACTCGACGACGAGCAGGCGGCGTCGCTTCCGTGTGCCGCCCTGACCGCCTGGAGCGCCCTCGCCGTGCTCGGCACGACGCGCCCCGGCGACCACGTCCTCGTGCAGGGCTCCGGCGGCGTCTCGCTGTTCGCGCTGCAGTTCGCGCAACTGTTCGGCGCACGCGTCACGGTGATTTCGTCGAGCGACGAGAAGATCGAACGGCTGCGCGCGATCGGCGCGTGCGCGGCGGTGAACTATCGGCGCACGCCCGAGTGGGCGAAGGCGGCGCGGGAAACGACCGACGGCCGGGGCTTCGACCACATCGTCGAGGTGGGCGGCGAGAAGACGCTGCCGCAGTCGCTGCGCTGCATCCGCCCGGGCGGGACGATCTCGATGATCGGCGTGCTGAGCGGAGCGGGAATCACCGGCTCGATCGGACACGTCGTGACGCGCGCCGTGCGGCTGCAGGGCATCACCGTCGGACATCGCGACGCCTTCGAGGCGATGTGCCGTGCGATCGAGCGGCATCGGGTCGAGCCCGTCGTCGACCGAGTCTTCGGTTTCGACGAGCTCGTCGACGCATACGAGCACCTCGCCAGCGGGAAGCATTTCGGCAAGGTCTGCCTCTCGCACCAAGGCTGACGATCGTCAGCTTTCGCCGGAAGCTGTCGTCTTCCTATCGAACGATCTGCGGCAAGACGTGCCGCGGCCTCGTAATGCTTGCCTACCCGAACGGGGTATTGGCAGGTACGGCCATTGCGTTTTCCGGGATTCACGGACCGGGATCATCCCCGGCACAACGAAGGAGAAATCGATGACCCCGAAAAGCAGACTGATTTCCGCCGCGGGCGTGTTGTTCTCGGCACTGGCCTTCAGCGGCGCGACCTACGCGCAATCGAGCAGCACGACCCCATCGAGCGGCAGCGACCGCGCAACCGCCACGCAACGCGCCGACACGCAGTCGAACACCGCGACACCTGCGGCGAGCGCGGCATCGGGCAGCACGGGCTCGCAGGCTTCGTCGAGCACGGATCGCCCGCAGGCCGGCGCGACCCCCAGCGACCAGACGCGCAGCAGCGCGAGCGTCGGCGCGACGGCACAGCCGCACGCGATGCGCGCGAGCAAGATCATCGGCACCAACGTCGAGAACGCCAATGGCGAGAACATCGGCGAGATCAAGGACATGATGGTCGACGTGCAGAACGAGCGCGTGCGCTACGTGGTGCTGTCGCACGGTGGCGTGCTGGGCATCGGCGACAAACTGTTCGCCTATCCGATGTCGATGGTCGAGAGCCAGGGCAGGAACGGCGACAAGCTGGTGATGAACGTCGACAAGGAGAGACTGGAGAAGGCTCCGGGCTTCGACAAGAACAAGTGGCCAAGCTTCGCCGACAGCAAGTACACCGGCGAGGTCGACAAGTACTACGGCGCGGACAGCACCCGCGACGGCCAGAAGGCGGGGAACCTCGTTCGCGCCAGCGACCTGATCGGCAAGGACTTCGACGATCGCAACGGCAAGGAGGCCGGCGAGATCGATGACCTGATCGTCGATTCGTCCACCGGGAACGTCGAGTACGCGGTCGTCGACTTCGACGACTCGTGGGCGAAGAACACCGACGGCAAGCTCGTGGCGATTCCGCTGAACCAGATCTCGGTGAGCGGCGAAAAGCACGACAAGCTGGTAATCCAGACCTCGTCCGATCGCATCGACATGTCGCACGCGTTCGCGTCGAACGAGTGGCCGGACTTCAGCAATCCCGAATGGACGCAGCGCCGTGGCGCCATGGCTCCACGTTCGCAGGCCGACAGCACGGCGCCGGCGCCGACCTCGCAACGCGCGAACGGCTCGCCCCGCTCGTAATCCCGCCTCCCTTCCTGCCAGCTGCCGCGAACCGGCAGCTTTTTTTTGCGCCGGTGCGGCACGCGGCGAGCCCCATCGGCACCTGGGCGGCAGCGGCGCCGCGCGGGTACCATCGGCGCATGAACGAAACCGTCCTGCACCAGCTCGATGCTCGGGGCGTCGCCACGTTGACGCTGAACCGCCCGCAGATCAACAACGCCTACGACGAAGCACTGATCGACGGCGTGCTGCAGGCGCTCGACGCGCTCGGCCCGGTCGCCTCGCTGCGCGCCGTCGTCGTGCAGGCGAACGGGCGTCACTTCCAGGCGGGCGCAGATCTCGGCTGGCTCGCGCGCGTGGCCGGCGACTCGCCGGCGGCAAACGTGCGCGCATCGCGCCGCACCGCAGAGCTGGTGCACCGCCTGAATACGCTGCCGGTTCCGACGATCGCGCTCGTGCAGGGCGCGTGCTTCGGCGGCGGCACGGGAATCGTCGCGGCGTGCGACGTCGCGATCGCCGCGACGAACGCGATCTTCGCGATCGCCGAATCGCGCTGGGGACTGATCGCGAACATCATCGTCCCGCAACTCGCCGACGCCATCGGCATCCGGCAGCTGCGCCGCTACGCACTCACCGGCGAGCGCTTCGACGCCGCCGAAGCGCTGCGCATCGGTCTCGTGCACGAGGTGGTCGCGCCGGCGGCGCTCGCCGAAACGGGCGCGCGCATCGCCGACCAGCTGCTGCAGAACGCGCCGCAGGCCACGACGCAGACGAAGGCGGCCATCCTCGAGCAGGCACACGGAGACGTCTCGTCGCAGGCTTTCGAGCGAGCGGTGTCGCAGCACGCTGCGCGCCGGCAATCCGACGAAGCGGCCGAAGGCTTCGCGTCTTTTCGCCAGAAGCGGGCGGCGCGCTGGTACCCGGGGAAGCCGGAGACACGCTCCTAGCGACCTGAAGAGCGACGAACCGGTGCCCGCCCGGTTCGACGCGCGCGGGCCACTTCGCAGGAGGAACGCGCGATGCGTGCCGTGCTGCTTCTCGCGATCGCAGCGATGCTCGCCGGCTGTGGCGGCACCGCGAAGCTGCCGTTCGACGCCGGCGTCGGGCCCCATCCGCAGCTGCCCGAGCCGAACCCCTCGCTGATTCCCACGATCGCCGTCGCCGAGGCCGTCGGCTGGCCGACGGGCGCCAGGCCGCGGCCCGCTGCCGGCCTCGTCGTCACGCGCTTCGCCGAAGGGCTCGAGCATCCCCGCTGGCTGCACGTACTGCCCAACGGAGACGTCCTCGTCGCCGAGACGAACGCGCCGCCGAAGCCGCAGGACGCACGCGGCCTGCGCGGCTTCGTGATGAAGCAGATGATGAAGAAGGCCGGCAGCGCGGGGCCGAGCGCGAACCGGATCACGCTGCTGCGCGACGCCGACGGGGATGGCGTCGCCGAGACCCGTACGGCATTCCTGGCCGGCCTGCGTTCGCCTTTCGGCATGGCGCTGGTGGGCGACCACCTTCACGTCGCGAATACCGACGCGATCGTCCGCTTCCCGTACGTCGAGGGCGCCACGCGCATCGACGCCACGGCGCAGCCTCTCGCGTCGCTTCCGGCCGGGCCGATCAATCATCACTGGACGAAGAACATCGTCGCCGCTCGCGACGGAACGAAGCTGTACGCCACCGTCGGGTCCAACAGCAACGCCGCCGAGAACGGCCTCGACGCCGAACGGGGACGCGCCGAGATCCGCGAGGTCGACGTCGCCTCCGGTGCGAGCCGCACCTACGCCTCGGGGCTGCGCAACCCGAACGGCATGGACTTCGAGCCGGAAACGGGCGTGCTGTGGACGGTGGTCAACGAACGCGACGAGATCGGCAGCGATCTCGTCCCCGACTTCCTCACGTCGGTGCGCGACGGCGCGTTCTATGGCTGGCCATGGAGCTGGTTCGGCGCATACGTCGACGAGCGGGTCGAACCGCGGCGCCCGGACCTCGTCGCCCGCGCGACGATCCCCGACTACGCGCTCGGCACTCACGTCGCCGCGCTGGGGCTCGCCTTCGCGCGCGGCTCGTCGCTGCCCGAGCGTTTTCGCCACGGCGCGTTCGTCGGCGAGCATGGGTCGTGGAACCGCCGCCCGCCGTCCGGCTACAAGGTCGTCTTCGTTCCGTTCCGCGACGGCGTGCCCTCCGGCCCGCCGATCGACGTCCTCACCAGCTTTCGCAACGAAGCGGGGCAGGCGCAGGGTCGCCCGGTGGGCATCGCGATCGACCGCGGCGGCGCGCTGCTGGTCGCCGACGACGTGGGCGGTATGGTCTGGAGGGTTTCCGGCGAGTGAGCCTGCGCTACCGGGCGCCCGGGGAACGAGTGTCTTCGACCGTGCCGTCGACCGGCCGGGTTGCGGAACCGGCCACCCCCACCAGCCGCGCGAGCCGGGCGGCGTCCCGACGCAGGGTCTCGCTCGCCGCGTCGTACACGACGCACCCGCGATCCATCACGACGCAGCGCGCAGCGAAGTCGAAGGCGATGCCGGTCTTCTGCTCGACCAGCACCATCGCCATCGCGCTCGATGCGCGGATGCGCGCCAGCACGCGCACCAGCTCGGCGACGATCGTCGGCGCGAGCCCTTCGGAGGGCTCGTCCATCAGCAGCAGCGACGGGTTCGAGACGAGCGCACGCGCGATCGCGAGCATCTGCTGCTCGCCGCCCGACAACTGCGTGCCGCCGCTCGCGCGCCGTTCGGCCAGGCGCGGGAAGAGATCGAAGGCGCGCTCGACCGTCCACTCGCCCGGGCGCAGCGCGATGCGCAGGTTCTCCAGCACCGACAGCGACGCGAAGATCTCGCGCTGCTGCGGCACGTAGCCGATGCCGAGCGAGGCGCGCGCGTGCGCCGGCTCGGCCGCGAGGTCCACGCTGCGCAGTCGCATCGTGCCGCGCGCGAGCGGGAGGTGGCCCATGATCGTCTCGAGCAGCGTCGTCTTGCCGACGCCATTGCGTCCGACGATCGACACCGCCTCGCCCGGCTTCACCGACAGATCGACGCCTTCGAGCACCGTCGTCCGGCGGTAGCCGGACCACACGCCCCGCAGCTCGAGAAGCGGCTCAGCCATGCGACGAAGCTTCGTTGCGCGGGCCGAGATAGACGGCGTTGACGCCCTCGTGCGCGGCGATCTGCTCGGGCGTTCCGCGCGCGAACACGCGCCCATCGACGAGCACGGTGATCTCGCGCGCGAAGCGGAAGACGACGTCCATGTCGTGCTCGATGATCAGCACGGCGATTCGCGGATCGAGCGCGCCGACCACGTCGAGGATCACCTGCGTCTCGCCGGAAGGAACGCCGGCCGCAGGCTCGTCGAGCAGCAGCACGCGCGGTTCGGTGGCGATCGCGATCGCGATCTCGACGAGCCGTTGCCGGCCGTACGGCAGCTGTCCGAGCGGCGCACGCGCGACGTCGCGGAGTCCGAAGGCATCGAGCAGCTCGTTCGTGCGCGAGACGATCTCCCCACGCGACGACAATGCGCGCCACATCGAGCGCGACGCCTCGTGCCGTTCGGCCACCGCGAGCGCGACGTTGTCGAAGACGTCCAGCCGCTCGAACAGCTCGTTGATCTGGAACGTGCGGGCAATTCCCTCGCGCACGCGACGCGCCGTGTCGTGATGCGTGACGTCCCGACCGTCGAAGCGCACCGCGCCGTCATCGGGCCGCAGCGATCCGGTGAGCAGGTTCACGAGTGTCGTCTTGCCCGCGCCGTTCGGACCGATCAGCGCGTGCCGTGCGCCTTCCTCGAGCGAGAGGTCGATTCCGTCGGCGACGACGAGCGAGCCGAAGGACTTGCGCAGCCCCTGCGCCTGCAGCAGCGGAGCCGACGGCGCGTTC
The DNA here is from genome assembly GCA_036406255.1 of Zeimonas sp. Lineage (GTDB taxonomy): Bacteria > Pseudomonadota > Gammaproteobacteria > Burkholderiales > Burkholderiaceae_E > Zeimonas. The sequence continues at coordinate 12,890 of DASWVL010000089.1, forward strand.
ATCCGCGCTGCCCATCCGCACGCGTCGAACGCGACCGCGTGAACGCGTCGACGAGCGTGCCGACGAGGCCACCGCGCAGGAACAGGACGCCGAAGATCAGCAGCAGCCCGATCCCGAGCCCCCAGAACTCGGGACTGATCTTCGCCAGCCGATCCTCGAGCAGCATGTACAGCGGCACGCCGACGACCGCACCGTACAATCGCCCGGTGCCGCCGAGCACGAGCATCACGAGAGCGGTGCCCGAGCGCTCGAAGCCGAGAAGGTTCAGCGTGACGAACGCGTTGTACTGCGCGTAGAGCGCGCCGGCGACGCCGGCGAGCGCCGCGCCGATCGTGTAGGCATGCACGAGCCTGCCGCGCACGTCGGTGCCGATCGCCGCCATCCGCTTGCGGTTCTCGCGGATGCCGACGAGCGAGCGTCCGAAGGGCGAATGCACGATGCGGCGCACGACGACGAAGGCCGCGAAGACGACGACGAGCGAATACGCGTAGTAGTGCACGCCGAACAGGTCGTTCTCGAAGCGCCCGAGGATCGGCGCGATCGCGATCCCGGTCAGCCCGTCGTGGCCGCCGGTGAGCGTCGCCGCGCTGTTGCCCGCCTCCTGCAGCAGCATCGAGGCAGCAAGCGTGAGCATCAGCACCGTCAGTCCGTGGAAGCGAAGGATCAGCCGCCCGGTGAGCCAGCCGAATGCCGCCGCGACGATCGCGGCGAGAACGAGGCCGCTGATCGGCTCGGTCCAGCCGGCGCGCACCGAGAGTAGCCCGACCGTGTAGGCGCCGATGCCGAAGAACGCCGCGTGCCCGAGCGTGACGATGCCGGCGTAGCCGAGCACGAGATCGAGCGACAGCACGAACAGCACGGCGACGAGCACCTGGACGCCGAGCCCGACGTAGCCGGGA
>DASWVL010000090.1:0-17740 GCA_036406255.1 Zeimonas sp.
GTCGTGCTCGATCATGATCACCGTCATCCCCCACTCCTCGTTGAGGTCGACGACGTAGCGCGCCATGTCCTCCTTCTCCTCGAGGTTCATGCCGGCCATCGGCTCGTCGAGGAGGATCAGGTCGGGACGCACCGCCACCGCGCGCGCCAGCTCGACGCGCTTGCGCAGCCCGTACGACAGCGTTCCGGCGACCGCCTTGCGGATGTGGCTGATCTCGAGGAAATCGATGATGTCTTCCACGTGGCGCCGGTGCTCGAGCTCCTCCTTCTGCGCGCCACCGAACCAGTACAGCGACCCGCCGAGGAAGTTGTTCTTCATCAGGTGATGACGGCCGACCATGATGTTGTCGAGTACCGTCATGTGGCTGAACAGCGCGAGGTTCTGGAACGTGCGCCCGAGACCGAGCGCGGCGCGCTGGTTCGGCGTGAGCCGGGTGATGTCGCGCCCCTTGAAACGAACCGCGCCCGAGGTCGGCGAATAGCGCCCCGAGATGCAGTTCAGCATCGACGTCTTGCCGGCGCCGTTGGGACCGATGATCGAGAACAGCTCGCCCGGGCGCACTTCGAAGTTCACGCCCATCAACGCCTTGACGCCGCCGAATTGCAGCGAGACGTCGCGCACCTCGAGAATCGGCGCAGGATCACCGGCCAAACCGCAGTCCCCCTCTCCTTGGTCCGCGGAGTCTATGGTACGCGCGCCGGTATAGTTGTCGCCTGACCGACAAAGTCAGGGATAACGGGGGTGTCCGCATTCGAGGAGCTGATCGCGCTGTCGTCATGGCTGCAAAGGCTTGATGCAGTGCAGCAAGAGCGCGTGCGGCGCGACCTCGTCGAACGCGACCTGCGCTCCGGCGCATTCGTCTGCCGCAAGGGCGACGCGGTCGAGCACTGGATCGGCGTGGTGCGCGGAATCGTCAAGGTGAGCAACGTGTCCCCCACCGGAAAGCCGGTGACGCTCACCGGCATCGCGGCGGGCGGCTGGTTCGGCGAAGGATCGCTGCTGAAGGACGAACCGCGCAAGTACGACGTCGTCGCGCTGCGCGACAGCCGAATCGCCTATCTGCCGCGCGCGACCTTCCATTGGCTGCTCGACTCGAGCATCTCGTTCAACCGATACCTGCTGCAACAGCTGAACGAGCGTCTCGGCCAGTTCATCGGAACCGTCGAGATCGACCGTCTGCTCGGCCCCGATGCGCGCGTGGCGCGCTGCCTGGCGCAGCTGTTCAACCCGACGCTGTATCCGGGCGTCGGCACGCGGCTCGAGATCTCGCAGAGCGAGATCGGCTACCTCACCGGACTGTCGCGGCAGACGGTGAACCGCGCGCTGCAACGGCTCGAGCGCGACGGATTCGTTCAGCTGGACTACGGGGCGCTGACGGTGGTGTCGCTGGAGGGGCTGCGGCACTTCGACGCGTGAGGGCCGAGCCCGCAGAGCCGAATGGCTGTGAAACGCGGCGTTTTCAGCCGGGCAGCCGCTCCTGCGAACGAAAGAGCTGCGTTTCGCGGCGCTTGCCGCCGCCTCACCGGTCGTAGCGGTAGAAGCCGCGGCCCGTCTTGCGCCCGAGCATCCCCGCGTCGACCATCTCGCGCAGCAGCGGTGCGGGACGGTATTTCGGATCGTTGAAAGTGCCGTAGAGCACTTCCATCACCGCGAGTTCGACGTCCAGGCCGATCAGGTCGCACAGCGCGAGCGGGCCGATCGGGTGGTTGCAGCCGAGCTTCATGCCGGCGTCGATCTCTTCGGCGCTCGCCAGCCCTTCCTGCAGCGCGAAGATCGCTTCGTTGATCATCGGGCAGAGGATGCGATTGACGACGAAGCCGGCGCTGTTCTTCACGCCGATCGGTGTCTTGCCCAGGCGCTGCGCAAGCGCGGTGACCGTGCCGACCGTCTCGTCGGAGGTGCGCAGCCCGCGGATGATCTCCACCAGCGCCATCACGGGCACCGGATTGAAGAAGTGCATCCCGACGAAACGCTCGGGGTCCTTCAGCGACGCGGCGAGCTTCGTGATCGAGATCGACGACGTGTTGGTCGCGATGATCGTGCCGGGGCCGGCGATCGCGTCGACGTTGCGCAGGATCTTGTCCTTCAGCGCCTCGTTCTCGGTGGCCGCCTCGATGACCAGGTGGCAGGCGCCGAGATCGTCGGCGCGCGTCGTCGTGTGCACGCGAGCGAGCATTTCGGCCTTCTTCGCCTCGTCGATCGATCCCTTCTTCACGAGTCGGTCGAGCGAGGACGTGATCGCGCGCACGCCGCGTGCGGTGGCCGCGTCGTCGATGTCCTGCATCGTCACGTCGATGCCTGCCTGCGCACACGCCTGCGCGATGCCGCTGCCCATCGTTCCGGCGCCGATGATGCCTACGGTGTCGATTGCCATTGCTTCGGATCCTGTCGGGTCGCTGGTGAATCGAACATTGTAGGGGAGCGGCCGCGCTTCATTTCCGACGCCGGGCCGGGGGGCGTGCGGCTCAGGCCCTGCGCGCCTCGAAGCCCGCTTCCTGCAACCGTCCGAGCACCCGCTCCAGGTGCGCGTCCGACTCCGTCTGCACGACGATCTCCAGGTCGACCCGCTGGGCGCCCTGCGTCCCGAACGCCCGCTCGTGGTGGATCTGCTCGATGTTCGCGCGCTCCTCGGCGAGCAGCGCGGTGACGCGCGCGAGCGCCCCCGGCGCGTCGCGCACGTCGACGACCAGCCGCGCGAGCCGTCCCGAACGCGCGAGCCCGCGCTCGATGATCGCGGCGAGCAGCAGCGGATCGATGTTGCCGCCCGACAGCACTAGACCGACGCGTCGTCCGTAAAAGCGCTGCGGATGCGCGAGCACGGCGGCCAGCCCCGCCGCGCCCGCGCCTTCGACGACGGTCTTCTCGATCTCGAGCAGCAGCAGGATCGCCTGCTCGATCTGCGCGTCGTCGACAAGCAGCACGTCGTCGAGATGACGGCGCAGCATCGGCAGCGTCAGCGAACCGAGCCGGTTCACCGCGATTCCGTCGGCGATCGTCGAGGCGCCGACCGGATGCTGCCCTCCGGCGAGCGCGTCGTGCACGAGCGCGAAGAGCTCGCTCTGCACGCCGACGATGCGCACCGCGGGACGCAGGTGGCGCATCGCGACGGCGAGCCCCGCCGCCAGGCCGCCGCCGCCGATCGGGACGACGACGTCGTCGAGCGGGTGCGTAGAGCGCGCGATCTCGAGGCCGACCGTGCCCTGGCCGGCGATGACATCGGCGTCGTCGAAAGGATCTACCATCGTCAGGCCACGCTCCGCGGCGAGCGCCGCCCCGTGCGCATGCGTCTCGTCGAAGCGTTCGCCGTGCAGCACGATGGTCGCGCCGAGCGCGCGCGTCCGCGCGATCTTCACCGACGCCGTCCCCGACGGCATCACGATCGTCGCGGGAATGCCCAGGCGCTTCGCGTGCCAGGCCACGCCCTGCGCGTGGTTGCCCGCCGACACGGCCAGCACGCCGCGCGAGCGCTCGTCCGGCGCAAGCTGCGCGAGTCGGTTCAATGCGCCGCGCTCCTTGAACGACGCCGTGAACTGCAGGTTCTCGAACTTCAGGTGCAGCTGCGCGCCGGCGATCTCCGACAGCGTGCGCGAGCGCAGGAACGGCGTCTGCTCGACCTGGCCCGCGAGCCGCTGCGCGGCGCGCTCGACGTCGTCGAAGCCGATCGCGTCCCGCGTGGCGTCGTGGCCGCGCGCTGCGCGCAAGTCATCGAAACGGGACACGCGATACCTTCGGAATCAGCAAGCCGCTGCGCGCTACGCCTTCTCGGGTGCGCGCGCGGGCACGCGCCCGACCGCGCGTACCTCGCGCGCACGCTTCTTGCGACTGTGGACGTTCGCCGCTTCGTCGACCGAGTGACTGACCTTCAGTCCTCCCTCGCTCTCGGCGAGTTCGGCGAGCCGACAATAGAAGTCGTGCAGCTTGCGCAGCGACTCCTCGTCGAGATCCTCGATCGCCACCAGCCGGTTGCTCGCGTATTCGTGCGATGCGAGGAGTTCGTTCAGCTTCAGGTGAACCGCGCGGCTGTCCTTGTTCTGCGCATGCTGGATCAGGAAGACCATCAGGAACGTGACGATCGTCGTTGCCGTGTTGATGACCAGCTGCCACCCTTCGGAAAAGCCGAACAGCGGCCCGCTGACCGCCCAGGCGACGACGACGAAGGCGGCGAGCATGAACCCGGCACTGCTGCCCGACGCCCGGGCGGACGCCGCGGCGAAACGCTCGAAGAACCCGTAGGCGCGCCTGCCACGACCGACCCTGCGCGGTGGCCCGCGCGTCTCGGTTGCCGTCGTTCGGTTCATGCGCAACGCTCCAATGGGCGCGGCGCCGCAGGCCGCATCCCTCGGCACGCACGCAAGCATCGTGCCCATGGCAGCGCCCGGCGACACCGAACGACGGCGTGGATCAGGATTCCGGGCGCGGGGAGGCGCGGGCGCGCGCCCGCGTGGACGCCGGCGGGTGGCCATGGCGCGCGAGCCACTCGAGAACGACGAAGACCACGCCGGCGACGGCCAGCGGCACCAGGTAGTAGACCGCGCGGTACGCGAGCACCGCCGCGAGGATCGTCCCCGTGCCCATCGTCCAACCGAGCATCGCGACGAACACGCCTTCGATCACGCCGAGCCCGCCCGGGATGTGCGCCATCGCGCCCGCGATGCTCGCGACGCAGACGACGGCAAGCACGTTCGGATAGCTCACGCGCTGCGAGAGCAGCACGAACACTACCGCGGCGATCACGAGCCAGTTCGATGCGCCGACGACGAGCTGTCGCAGCGCCATCGACGGCGCAGGCAGCGTGAACGACCGGCCGCGAAACGAAAGCTCGCGGCGCGGCGAAAAGCGGCACAACGCGATGTAGCCGAGCGCCAGCGCCACCATCAGCGCGCCGATCCCGCGCATCGCGCCGTCGCCCGCCTTCCATCCCTCGGGAAACTGCACGCCGCCGATCGCGAACACCACGCCGGCGACGAGCAGATAGCCGATCCAGTTCGTCGCGATGCTGAACGCGATCATCGCCGCGATCTTCCGCTGCTCGACGCCCAGCCGCGAGTACAACCGCAGTCGGAAGCCCGCACCGCCCACGATCGATCCGATGTTCAGGTTGAACGCGTAGCTCACCGCGCCGATCACCGCCGTCCGCCCGTCGGACAGCTCCGCCCCGACGTAGCGGCGACTGAGCACGTCGAAGCAGCCGTAGATCGCGTAACTCGCGGCGGCCAGGGCGAAGGCACCGGCGAGCGTCGTCGCACGATAGTCGCGCAGCGTGGCGGCCACCTCCGACCAGTCGACGGTCTTCGCCTGCCGGTACGCGAGCCACCCGGCCAGGCAGAAGAAGGCGAACAGCAGAAGCCTTCCTCCCCAGCGGCGCAGGCGGCTGCGGGGAGCGCGCGTCATCGATTCGCCTCCCGCGGTCGCTCGCCTCAGCCGTTGACGATCTCCCCGCCGTTCGGATGCAGCACCTGCCCGCTCATGTAGCTCGAATCGTCACTCGCGAGGAACACGTAGCACGGCGCGACTTCGGCCGGCTGGCCGGGCCGCTTCAGCGGCACGTCGCTGCCGAATTGCGCGACGTGCGCGGCGTCGAAGCTCGCGGGAATCAACGGAGTCCAGATCGGGCCCGGCGCTACCGCATTGACCCGGATGCCGCGGCCGGCGAGCTGCTGCGACAGCGATCGAGTGAACGAGACGATCGCGCCCTTCGACGACGAATAGTCGACCAGCCCCGGGCTGCCGGCGTACGCGGTCACCGAAGCGGTGTTGACGATCGTCGCACCGGGCCGCAGGTGCTTCAACGCGGCTTTCGTCAGGTGGAACATCGAGAACACGTTCGTCCGGAACGTGCGCTCGAGCTGCTCGAGCGGGATCTCGTCGATCGAGCGCTGCACGTGCTGCTCGCCGGCGTTGTTGACGACGACGTCGAGCCGCCCGAAGGCCTCGATCGCCCGCCGCACGAGCGCCTGCGCGGTCGCCGGATCACCGATGTCGCCCGGAACCGGGATGCAGCGCCGGCCGGCGGCCTCGACGAGCCGGACCGTTTCCTTCGCGTCCTCGTGCTCGTCCAGATACGCGATCACCGAATCGGCGCCCTCGCGCGCGAAGGCCACCGCCACGGCGCGGCCGATGCCGCTGTCGCCGCCGGTGATGATCGCCGCGCGACCCTCGAGCTTTCCGCTGCCGGTGTAGCCGGGCTTCTCGGTCGCCGGCTGCGGCTGCATTTCCGTCTGCCGCCCCGGCTGGCGATCCTGGTGCTGCGCAGGCAGCGTCTTCGGTGATTGCGGTTCTGCCATGACTGCGTTCCTGTGTGGCTGGGAAGCCGCCGAGCGCGACCCCGGGCTCCCGATGCAGCGCTCGTGCCTGCGACCGGCTCAATGCAACGCGTGCTGCGCTCGGCCGTCCCCTTCGGCCGGGCCGCCTTCGAGCGATGCACCGGGGTCCGTGCGCCCGCGCTCGTCGACGCGCTCGGCGCCGTCGTTCGGCACACGCGCGGCGACGGATCGTTCGCCGTCGTCGGGACGAAGGCCGACGGTGTGCAGCTGCGGTTCGTGCGTCGGCAACCACGTGGCCCACTTCGGGAATCGGCGCAACACGTGGAAGACTGCGAAGCTCGGAACGAGGCGCCACAGCCCGGAGTTGCGCGCAATGCCCGGCTCCATCGCCATGCAATGCTCGGCGATCAGCCGCTCGAGCCGCTGTCGAAGGTCGACGGCGAAATCGCGGTCGCGCAGCATCAGGTTGGCCTCGAGGTTCAGCGACAGGCTCAACGGGTCGAGGTTGCTCGAGCCCACCGTCGCCCACTCGTCGTCGACCACCGCGACCTTGCCGTGCAGCGGACGCTCGCAGTACTCGTGGATTCGAACGCCGGCGCGCAGCAGATGCTCGTAGAGCATGCGCGCCGCGATGCGCACGATCGGCATGTCGGGTTCGCCCTGCAGGATCAGCTCGACGCGAACGCCGCGTCGCGCGGCGCGCCGCATGTCGCGCAGCAGCCGGTAGCCGGGAAAGAAATACGCGTTGGCCAGGCAGACGTACGAGCGCGCCGCGCGAAACGCGATCCGGTACTGGTGCTCGATATCGTTGCGATGCGTGCCGTTGTCGCGCACGACGAAAGCGGCGAGCACGCCTTCGTCGCGCTGGCCGGCGCGCGTCTGTGCGTCCGCAGGCTCGCGCCGGCGCTCGAGCCAGTCGCCGAGCCGTTCGCGCAGCGTGCGCCGTCGCTCGCGAGGCAGCATCCGCAGCGCGAAGCCGTGGATCGCGGCGACGATCGGCCCGCGCACTTCGACGGCGTAGTCCTGCTTGGCCATCGGGCCGAAGTCGGCCAGGTGATCCGCCGAGAAATTGATTCCGCCGACGAAGGCGACCTCGGCGTCGACGACGACGATCTTGCGGTGCATGCGCCGGAACAGGTTGCGGCGCAAGCCGAAGATCTTCGGCTTCGGGTCGAACATGTGCACGCGAACGCCGACCTCGGTGAGCGCCGAGAGGAAAGCGCTCGTCAGGTCGGACGAACCATAGCCGTCCACCGTCAGGTCGACCTGCACCCCGCGTCGCCCCACCTCGATGAGGACGTCGTGCAGCTGCCGGCCGACCTTGTCCTCAAAGAGGATGAAGGTCTCGATCAGAACCTGCCGACGCGCGGATGCGATCGCCTCGAGGACGCGCGGGTAGTAGGCCTCGCCGTTCTCGAGAAGCCGCGCCTCGTTGCCGCCGATCCAGCGCGCCTTCACAACACCAGCTCCGCCGCGAGCGGCGCGTGATCGGAAAGCCTCGACCACGGGCGGGGTCGCAGCATCACCGGGCGCGCGGTCTTCGCGTTGCGCACGTAGATCCGGTCGAGCTTCAGCACCGGCCAGCGGGCGGGAAAGGTTCGCGCCGCCGACCCGGTCGATTCGACGAACACTTCGGCCAGCCCGGCGCAGCGGCGCAGGCGCGCGTGCGCGTGCAGTCTCCAGTCGTTGAAGTCCCCCGCGACGATCAGCGGCGCATCCGGCGGAATCTTCTCCTCGATCTGCTGGCACAACCGGGCGAGTTGCCAGCGCCGTTGCGCCTCGTTCAGCCCGAGGTGCACGCAGATCGCGTGCACGTGCATCGTGCGACCGGGGATCTCGACGACGCAGTGCAGCAGCCCGCGGCGCTCGCGCCCGTTCACCGACACGTCGCGGTTCTCGAAGCTGACGATCGGAAACTTCGACAGCAGCGCATTGCCATGGTGTCCGCCGCGATGCACCGCGTTCTTGCCGTAGGCGTACTGGGGCCAGATCGAATCGGCGAGGAACTCGTACTGCGAACTCGGCCAGGGCCGGTGTCGATGGCGCGCGGGCACGGTCGCTTCACCGAGGACTTCCTGCAGGAAGACGATGTCGGCCGAGACCGCGCGCACCGCCTCGCGAAGCTCGTGCAGCACGAAGCGGCGATTGAAGGCGGTGAATCCCTTGTGGGTGTTTACGGTGAGCACACGCACGCGAAGCGGCGCCTCCGAAGGCTCGGCCCGTGCCCGCGGATCCGCAACCGGCCTGGCGCTCGCAGGAGTCGTCATCGACCTCAGCGAGGCGTCGGCTGCGGCGGCGGCCTCTGCGGATCGGGCTGCGGCGCCGGATCGGGCTCGAGCGGCGAAGGCTGCGGGTCCGTCACCGGCGGAGGATCGCCGACCGGCTGGGGAACCGGATCTCCGATCGGCTCGACGGGCCCGTCCGGCGTCTGCGGATCGGGCGTGGGAACCGTGATCATGTCGCGCGGACCCGGATCCGATTGTCGACGTCCTTCACGCCCCAGGCGCCGTCGGCGATGTCCTCGATCGCGTGCTTGCTGTATCGATCTCGCACCTCGCCTTCGAGCCGCACGCGGCCGTCCTCGACGTGCACCTCGACCTCGCTCAGGTCGAGCCACGTTTCGTCGCTCAGCCGTTCGCAGATGTCGTCGCGCAGCCGTTCGTCGGAGCGTGCATAGCCTTTCGGGCCCCTGCGCTCGGCGCGGCCCGGGGCGTAACGACGAATGCCCGCGGTGCCGCTCGGCGTGGCCGCGCCGACGACGTTGCCGTACAGCCGGCTGCCGTACTCGCCACGGCGCCACAGTACGTCCCGATCGGCCGGATCCCACGAACGGTTCTCGTCGAAGTGCGCGTGCACGCGCGCGCTTCTGCGACCCGACTCGTCGGCGTATCGGGCACCGCCCGGGTAGTGGTAGCCCTCGCCCGAGTAGCGCGCGTCGACGTTACGGTCCTCGTAGGCGCCGCGGCCGCCGCGGTCGTCGGCGTGCCGCGAGACCGGTTCGCCGGTGCGCGGATCGTGCATCCCGGCGTCGAACTCGCGGCCGCGCTCCGTCCCGAAGCTGCGCTCCTCGAAGGCGCCCCGGTCACGCTCGAACTCGTGCGCGCTGCGATTCGGCTCGGTTTGCGCACGCTCGTGCGACTCCCAGCGCTCGGGCCAATCGCGGCCGTGCCAGGTCCGGGGATCGTTGGTTCTCGTGCCGCGCATGGTGCACCTCCGGTTCATTGCATCGCTCCAGGCCCTCGTCGAGGCAATCGGCGTGCCCCGGCCCGCGGCGGGACCGCACCCCGGGCATCCCGGTTGCTGGAGTCCCTGTCTGGGCGTCGCAAAAGACGAATCGACGCCTGCACTCGGAGGAGCCCGATGTCCCTGACGATGCGCGCGGCGCGCAGGTGCGCCTGATCGATGCCGCAGCACCCGATCGACCCGCAGGGTCGCCCGCGAATCAGCGGCGACGAGGCGCTGCGCCTGCGCTTCGTCGAGAATCGGGGAGTCACGGCGGGCATGGTCGAAGGGCTTTCCGACGCCGATGCCACCGTCCAGTCGATGCGCGACGCGAGCCCGGCCAAGTGGCACCTGGCGCACACCACCTGGTACTTCGAGGCCTTCGTGCTGCTGCCGCACGATGATCGTTACCGCCCTTTCGATCCGCGCTTCGCCTACCTGTTCAATTCGTATTACGAGACGCTCGGCGAGCGCCACCCGCGCCCACAGCGGGGGATGCTTACGCGGCCCGATCTCGACACGGTGTTGCGCTATCGCGAGCACGTCGAACAGGCGCTCGCGTCGCTGCTCGCGCGCCTGCACGAATTGCCGCCGCAGCACGCGGAGGACGTGCGTCGCCTGGTCGAACTGGGCGTGCAGCACGAGCAGCAGCATCAGGAGCTTCTGCTCACCGACCTGCTGCACCTGTTCTCGCTGAATCCGCTCGCGCCGGTGTACCGCGACGCGCCGGCGCGCATTGCGTCCGCTCGCGTCGCGCCCGCGCAATCGACCGAGTTCATCGCATTTCCCGGCGGGCGCTTCCTCGTCGGCCACCGCGCAGAGGCCTTCGCCTACGACTGCGAAACACCGGCGCACGACGTGCTGCTTGCCCCGTTCGCGCTCGCCGATCGCCCGGTGACGAACGACGAGTGGCTCGCCTTCGTCGCCGACGGCGGCTACCGCGATCCGCTCCTGTGGCTGTCGGACGGCTGGGATCGCGTCCGGGACGAGCACTGGGAAGCGCCGCTGCACTGGCGCCGGGACGGCAGCAGCTGGAAGACGATGAGCCTGCACGGCGAACGTGCGCTCGATCCGCATGCGCCGGTGGCGCATGTCAGCTACTACGAGGCCGATGCGTTCGCGCGCTGGGCCGGCAAGCGCCTTCCCACCGAGTTCGAATGGGAGGCGGCGGCGCGCACCACGCTGCGCGAGGGCACCGGCACGGTTGCAGCGCAGCCCGAGGAAGCGCCGGTCGTCGCGGGGCACTTCGCCGACGACGGCTTCTTCCTGCCCGCTCCCGCCGCGCCGTACGCCGCGGCCGGGCTGCGGCAGCTATTCGGCGACGTGTGGGAATGGACGTCGAGTGCATTCGCCCCGTACCCCGGATTCCGGCCCGAGCCCGGTGCCGCCGGCGAATACAACGGCAAGTTCATGTGCGCGCAGTACGTGCTGCGCGGCGGCTCGTGCGCCACGCCGAGAGGACACGTGCGTGCCACGTACCGCAATTTCTTTCCACCTTCCGCGCGCTGGCAGTTCTCCGGCGTGCGTCTCGCCGAGGACCGTTCATGACCACGCAGCACCTTCGCACTTCCACTCCCGGCGCAGAGCCGCGCACCCCCCGCCCGCTGCTTCGCCCGCCCGCCGAGCTGGGCCGCACCGCACGCAACAACCCGATCGGCGTGCTCGACGAGCTGCACGCACGTGACCTGCGCGCGGACACCACCGGCTGGACGAGCTACGACACCCGCTTCGCCGCCGACGTGCTCTCCGGGCTGTCGCAGCCCCGCAAGTCGATCCCGTCGACGTGGCTGTACGACCAGCGCGGCTCGCAGCTCTTCGAGGCGATCACGGAGCTGCCCGAGTATTACGCGACGCGCAGCGAGATCGCAGTGTTGCGTCATTGCGCGCAGGCCATCGCCGAAGAAGCCGGGCCCGATGCCACGATGATCGAGATCGGCAGTGGATCGAGCCGCAAGACTCCGTTGCTGCTCGGTGCGATGCAGCGCCCCTATGCCTACGTCCCGGTCGACATCTCGGGGGCGTTCCTGATGCACTCGGCGGCACTGCTGCGCGGCCGCTTCCCCGACGTGCGCATCCTGCCCGTGGTCGGCGACTTCAAGCGCCCCGTGCAGCTGCCGCACGCGCTTCGCTTCGCACCAACGCGGGGGAAACGAATCGTCTTCTTCCCCGGATCGACGATCGGCAACCTGATGCCCGAGGAAGCGGTGGCCTGCCTCGCGCGACTCGGCGACCTGTGCGGCCCGAACGGCATGGTCGTGCTCGGCGTCGACCAGAACCAGAACGAGGAAACACTGCTGCCGGCCTACAACGATGCCGCCGGCGTCACCGCCGCCTTCAACCTGAACCTGCTCGAGCGGATCAACCGGGAGCTGGGCGGCACCTTCGACACCGGGGCGTTCCGCCACGAGTCGCGCTACGACCGCGCGGCGCGCCGCATCGAGATGCACCTCATCAGCGTGCGCGAGCAGTCGGCCGAGGTGCTGCGCCGCCCGTTCGCCTTCGGCCAGGGCGAGTCGATCCACACCGAGAACTCGTACAAGTACGACCGCGAGGCCGTCGAGTCGATGGCGGCGCGCGCGAACCTGCATCGACGCACGGGCTGGACCGACGAACGCGGACGCTTCGCCGTTCACCTGCTCGCGCCGCGCGGCTGATCGCGTCGAGGAAGAAACGCACGCTCAGTCGAGCGGTCGCCCCGGATCGTCGTCGCACACGACCGGCGCTTCGGCGTGCAGGTCGCGGCGCAGGTTCGCGCTGATCTGCGCGCCGAACAGGAATACCGCCGACGAAAAGTAGAGCCACATCAGCAGCACGGCGAGCGATCCGGCCGCGCCGAACGCGCTGGCGGTTCCTGCGTTCGACAGGTACAGCCCGAAGAGGTTCTTGCCGAAGCTGAACAGCAGCGCCGCGGTGACTGCGCCGATGGCGACGTTCCTCCAGCGAAGCTCCACCGCCGGCAGGAACTTCAGCAGCGCGGCGAACGCGATCGTCAGCGCGAGCAGCATCGTCACGCGCTGCACCAGAGAAATCCAGCGGCGCGTGCCATCGTCGCCGCCGAGCATCTGCTGCACGACGTAGGTTACCGCGGCGTCGAGCACGAGCAGTACGACGACGAGGAACGCGATGCCGACGACGAGCCCGAACGAGGTCAGGCGTACGCGCAGCATCGTCCACCACGCCTTCTCGGAAGGCGCCTGGTTCCAGATCACGTTCAGCGACTGGTTCAGCTGCGAGAAGGTCGCCGAGGCACCGACGACCACGCCGGCCGCCGAGATCCACGTGCTCGCCCCGCCGTGGCCCGATTTCCACGCGCTGGCGAGCATCGCCTGTACCACGCGCGCGCCGTCGTCGCCGACGAGCCCGCCGATCTCCTCGATCAGCCGCCCCTGCACGGCATCGGCGCCGACGAAATAGCCGGCGACCGCGATCACGATCACGAGCATGGGCGCCAGCGAGAATGCCGCGTAGAACGCGAGCGCCGCCGCCATCGTCGCGCAGCGGTCCTCGCTGAAACCCGAAACCGCGCCCGTGATGGCGCGAACGAAGCCCGAATGGCGCAGCCGTTCGAGCACCGCGGGCATCAGCCGCCGCGGCGCGGGGTCCGCTCTTTCGTCCGCTCTTTCGTCTTCTGGTGAAGGACCCGGTTCTCGGGCTTCTCGTAGCCGTGCACGCCGCGCCGGTCGGTGTCCTGGCGGCCTTCCTCGATGTCGCGGTACGCCTTCTCCATCACTTCGTCGGGCTTGCCCTGCTGGCTGTCGCTCGACTGGTCGCGCTCGTGCGGCATGCGCGGGAACTGCCGGTCGGCGTCTGTCTTCCCGTTGCTCATCGCGTGAGTCTCCTGCTCGGTGCCCTCCGCTTCGGCGCAACGCACGTGCCCGAACGGCAGTACACCCGGGGGCACGCGAATTGCACGGCGGGGCAGACCGTGCGCATCGCGCACTTTCGAATAGAGGTCCGCATGGCTCTGTCGACGATCCTCCTGATCGTACTCGTCCTGCTGCTGATCGGCGCGATTCCGAGCTGGCCCTACAGCCGCGCCTGGGGATACGGCCCGAGCGGAATACTGGGCGTGATCCTCGTCGTGGTGGTGGTGCTCGCCCTGATGGGTCGTATCTAGCGCCGCCCTTGCGCGTGCGGTTCTCGCGTCGCTGCGGCGTTCATCGACGCAGCGCGAAGGTGTCGCACGGCCCGACGAACACGACGTACGATAGCGGGAAGGCCCGTAGAGGCAGAGCCGTGGCATGCATACCGCCCTCTCGAGGCGGCGCCCGGGTGAACGCAGGAGGATCGCATGCGACGCGTCCCGCTCTACAGTCGTTCGAGTCGCACCGGCGGGGCGGGTCGAACCGACAGCGCGCCACCGACCCGTGCGGGACGCCCCGCTGAGCCTGCGTCGACGTCGCATCCGCCGCCCCGAAGCGGCGCGCCGGCGGAGGCGCCGGCGCAGGTCGCATCCGCTCTTCGCCGCTGGACGCGCGCGCATCGTCGGGCGTTGCTCGCCGCCGGCGCGCTGCTGCTGGTCGCAGGCGTCGTCGTACTCGGGGCCTCGCAATCGCCGCCGGCCCGGATCTTCACGCAGCACGACATCGACCAGGCCGTCCTGCATGCGCTGCAGACGAACGCGCTGCCGTCGCCGGCCACCCGAGCGTGGAAGGCGATCCGGCCCTCGGTCGTGCGCGTGCGCGCGCTCGATCCGCCCCAGGACGACGGCAGCGAGACGGAACGAAACGTCGGCACCGGCGTCGTGATCGTCGACACCGGAACGATCCTCACGAACCTGCACGTCGTCGTCGGCGCACCGCGCCTGGAAGTCGAGTTCGCCGACGGATCGGTTTCGGACGCGACGATCGCCGGGCTCGAGCCCGAGCAGGACCTGGCGGTGCTGCAGGCGAAGACGATTCCCGATGACCTCAAGGCGGCGACGATGCGCAGCACGAGCGACCTCTCCGTGGGCGACGACGTCGTCGCGGTCGGGTTTCCGTTCGGCATCGGTCCCACGGCCACGGCGGGCGTCATCTCCGGGCTGCGCCGCGAATTCCGCTCGCCCGAAGGCAAGCGCCTGCTCACGAACCTGATCCAGTTCGACGCCGCCGCCAACCCCGGGAATTCGGGCGGCCCGCTGGTCACCGCGGAAGGCGAAGTGATCGGCATCGTCACCGCGATCATGAATCCGACCGAGCAGCGCGTGTTCATCGGCATCGGCTTTGCTGTACCGATCGAGACGGCCGCCGCCTCTGCCGGGATGTCGCCCTTCTGACCGGAACCGGAAACGCCACCATGAATCCCGAAACAAGTCGTGCCGCGGTCGACGAAGGCGTCGCCGAAGAGATGCAGCGCGTGCTCTACGAGGTCAAGCGCATCGTCGTCGGGCAGGACCGCTTCCTCGAACGCGTGATGGTCGCGATGCTCGCCCAGGGGCACCTGCTCGTCGAAGGCGTACCGGGCCTGGCGAAGACGCTCACGATCAAGACGCTCGCGCGCACGATTCGCGGCAGCTTCCGGCGCATCCAGTTCACCCCCGACCTCGTCCCGGCCGACCTGGTCGGAACGCGCATCTACAACCAGAAGACGAGCGAGTTCACGACGGTGCTCGGGCCGGTGTTCGCCAACCTGCTGCTCGCCGACGAAATCAACCGTGCGCCGGCGAAGGTGCAGAGCGCGCTGCTCGAGGTGATGGAGGAAAGGCAGGTCACGATCGCCGGACAAACGCACAGGGTCCCCGCACCGTTCCTCGTGATGGCCACGCAGAACCCGATCGAGACCGAGGGCACGTACCCGTTGCCCGAGGCGCAGGTCGACCGCTTCATGATGAAGGTGCTCGTCGGCTACCCGAGCGAGGAGGAGGAGTTCGTCATCGTCGAGCGCGTCACCGGCATGGAGGCCGCGGTCGCGGCGGTCACCAGCACCGAAAGGCTGGCCGAACTGCAGCGCGCGTGCCGGCGCGTCTACGTCGATCCGTCGCTCGTGCAGTACGCCGTGCGCGTCGTCTTCGCCACGCGCGAGCCCGCGCGCTTCGGCCTGGAGGAACTCTCCCGGCTGCTCACGTTCGGGGCGAGCCCGCGCGCAACGATCCACCTGATCGAAGGCGCGCGTGCGCTGGCGTGCCTGCGCGGACGTCCGTACGTGCTGCCGGAGGACGTCACCGACCTCGTTCCCGACGTGCTGCGTCACCGGCTCGTGCTGTCGTACGAGGCGCTCGCCGAGGCGATGTCGCCCGACCAGCTGGTGCGCCGCATCCTCGCCGCGGTGCCGGCGCCGGAAGCCCCGCTCGAATCCCATGTCGACGCCAGCCTCACCGAATGAACGCGGGGCGACGGCCGCCGCGGTCGCGCGCGCACCCAGGGGCGGGAGCCCGGTCGCGCCGACCGCGAGCGCGACGCGCGCGCGCGGCGCCGAGCAGATCCTGCGCCGCCTCGAGTGGACGGTGCTGCGCCGCCTCGACGGGCTGCTGCAGGGCGACTACCGCACGCTCTTTCGCGGCACCGGCCTCGATCTCGCCGACCTGCGCGAATACCAGCACCACGACGACGTGCGCTACATCGACTGGAACGTCACGGCCCGCCTGCAGACGCCGTACGTGCGCGAATACACCGAGTCGCGCGAGATCGCCGCGTGGATGCTGCTCGACCTGAGCGCATCGATCGACTTCGGCTCCGGGCGCATCAACAAGCACGCCGTCTCGCGCGACTTCGTCGCGCTGCTCGCGCGCCTGCTCACGCGACACGGCAATCGCGTCGGGGCGATGTTCTACGGCAACGGCGTCGAATCGGTGCTGCCGGCGCGCAGCGGGCGCATGCAGGTGCTGCAGCTGCTGCACCGGATGTCGCATCGCCCCGCGCACGTCGACACGCGTGGCACCGACCTGCGCGAGCTGCTGCGCATGGCGCAGCAGACGATCCGCAAGCGCTCGCTCGTCTTCGTCGTCTCCGATTTCTTCTCGGCGCCGGGCTGGGCCGCCCCGCTCGCACAGCTCGTGCAGAGGCACGAAGTGATCGCCGTGCGCCTGTACGACCCGCTCGAGCACCGGCTTCCCGACCTGGGGCTGGTGACGATGCAGGACTCCGAGACGGGCGAGCAACTGTTCGTCGACACGCACGACCTCGCGTTCCGGCGCCGATTCGTGCAGGCGGCCGAACGCCGCGAGGACGCCCTGCGCGAGGCTTTCGCGGCGGCCGGCGTCGACGTTCTCGAACTTTCCACCGAAGACGACCTGGTCGACGCGATCCTGCGCTTCGCCGACCTTCGCAAGCGACGCGGCCGTTTCGGCTCGTCCGCGCTCGTCGCAAATCCGGGGAGCGATTCATGAGCTTCCTCTGGCCCCATCTGCTGTGGCTGCTCGCCGCGGTTCCCCTGCTGGTCGCGCTGTACTTCTGGGCGCTGTCCCGCCGCAAGAAAGTGGCGGTGCGCTACGCCGGCCTCGAGCTGGTGCGCGAGGCCGCCGGCCGCCAGGGCTGGCGCCGCCACCTGCCGCCGCTGCTGTTCCTGCTCGCGATCACCGCGCTGCTGCTCGCCGTCGCGCGACCGAGCGCGGTCGTCACGCTGCCGTCGAAGCACGAAACGGTGATCCTCACGATGGATGTCTCGGGCAGCATGCGCGCGAGCGACGTCGCGCCCACGCGCCTGGGCGCCGCGCAGCTCGCTGCGCGTTCGTTCGTCGAGCAGCAGCCGCGCAGCACCCGCGTGGGCATCGTCACCTTCGGCGGCGGTGCCGCGCTCGTGCAGCCGCCCACGCAGAGCCGCGAGGATTTGCTCGCGGCGATCGACCGCTTCGAGCTGCAGCGCGGCACCGCAGTCGGCAGCGGAATCCTGATGTCGCTCAAGACGCTCTTCCCCGACCAGGAGTTCGAGATTCCGTCGCTCGACGCGCGCCGCGCCGCGCGCGCGGCGTCGCTCGACACGCCGCACAAGCCCGACGCCCAGCCGCCGAAACCCGTTCCGCCGGGCTCGTACACGTCGGCGGTCGTCATCCTGCTCTCCGACGGCCAGACGACGACAGGCCCCGATCCGATCGAAGCCGCAAAGCTCGCCGCCGACCGCGGCGTGCGCATCTACACGGTCGGCATCGGCACGCCCAACGGCGAGATCCTGATCGGCGACGGCTGGTCGATGCGCGTGCGGCTCGACGAGGAGGCGCTGAAGGCGATCGCCAAGACGACCGACGCCGAGTACTTCTATGCCGGCACCGCGAACGAGTTGAAGACCGTGTACGACTCGCTGACGAGCAAGCTGGTGTTCGAGACGCGCGACACGGAGAT
>DASWVL010000091.1:0-5389 GCA_036406255.1 Zeimonas sp.
GACGGTGCGCACCTCCGGGTGCTCGAAGCGGATTCTCTGCAGCGCGTCGTGCAGCTCGATGTCGACGCCGAGGTCGTACGAGTTCAGCTTCAGCTTGTAGCCGGGACGAATGCCCGCGTCTTCGTCGATGTCGAGCGACAGCGTGGCGACCGGGCCGTCGAAGGAAAGCTTGACGTGCCGGTACTTCGACGGTTCGGTCCGGTAGTCGACGGCCGCGGGCGAAGCGCCCGTCGGCGCCGGGGGATTCTGCGTGCCGTTCTGCGCGGACTGCGCGGCGGGCGCCGCGACCGGAGCGGAAGTGTTCATCAGGGTGACTCCTCTGGCTCCCTGCCAGGCGCTACGCCTCGTGCGAAGGGAGATGCAATATATTGCGTATCGTCAGCGGGTTCATGCATCATGGTGCATTCGAGTTCCGCTGTCAAGCACTCGAATGCATGTGTTCGCGCTCAGGCCACCTCGGCGATGGCGGCGCGCACCTGGGTACGCAATCCGGCGAAGCATTTCTCGAGCGGCTTTCCGCTCGTGCGGTAGGTGAGATCGGCCTTCGCGTAGAACGACGCGCGTCCGGCGAGGATGCGGCGCAGGTCTTCCATCGCGCCGGGACCCGACATCGGTCGCAGGTCGCCCTGCTCGCGCACCCTTCGCATGTGGTCCTCGGGGTCGGCCTGCAACCACACGGTGTAGCAGTGCGCGAGCACCAGGTTGAAGGTTGCGCTGTCGGAGACGAGTCCTCCGGGGGTGGCCATGACGACCTCGGGGAAGATCTGCACGACTTCCTCAACGGCGCGCCGCTCGTAGCGGCGATACGCGTTGGCGCCGTACAGCGAGTGGATCTGCGGAATTCCGCAGCCGGCGAGCTTCTCGATTTCGCGCCCCAGTTCGACGAAGGGGAAACCGAGGTCGTCGGCGAGCATGCGTCCGAGCGTGGACTTGCCCGCGCCGCGCAGCCCGACCAGCGCGATGTGGCTGCGCCGCAGGCGCTCGTCGCCGGTCGCGTTGTCGAACAGCTCGGAGAGCTTCAGCCGAGCACGTCGCAGATCGGCTTCCGAACGGTTCTCGAGCAGCTCCCGGATGAGCAGCCACTCCGAGGAGTCGGTCGTCACGTCGCCGACGAGTTCAGCCAGCGCACAATGCAGCGCGGCGGCGAGCTGGTGCAGGATCAGGATCGACGCGTTGCCGGTGCCGTGCTCGAGATTGGCCAGATGCCGCTCGGAGATGCCGGCTGCCGCCGCGAGCGCCTTGCGCGTGAGACCGCGGCGGGCGCGCAGCGTGCGGACCCGCTCGGCGAGCGCGGGCAGCACGTGGGCCGCGGGTTCCGCCAGGCCCGGCGAAGCACCGTCCAGGGCTGCGGGCTGCGACGCGGGCACCGACGGCGGGTCGAATTCGGGGGACGCGCTCATGGGAATCGGCAATGGATGGTCTTGTTCGCATGCATTCTAGTGCTTGACGCTCGCCGAAGAAAAGCACTATCGTTCATGTCCCGTTCATTGCCCCCTGCTTGACCATCCGGTCGACCCCTTGCGCGGAGCCGCCATGACTCAATTGCTCGAAAACCACCTCGGCGGACGCTGGCAGACCGGCGCTGGCGCCGGCACACCCTTGTCCGACCCGGTGCTCGGCACCGAACTAGTGCGCATCTCGTCGGCCGGGCTCGACCTTCCCGGCGGCTTCGACTACGCGCGCCAGCGCGGGGGCGCGGCGTTGCGGGCGCTCACCTACGGCGAGCGGGCGGCGCTGCTCGCGCGTGTCGCCGAAACGCTGCAGGGCCACCGTGATGCCTATTTCGACATCGCGCTGCAGAACTCCGGCACGACGCGCAACGACTCGGCAGTCGACATCGACGGCGCGATCTTCACGCTGGGCCAGTACGCCCGCTGGGGAGCGAAGCTCGGCGACGCCCGCTGGCTCGCCGACGGCGCCGCGGTGCGCCTGGGCAAGGACGGGAGCTTCCAGACAGGGCATGTGCTCACTTCGCAGCGCGGCCTCGTCCTGTGCATCAACGCGTTCAACTTCCCGTCGTGGGGGCTGTGGGAGAAAGCGGCGCCCGCGCTGCTCTCGGGCGTGCCGGTCGTCGTCAAGCCGGCCACCGCCACTGCGTGGCTGACGCAGCGCATGGTCGCCGACGTCGTCGCCGCCGGCGTGCTGCCCGACGGCGCGCTGTCGCTCGTCTGCGGATCGAGCGAGGGGCTGCTCGAGGCGCTGCAGCCCTTCGACCTGCTGTCGTTCACCGGCTCGGCCGACACCGCGCGAGCGATCCGCGAGCACCATGCGGTGCTGCGACACGGCGTGCTGATGAACTCGGAGACCGACAGCCTGAACAGCGCGCTGCTCGGCCCGGATGCGGCGCCGGGCTCCGACGCGTTCGCCTCGATGGTGCGCGAAGTGGTACGCGAGATGACCGTCAAGGCCGGACAGAAGTGCACCGCGATCCGCCGCGTGCTGGTGCCACAGGCGCAGGCGCGCGAAGCGGCCGATGCGATCGCCGCTGCCCTGGCCGGCGTGAAGGTCGGCAATCCCCGCAACGAGACCGTGCGCATGGGCTCGCTGGCGAGCCGCGCGCAGGCGAACGCGGTGCGCGAGGGCGTGCGCGCGCTCGGCGGCGAAGCGAGGAGCGTCTTCCTGGGCGACGAGAGCACGCTGGTCGACGCCGACGCGTCGGTCGGCGCCTTTGCGATGCCGCAGCTGTTCGCGGTCGACGACGCCGACGCGTCGACGCTCGTGCACGAAACCGAGGTGTTCGGGCCGGTCGCCACCGTCGTCCCCTATCGCGACGCCGACCACGCGTTCGCACTCGCCCGCCGCGGCGCCGGCTCGCTCGTCGCGTCGCTGTTCACCGACGACGAAGACTTCGCCGAACGCACGGCGCTCGAGATCGGCCACGCACACGGCCGCCTGCACGTAGTGACGCCGGCGGTGGCGAAGACGCACACCGGCCACGGCAACGTGATGCCAATGTCCCTGCACGGCGGTCCGGGACGCGCCGGCGGCGGCGAGGAGCTGGGCGGACTGCGCGCGCTGGAGTTCTACCACCAGCGCAGCGCCGTACAGGGGCCGCAGTCGCTGGTCGAGTCGATCCTCGGCAAGGCAGCGGCCTTCCGCGACGCCGGCTGATCGCGCGGTCGGCGCGCCGCTTCAATAGCGGTACGTGGCGGCCGCGCCGCTTTCCACCGGCATGCGCGCCGACGGCACGACGACGACCTCACCGCCCTGCCGGAGCACCGCTTCGGCGAGGTCGTCGAGCAGGTCGTCGGTGCCCGGTTCGGCCAGATCGCCGAAGCACACCGCACCGGTGTCCGGATCGAAGCTGCCTGGCACGACACGGTCGGCATCGATCAGCAGCGTCGCCACGCGACCCGCGACGACCGCGGCACCGATGTCGGACAGGTCGCCCGAAGCGAGCTGGCGCGAACGCGCCGCCTCGAACGCGTCGACGAGGCCCGACAGCCTCTCCAGGTAATACGGCTGCACCAGCGCCAAGGCGCGCGCGCGAAGCGCATCGAGCGACATCGAGTCGGGGTGCGCGTACAGCGCGGCCGACGCGAGCGCGGGATTGCGGCTCACCCGGCGGAACAGATGATGGTTCTCGGGCAGCGCCGCCAGCAGCAGCGGCGTGACATCGTGCGCGCCATGCTCGCCGAGCACGCCGCGATCGACCGCGCGGAAGAAACGCTCGGTGTCGCGATCGACCGCATCCTGCTTGACGTCGGTGCCGTGCCGCGTGAGCTTGCCGCCCGTGGCCGAGCCGTAATGACGCGTCGACCGCTCGGCGTCGCGCTCGTCGCCGACGACGTCGGCGGGCGTGCGCGGAACGCCCTCGAGCCACTCGGCCTCGTCGAGCACGTCGCGGTTCCCCTCGTACAGCTTCGCCTCGTTGCGGCTCAGGCCGAGGATCCGGTAACGATCGGCCGATTGCGCGATGCGCAACAGCGGCTTCAGGTGGAAGGAATCCGCTACGACGGCGCGTTCGGGCACCGCCCGCTGCAGCCGGTAGACGCGAAAGCAACCTGGGGCGCCGAGCACGGCGAGGCCATCGAGCGTGCCGTTCCAGAACCGGTCGTTCGCCGCGAGTTCGTGGAAGCGCTCGAGAAGCGGACGGATCTCGCGATTCGGATGCTCGCGCTGCAGCGACGCCTCCAGCGTGCGCACTCCGTTGCGGAAGCGGATCGGATCCTGCTGCCTGTCCGGGTGCTGCCGGTGGGTGGGCTGGTACAGCGACAGGCACGGCCCTTCGCGAGGCTCGAGCAGCAAACCGGGGAAGTCTTCGGACAGCAAGGCCATGATGCACCTCCGGGAAATGAAGTCGCTCGATCGGCGGGTTTCTCCGCAACGGGCATGATGGGCGCATTCCACCCAGGAGCAGCCGAATGACCGATCACGTCTACAAGCACATCCAGCTCACCGGCTCGTCGAGCACCGGCACCGACGACGCGATCCGCAACGCGATCGCCCGGGCCGGCGAAACGGTCCGCAACATCCAGTGGTTCAAGGTGGTCGAGACGCGCGGCCACGTCGTCGACGGCAAGGTCGCGCATTTCCAGGTGACGATCGACGTGGGCTTCACTCTGGAAGGTGGAAGCGACGCGAGTTCGTGAGGTAGGGAACCAGCTTGCCGCTCGACACCTCCTGCACCATGTGGCGCACGCCGTGGAACAGATCGACGAGCGCGGCAGCGACGAAGGCACGCAGCTGCCCGGCGCGCATCGTCGGCGCGCCCGGCCGGTAGACGCCGCCGGCGGGCTTCACGCCCACGCCGTTCGCGTAGACCATCTTGCCGCCCAGGTACGCGGTGTAGCCGAGCAGGCCCACGGCGGCGAAGCCGGTCGCGAGATACAGCGCGCCGGGCCGCGCGGTGCGCCCGCGCCACGATGCCATCCCCAGCGTCGTCACGGTCACCGCGGCGTTCAGGTTCCGGTGCGTCATCAGTATCTCGCGCGCCTCGCCTTCGTTCACTTCCTCGCCGGCGATGAGACCGGTGCCGGCGGCGGCGACCGCGCCAGCTGCCGCGACGCGGATCGCCGTCCGGCCGACCTCGCGCAGCGAGTCGTCGTCGCGGATCGCGCCGAGCCAGTCGGCCGCGACCGCGAGCGGCAACACGGCGATCGGCAGGTGAACGAGGGTCGGATGCATCTCTTCGAGACGGATCGCCATGTCCTGCTCCATGTCACGTGGGATTCCGGACAGCGCCGCAAGTCGGACGCCCGGGCGGTGGTAGCGGTGCGGGTATCCACGCACGCCCACGGCGGCGGCGCAACCAGGAGGAGTCGATGGATCGCCCGGTGAAGTCCCCCTTCACGCTGCAGACGGTCGTGCGCTTCACGCACACCGACCCGGCCGGCTACGTGTTCTTCCCGCGCTACTTCGAGATGCTGCAGGCGGTCGTCGAGGACTG
>DASWVL010000092.1:0-1866 GCA_036406255.1 Zeimonas sp.
CTGGTCGCCAAGGAGTACGTGGCCGCGCAGGGCCTCAACGGAGGCAGCGGCGTGCTCGTGCTGTCGGAGTTCGCCGGCGCCGCGGCCGAGTTGCACGGCGCGGTGCTGACGAATCCGCACGATCCGAACGACCTGGTCGCGAAGCTTCACCACGCGATCACGATGCCGCGTGCCGAGGCGCAGTCGCGTCTGCGCACCCTGTTCGGCATCGTGCAGCACGACGACATCCACCGTTGGGGCGAAGAGTTCCTCGCCTCGGTGCGCGAGTCGGTCGACGCGGCGCGAACCGGCGAGCAGGTGTCCGACCGGCTCAGCGAAACGCCGTCACGAGCCCTATTGTCAGCAGCGTGAGCAGCAGGGCCGCCCGCCGCGTTGCGGCCGACGGCAGTGGCTTGCCGGTGCGGCGCATCGCGGCGAGCTGCCCGGGGCGCGGCGCGTCTTCGGCGCCCATCATCGACTGCCAGGCATGCGCGGCAAGGATCGTTGCCGCGAACAGTACGCCGGCGACGATCGTGAAATGCAGCTCGAGCCAGCCGAGTTGCGTGGCGAGGAACCAGGCGGCGCTGATCGCATGGCCGGTCAGCAGCGCCTTCAGTACGACGCCGGCGCCGATGCGCCTGCTCGTCATGCCGATTGCGAACACGGCGACCAGCGGCGGCGCCACGTAGGCGAACGCCTGCTGCAGGTACGCGAACAGGCCCGGAAACCGGTCGATGGCCGGCGCCCAGATCGCCGCGACGATCATCATTCCGAGCGTCGTGTAGCGGCCGAGGCGAGCCAGGTCCCGACTGTCGAGGCCCGGCCGGTGCGGTTCGACGAAGTCCTTGATGACCAGCGTCGAGGCGGAGTTCAGCGCCGAGTCGACGCTCGACATGATCGCCGCCATGAGTCCGGACAGGAGCAGCCCCGCGACGCCGGCCGGTGCGTACTCGAGCACGAGCGCGGGGAACACCGTGTCCGCACGTTCGAGATCGGGCAGCAGAACCGCCGCCATTGCGCCGGGCAGGACCATCAGGAAGAGCGGCAGCAGCTTGAGCGCCGCAGCGATCAGCGCGCCGCGTGCCGCGGCCTCGACATTGCGCGCGCCGAGCAGGCGCTGCACGATGTACTGGTTCATCGTCCAGTAGTAGAAGCCGAGGATCGGGAGTCCGATCAGCGTCCCGAGCCACGGAAGCACGGGATCGTCGATCGGGCGAAGCAGCGAAAGCTTCTCGGCGGGCAACGACGTGACCACGCGCGCCCAGCTGAAGTCGAACTCGGCGAACACGATGCCGAAGAGCAGTGCCGAACCGGCGAGCAGGACCAGCGCCTGCAGGACGTCGGTGTAGACGACCGCACGCAGTCCGCCCGCCGCGGTGTACACGCCGACGAAGACCGCGAGTACTGCGCAGGTCATCGCCAGGTCCAGCCCCGGCACGAACATCATCAACACGAGTGCGCCGGCGTAGAGACTGCCCGCCGTGTCGAGGAAGACGCTGAGCACCAGCGACGTCGCGGACAGGTAACGGCGAATCCGCGCGTCGAATCGGCGCTCGAGGATCTCCGGCACCGTGACGATCCGGTTCCCGACGAAGGCGGGAACCACCGCGAAAGCTGCGAACACCAGTACGAGCGCGGCCATCCACTCGTAGTTCGCGACCGATATGCCCGATTGCCACGCCGCTCCGGGAAGACCGATCAGCGTGGTCGACGAAATGTTCGAAGCGAACAGCGACAGCCCGAGGACGCCGGCACCGAGCGAACGCCCGGCGAGGAAGAGTTCGTCGACGTCGGGGCTTCGTTTCGTGACGCGGACGCAGACGACGATGACGATGAGCAGGTAGAGGGCGACGGCAAGATAGTCGAGCGGTTGAAGGGCGATCATCG
>DASWVL010000093.1:0-12928 GCA_036406255.1 Zeimonas sp.
CGTGCGCCAGTAGGCGAGTTCCACGCGGTCCACCCGCGCATCGCGCCAGGCGAGCAGGTCGTGCAGCACGAGGTTCTCCAGGTGCGCGCCCGTGGGCGCCGAGGCGCCGAGGTGCAGCGCGACGCCGGTGTCGCCCCAGAAGGTTCTGGGCGACTTGACGAGCCGCTTGGTCCGGTTCACCGCGTAGGCCGGCAGGCGCACGAGCAGATACGAGGTCTCCAGCAGGTTGAGCCAGCGGTGGACCGTTGGCTGTGGCAGGCCGACGTCGCGGCCGAGCTCGGTCTGGTTGAGGAGTTGCCCGAGCCGCAGGCAGGCCGCCTGCATCAGGCGGCGGAAGTCCGGCAGCGCGCTGATCGAGGCGAGGTCCTGCAGGTCGCGTTCGAGATAGGTGCGCACGTAGCCGTCGAACCAGATGGCGCGTTCGGCCGGCGCCTTGAGTTCCAGCGCCGGCGTGGGGAAGCCGCCGCGCAGCGCGAGCGCCTGCCAGTCTTCCTCGGCGTCATCCCCGGCCGCCAAGAGGTCGCGCCACTTCGCCTCGGGCGTGGCCAGCAGCTCGTCCCAACGCCCCGCGCGTGCGAGCCCGAGCTGCTCGCGGCGGGTCATGGGCCAGAGCGTGAGGTAGCTCGCGCGGCCGGCCAGCGACTCCGACACCTGCCGCATCAGGAGGAGGTTGGTCGAGCCGGTGAGCAGGAAGCGCCCGGGCCGGCGGTCGCGGTCAATGGCCCGCTTCACCGCAGTCAGCAGGCCTGGCTCGCGCTGGACCTCGTCGAGCGTGAGCGGATCGTCGCCTCCCAGCAGGGCCTCGGGGTCGCGGCGCGCGGCGTCGCGCACGTCGAAGTCGTCGAGCGACCGGTAGCGCCGTTCGCCCGGCACCAGCTGCTCGACCAGGGTGCTCTTGCCGGTCTGCCGTGCGCCGGTGAGCACAACGGCGGGCATCACGCGCAGACGCGCGGCGAGCGCGTCATGCACCAGGCGGGGCAAGGTCTTCACGGCTTGGATGATATTCATTCATGCCGCGGATTGGCAAGCTTGCGAGGGCGCCTCGGCGTGAACCTGAGGCGCGCGCCGCATCACGAGCTGATCTCGAGTACACGCATGAGTACACATTCGCGGCGACGAATCGGAAGAAGCTCGGCGGCTACGCTTCCCCGCCGCGCGCTGCCGCGCTGCCTTCGCTTCGACCGTCGAGCGCCTCGCGCAGCGCGCGCAGCAGCGCGTCGAGCTGCACCGGCTTCGTCAGGTGCGCGTCGAAGCCCGCATCGGCGCTGCGGTCTGCATCGGCCGCACGACCGGCGCCGGTGAGCGCGATGACGGCCAGGTCGCGCAGCTTCGGGTCGGTGCGCAGTTGCGCGATCAGCTGGTAACCGTCGAAGTCGGGCATTGCGATGTCGGTCACGAGCGCGTCGAAGTGTCCGTCGCGCAGCGCGGCCAGCGCCGCATGGGGGTCGGTCGACTCGACGACGTCGATTCCCTCGATCTCGAGCAGGTGGCGCAGCACCTCGCAGCTCGCCTCGTCGTCGTCGAGAACGAGCACGCGCTTGCCCGAAAGGGGGTGCCCGTTCGGCTGCAGACGCGGGGACGGCCGCGTCGAGGCGCGCCTCGGAAGCCAGACGGTGAAGACACTACCCTTGCCGACGCCCTCGGAATACGCCTCGATGCGCCCGCCGTGCGCGTCGACGAGATGGCGAACGACGGCCAGTCCCACGCCGAGCCCGCCCTGACGTCGGGTCGACGCGGGCTCGACCTGCACGAACAGCTCGAAGATGCGGGCGAGCATGTCCGCTTCGATTCCGATTCCGGTGTCGCGCACCTCGAGGCTCACGCCGGTGTCGTCCCCGGTGACGCGTACCTCGACGCGGTCACCTCCGGAGGAGAACTTCAGTGCGTTGCTCAGCAGGTTCCAGGCGATCTGCTCGACACGGATCGGATCGGCCTCGATCGGCAGCGGCTCGTCGGGCGCTTCGAGCGTCAGCGCGATGCGTTTCGCGGCGGCCTCGTGGCTCATCGCCGAGACGATCCCCCGCAGGGTGTCGCAGACGTCGAACTCTCGCAGCTGCAGCCGCAGCTTGCCGGTGTTGATCCTGGAGAGGTCGAGCAGGTCGTCGATGATCTGCGCCTGGCCGAGCACCGACTGGCGGATCGTCGCCGCCGCGCGCGCGACGGCGGGGATGCGCCGCGCCTCGGGCAGGCGCGCGAGCAGTTCGGCGTTGAGCTGGATCAGGTTCAGCGGGTTCTTCAGCTCGTGCGACATCACGGCGAGGAACTCGTCCTTCATCTCGCTCGCCGATTGCGCTTCGGCGCGCGCCGCGCTCTCGCGTTGCAGCAGCGTCTCGCGGTCGGTCTCGGCCTTCTTCGTCACGGTGATGTCGCGCGCGATCTTTCCGTAGCCGCACAGCTCCGTTCCTTCGTACAGCGGTGCGAGGATTCCGCTGCAGAAGATCGGCGTGCCGTCCTTGCGTACCAGCCAGCGCTCGTCCGAGGCACGGCCCTCTTCGCGTGCCGTACGCATCTCGTCGTCGAACACGCCGCGGTCGACGTCGGAGGACGGAAAGACCCGCGACAGCGACACGCCCCGCATCTCCGCGGCGGAATAGCCGAACACGCGCTCGGCACCGACGTTCCACGTGTTCACGCGCCCCTCGATGTCGGTCGTGATGATCGCGAAGTCGCGGGTGCTCTCGGCGAGCCGGCGCACGTCCTCCTCGGCGCGCCGGCGCACCGTGATGTCGACGAAGCTGAGCACGGCGCCGTCGATGCGATCTTCCAGCGTGCGGTACGGCATCACGCGCGCGAGGTACCAGCGCCCGTCCTCGGAATCCACCTCGCGCTCGATCACGCGCAGCGACTGGAACGCGTCGGCCGCGTCGGAAGCGAGCGAGTCGTAGTGCAATCGGTGGCGGATGTCGAGCAGCGAGCGGCCGACGTCGCCCGGAATGAGATTGAACAGGCGCGTGGCCGAAGGCGTGAAACGCTTGACCGTCATCGCACGGTCGACGAAGACGGTGGCGATGTCGGTGGCGCTGATCAGGTTCTGCAGGTCGTCGTTGATCTTGCCCTTCTCCTCGATCTTCGTCTTCAACTCGGCGTTGACGGTGAGCAGCTCCTCGTTGATCGACTGCAGCTCTTCCTTGCTCGTCTCCAGCTCCTCGGTGGCCGCCCGCAGTTCCTCGTTGATCGCCTGCAGCTCCTCGTTCGACGCCTTCAGTTCCTCGGTGGACGTGTCGGACTGCTCGATCGTCGTCTGCAGCTGGTCGCGCGTGCGGCGCAGCTCCTCCTCGAGCTGCGCGACGACGGGGTTCTCGTCGGAGCCGTCCGCAACGGCTCGTTGGTCCTCGTCCTCGACCTCCTCGAAGAGGACGAGCAGCATCCGTGCGCCGCTGTCGTTGTCGTCGACCGGCCTCGCCGTCATGCCGACCCGGTAACTGCCGCCGCCGCGTTCCACGCGAACGCTGCGCGAGCGCACCGCTCTTCCTTCGCCGAGCGAATGGAACACCGCCGCGCGCAACTCCGCGCGCAACTCCGGCAGCACGAGGTTCACCAGCTGTCGCGACAGTTCTCCAACCCCGACGCGCAGGTAGCGCGAAGCCTCGTTCGAGACGTCGAGCACGTCGCCGTCGGCGTCGACGAGGATCGACGCTGCGTACTTCGCGGACAGGCGCCGGTGCAGATCGCCGGCGGAGCGCTGGCGGGGGGGAGCGCCTGCGTCGAGCGCCGCGAGCGGCCGTGCCGGCACCGGCGTCGCGTCGAAGCGCGGCAGCGGGCGTTGTGCGCGCGCGACCGCCGTCGAGCGGAAGATCCGGTATTTCTTGTCGACGATCGTGAACAGGTCGGGCGCCGTGTCGACCGACTCGGAGCTGCCGAGGAACAGGAAGCCGCCCGGGCGCAACGCGAAGTGGAATCCCTCGAGCACCGACGAATGGACCTCGCGGTCGAGGTAGATCAGCAGGTTGCGGCAGCAGACGAGATCGAGCCGGGAGAACGGCGGGTCGCGCAGCAGGTTGTGCGGAGCGAACATGACCTTCTCGCGCACCTCCTTGCGGATCCGGTAGTGGTCGCCGTCGTTGCGGTCGAAGAAGCGCCGCAGGCGCGCCGCCGGTACGTCGGCCTCGATGGCGGCCGGGTACTGCCCGACGCGCGCGATCTCGATCGCGACCTCGTCGATGTCGGTGGCGAATACCTGGATGCGCGGCGTGTAGGGCAGCGTCGACGCGTGCTCGCACAGCAGCATCGCGACCGAATATGCCTCTTCGCCCGAGGAGCAGCCGGCGACCCACGCGCGCACGCCCACGTCGCCCGCCTGCTCGAACATCTTCGGGATTGCCTCGTGCATCAGCGCGTCGAAGGCTTCCGGGTTCCGGAAGAAGTTCGTGACACCGATCAGCAGGTCTTTCAGCAGCGAGTGCGCCTCGTCGGTGTCGCGCTGCAGCAGCTGCAGGTAGGCGGGCAGCGTCGGCACCCCGTGCACCTGCAGTCGTCGCTCGAGCCGCCGCAGCAGCGTCGCTCGCTTGTAGCGGCGGAAGTCGTGGCCGGTGCGCGCGCGCAGCAGCAGCAGGATCTCGCGCAGCGTCGCTTCGGCGAGCCGTGCCGCCTCCGGATCGAGGATCGCCGGTTCTTCGGCGTCGTCGGCGATCGGTGGCAGGCGAATCTCGCGCGTCGTGCGGACCAGTTCGCCGACGCGCGCGGGTATCTCGGCCACCGGAAGCACCCAATCGGCGCAGCCGCTGGCGATCGTTGCGCGCGGCATCCCGTCGAACTCGGCGTCGTCGGGCTGCTGCGCGATGCACAGCCCGCCGTGCTCGCGTATTGCCCGTACGCCGATCGCTCCGTCGGACGACGCACTGGAAAGAACGATGGCCACCGCCCGGTTGCCGTGTGCGGCCGCCAGCGAGCGGAAGAAGCGATCGATGGCGAGGCCACGATCCTGCTTCGGCAGTTCCGACGACTGCAGGAAATCGTCGTTCATCGTGAGCAGCCGGTTCGGTGCGATCACGTAGACGCGGTTCTTCTCGATCGGCATCGCCCGGTCGACGGCGACGACGGGCATCGACGTCTTCGCCTGCAGCAGGCTGGGCAGCGAACTCAGGTGCGTCGGCGAGAGGTGTACGACGACGACGAACGCGGCGTCCGGTTCGGCCGGCATCCGCTCGAAGAACGACTGGAGCGGGGCCAGGCCTCCGGCTGAAGCGCCGAGGCCGACCACGAGGAAGTCGACCGACGAGGGAATCGTCGAGCCGTCGCCGGCGGCAGGCGCGTCTTCCTTGCGCATCGAGGAGGGCTCCGATCGGGAGGGCCGATTGCTGGCCACGAGAGAGGTTTGCGCCGCTGCGGGCGGGAACCGCCGTAGCGAGCGAGCCGGACCGCGCCCATGACCGACCCCGACCGCGATTCCCCGAACTTCGTCCGCGATACCGTGGTGGTCGGTGCATCGGCAGGAGGAATCCAGGCGCTGCGGACGATCGTGCGTGCGCTCCCGTCGCCGTTTCCGGCAGCCGTTCTCATCGTACTGCACATCGGCAATCATCCGAGCACGCTGGCGGCGATCCTGCGCGCGAGCGGACCGCATCCGGTGATCGAAGCCGCCGACGGCGAGATCGTGCGGCCGGGCCACCTGTACGTCGCGGTGCCTGATCGGCACCTGCTGCTCGAGTACGACCGGATCCGGTTGTCGCGCGGGCCGCGCGAGAACCATACGCGACCGGCGATCGACCCGCTGTTCCGCTCGGCGGCGCTCACGCGCGGCTCGCGCGTCATCGGTGCGCTGCTCACCGGTCGGCTCGACGATGGCGTCGCCGGGCTGCAGGCGATCCGCGAGTGCGGCGGTGTCGTCGTCGTGCAGGATCCGTCGAGCGCCGAGGAGCCGGGGATGCCGACCGAGGCGCTGAAGAGCGTCGTCGTCGATCGCGTCGCGCCGCTCGAGTCGCTCGCAGCCGTGCTTGCGGAGCTCGTCGGACAAGCCGCTCCCGCATCGCAGGCCGCCCCCGAGGTTCCCGTCCGTCTGTCGCGCGAGCACGCGATCGCGCTCGGCGAAGGTGCGATCGTCGAGGAGTTGAATGCGGTGGGTCGGACGTCGAAATTCACCTGCCCCGATTGCGGGGGGTCGCTGTGGCAGATCGAAGCATCCGGACCGTTGCGCTTTCGCTGCCACACCGGGCATGCCTATTCGATGCGGACGCTGCTCGCCGTGCAATCGACGCAGATCGAGCAGGCGCTCTGGTCGGCGGTGCGCACGCTGCAGGAGAAGTCGATGATGCTGCGCCAGGCGTTGGCGCTCGAGCGGGGCGTGCGCGATGACACGGACGTCGGCGAGATGGAGCGGCGCGCCGGCGAGTACGACGCCCAGGCGCGCGCGCTTCGCGCGCTGATCGACCGGTCGCGCGCGTCGTCCGGGGGGGCGTCCGTGTAGCATTCGGGCTCGCCGGCACCGCGGTGCCGCCGGCAGACGGTTCTCGTGCCCGCCTGCCGTTCGTAGCCCAAGCCATTGCCTGCAGGAACGCCGTGACGACCCCCGACGATATCGTGCTCGACGATGCGCGCCTGCTCGCGCTGTTTCGCACCGTGTGCCGCATTCGCGCCTTCGAGGACGCCGCCGAGGAGGCGAGCCGCGGCGGCGTTGCCGCCTTCGGCCAGGCGGCCGGTACGCGCGCGCACGTCCGCGGGCCGCTGCACCTCTCCACGGGGCAGGAAGCGGTCGCCGCCGGGGTGTGTGCGCACCTGCGCACCGACGATTGGCTGACGTCGACGCACCGCGGGCACGGGCACACGATCGCCAAGGGTGCGAGGCTCGAGTCGATGATGCACGAGCTGTTCGGCCGGGCTACCGGCTTCTGCCGGGGCAAGGGCGGCTCGATGCACATCGCCGATTTCTCGGTCGGCATGCTCGGTGCGAACGGTGTGGTCGCCGCAGGGATCCCGATCGCGGTCGGCGCCGCGCAATCGATGCGCGTGCAGGGCCGCGACTCGATTGCCGTCACGTTCTTCGGCGACGGCGCGCTCAATCGAGGCCCCTTCGCCGAGAGCCTGAACTGGGCGGCGGCATTTGCACTGCCGGTGCTCTTCGTCTGCGAGGACAACCAGTGGTCGGCGACCACGCGCACGGCGGAGATGTCGGCCGGCGAGGGCGCAGCCGCGCGCGCGCAGGCGTTCGGCGTTCCCGCCGTCGAGGTCGACGGGATGGACGTCGTCGCCGTCTGGGAGGCGGCGCGCGAGCTGGTGCGCGCGGTGCGCGACGGCGAGGGCCCGCGGCTGCTGCACGCGAAGACCTACCGATTCAAGGGACACGTGTCGGTCGATCCGGCCGCGTACCGCGATGCGACCGAGCTGGAGGAAGCGATGCGCGGTGATCCGCTGCTCGTCGCGCGCGCACGGCTGGCCGAGCGGGGAATTGCAGGACAGCGCATCGAGACCTGCCTGCGCGAGGCGCGCGAGGAAGTCGCGCATGCGCTCGAATCGGCGAGCGACGCGCCGTGGCCGGACCAGGCCGCGGCATTCGAGGACGTGCAGGACGTCGGAAACGGAAGGTGGTTCAGTTGAAGGCGACGATGACCTATGCAGCGGCGGCGGCCGCGGCGCTCGCCGACGGGATGGAGCGCGATGCGCGCGTCGTCGCGCTCGGCGAGGATCTCGGTCGCGGCGGCATCTTCGGACAATACCGCGGACTGCTCGAGCGATTCGGCGCGACGCGCGTCATCGATACGCCGATCTCCGAGGCGACGATCGCCGGTGCCGCCGTCGGAATGGCGCTGACCGGACTGAAGCCGGTCGTCGAGATGCGCGTCGTCGACTTCGCGTTGTGCGCGATGGACGAGATCGTCAACCAGGCGGCGAAGAACCGTTTCATGTTCGGTGGGCAGGGACGCGTACCGATGGTCGTGCGCATGCCGATCGGCATCTGGAGTGCATCGGCCGCGCAGCATTCGCAGTCGCTCGAATCGTGGTTCGCGCACGTGCCGGGACTCGTCGTCGTCTGCCCGGCGACGCCGCAGGACAACTACGCGTTGCTGCGCGCCAGCCTGGCGAGCGGCGACCCGGTTGCGTATCTCGAGCACAAGGAATTGTGGGCAGCCGAGGGAGCCGTCGACGCGGCCGATGAGGTGCCGATCGGCCGCGCGCGCATTGCGAAGGCGGGTCGCGACCTGACGATCGTCTCCTGGAGCCGCGCCGTGCACGAGTCGCTCGAGGCGGCACGCTCGCTGCAGGCCGACGGGATCGACGCCGAGGTGATCGACCTGCGCACGATCTGGCCGTGGGATCGCGACACCGTCGAAGCATCGGCGCGTCGCACGGGGCGCGTGCTGGTCGCGCACGAGGCCGTGCAGGTGGCGGGCTTCGGCGCCGAGATCGTCGCGACGCTCGCCGAGCGCGGCGTCGGTCGCGTCGCGCGCATCGGTGCGCCGCGCGTGCCGGTGGGATATTCGGCGCCGCTGGAGCGGGTGGCGCGGGTGAACGCGGTGAAGATCGCCGAAGCCGCAAGGCGGCTCGTCGCGCAGTAGGTTGCCCGTTCAGCCGAGCGATTCGAAGATCCCCGCTGCGCGGTTCTTGCGGACGTCCGACCACGGACGCGCAACGCCGTTCATCGCGACCCATACTCCGTGCGGGAGCGATCGGGCGAACCCGACGGCGGTGCCCAGATTGAAGCTCGCGTCGGAGTCCTCCACCGCGAAGGGCACCATCGCGCCGGTGAGCACGATCGTCTTGGGCAGCGCCGCCCTGCCGAGCATCGCCGCCGTCTCGACCATCGTGTCGGTGCCGTGCACGACGACGAGCATCGTCTCGGGAGCCGCGCGGCATGCGTCGAGCACCTGCCGGCGGTGCTCGTCGCGCATGTCCAGGCTGTCGATCAGCAGGACGACCTGCACGACGACGTCGTTCATCAAGCGCGCGCGTGCGACGATCGACGGGAGATGCGATTCGCCGAAACCCAGCTCGCCGGTGACGGGGTCGTAGCGTTTGTCGAAGGTGCCGCCGGTGGCGAGAATGCGTAGAGTCATGGTCCGGGATCGCGTCGGGGTCTCGCTGCAAGCAGGCGAGGTGCCACCGAGCTTCGTGTGCGTGGCCGGGATCGAGCGAGTGTAGCGCGGCGATGCGTTTGATCGAGCAGGTGCAATCAGTGGACAAGCGATACCTGGGAAAGGAAGCGCTTCAGGTCTTCCCTGTAGGCCTCGGATGCATGGGCATGTCCGACTTCTACGGGGTGCGCGACGACCTCGAATCGGAGCGCACTTTGCGCCTCGCGCTCGACCTCGGCGTCACGCTGCTCGATACCGCCGACTCCTATGCCAGCGGCGCGAACGAGGAATTCGTCGGTCGTTGCATCCAGGGGCGCCGTGACGACGTCGTGATCGCGACCAAGTTCGGTCACATCCGCGACGCGAACGGCGTCTACCGGGGCCTGAGCGGACACCCCGACTACGTGCGCGAAGCCTGTCACGCCAGCCTGAAGCGCCTGGGGGTCGACACGATCGACCTGTATTTCCAGCACCGGGTCGACCCGCGGGTGCCGATCGAGGAGACTGTCGGCGCGCTCGCGCGCCTCGTCGACGAGGGCAAGGTGCGCTTCATCGGCCTCTCGGAGGCGAGCGCGCAGACGATCCGCCGCGCGCATGCGGTGCACCCGCTGTCGGCCGTGCAGGGCGAATACTCGCTGTGGAGCCGCGATGTCGAGCTGGAGGTACTGCCTACGTGCCGGGAGCTGGGCATCGGCCTCGTCGCATACAGCCCGCTGGGCCGGGGGTTCCTCACCGGCGGCGTGAAGAGCGCCGAAACGCTTCCGCCCGACGACTACCGTCGCAACACACCGAGATTCCAGGGCGAGAACCTCGCGCGAAACCTCGCGCTCGTCGAGAAGGTCGAGGAGATCGCTCGCGGCATGGCCTGCACGCCGGCGCAACTGGCACTTGCGTGGGTGCTTTCACGCGGTCCCGACGTCGTGCCGATCCCGGGGACCAAGCGCGAGCGCTACCTGCGCGAGAACCTCGCTGCGCTCGAACGCACGCTGTCGGCGCAGGACGTCGCCGCGCTCGACGCCGCCTTTCCGCTCGGCGCTGCCGCCGGCGAGCGCTACAACGAATGGGGCATGGACCTGCTCGACGGTCAGTGACCGGCCTGGCCGGTCATGCCGAGCTCGAGCCGGTCGCTGCCCTTCGTCACGACGATCCGAGCCTTCTTCGGTCGTTTCGACAGCTCGCGCAGCAGGCGCACGACGGGCTTCTCGAAGTGGTATGTCGTTGTCGTCGGGCCCTGCGCGAGCATCTCGTCGACCTGCGAGCCCGGGAACATGAAGCGAAGCAGTCGCTCCTCGTCGCTCAGATTCGGGTAAGCCTTCCGTAACGCGGGAACGACAGGGTCGGGAGGCGTCGGCGTCATCGGTATGCCGGGGGAGCCGTTGGTGATGATCCTGTCGAGCACGTCCGGCTGGACCGGCGCCAGCAAACGGCCGTAGTAGCCGAGCGCGTACTTCTTCACCGCGTCCGGGACCACGCTGTAGCGGTCGCCCTGGATCACGTTCAGCAGCGCCTGCGTTCCCACGAGCTGTGCGAAGGGCGTGATCAGCATCGGCCAGCCGAGTTCCTCGCGCACGCGCGCGCACTCCTCGAGCACCTCCTGCAGGCGGTGGCCGAGGCCCGCCTCGGCCAGAGATGCCTCGAAGTTGCTGCGCATGCCGCCCGGGACCTGATGGTGGTAGTGGGTCGCGTCGTACTCGAGCGGAACGCCCACCGGCTTGCCTTCCTGCTCCGCCACGCGCTGGAAGTGGCGGCTCACCTCGTCGACGAGCGCGTCGTCGATGCGCACCTCGAAACCCATCGACCGCAGGTCGCGAACCATCGCCTGCGTGGAGGGCTGCGCGATGCCGTTGGCGAGCGGGGCGATCGACGTGTGGATCTGGTCGACCCCGAGCTTTGCGCCCTCGAGGTAGACCAGCGGCGCGAGCCCGGTGATGCAGTGGCTGTGCAGTTCGAGCGTCGTCGAGCCGATCGCCTTGCGGACGGCCGGCACGAGCGTGCGGATGCGGTCGACGGTGAGCAGCCCGCCGGAGTCCTTGATCATGATCGTGTCGACTGCGTCCCTGCGCACGAGCTCCTCGGCCATGCGCACGTACAGTTCGTCGGTGTGCACCGGGCTCAGGCTGTAGGCGAGGCAGCCGACCGCCTTCGCGCCGAGCTTGCGCGTGAGCAGCAGCGTGCGCAGGATGTTCTCGGGATCGCTCAGGCCGTCGAAGGCGACGATCGCGCCGAACCCGTTGGCGACCATCCGCTCGATCATCAGATCGTTCAGGTCGTCGGGCATGATGTCGGTGAAGCTGTAGCCCTTGCTGCGCATGAAGCCGCGCAGCGGCGCGTTGCGAACCCGCTCGCGCATCAGCCGCACGCGTTCCCACGGATTCTCCTTAAGGTAGCGGATGCAGACGTCGAACTGGACGTGGCCCGCGAGATCGATCGTGTCGAATCCGATCCGGTCCATCGTCTCGGCGACGGGCAGCATCATCGCGGTGGTCATGCGGGTGGCCCACAGGCACTGGTGCGCGTCGCGCAGCGTCGTGTCGACGATCCTGATTTCCTTCATGACGATTCGGGTCCCTGGTTGGCCGGATTCATCAGCACGTTCTCTACCCAGCGGGTCGTGACGCGGTTCTGGCGGAAGTCCGGGTGCGACAGCACCATCCGGTGGAACGGGATGGTCGTCTCGATTCCCTCGATGACGAACTCTTCGAGCGCGTCGCGCATCTTCTCGATCGCCTGTGCGCGGTCGTCGGCGTGCACGAGCAGCTTTCCGATCATCGAGTCGTAGAACGGCGGGATCCGGTAGCCGGGGTAGCAGTGCGAATCGAGGCGGATACCCGGACCGGAAGGCGGGCGCCACGCGCGCAGCAGCCCCGGCGACGGGCGGAAGCCGGCGCGGAAGTCCTCGGCGTTGATCCGGCACTCGATCGCGTGGCCGCGGATCGCGACGTCGTCCTGCGCGAACGACAGCGGCTCGCCGGCGGCGATCCGGATCATCTCGGCGACCAGGTCCCTTCCGGTGATCATCTCGGTGACCGGATGCTCGACCTGGATGCGCGTGTTCATCTCGAGGAAGTAGAACGACTTCGTGTCCAGGTCGACGATGAACTCGACGGTGCCGGCGCCCTCGTAGCCGACGTGGCGCGCGAGCTTGACCGCCTCGGTCGCCATCCGTCGGCGCACGGTCTCGTCGAGGATCGGCGACGGGCCCTCCTCGAGCAGCTTCTGGTGGCGGCGCTGCGTGGAGCAGTCGCGCTCGGCCAGGTGGACGACGTTGCCGAACGAATCGCCGAGCACCTGGACCTCGACGTGCCGCGCGCACTCGATGTAGCGCTCGATGTACAGCGTGGGATCGCCGAAGGCTGCGGCCGCTTCGGCCGATGCGCCGGCGTGTGCCGCCTCGACCTCCGCCGCGTCGCGCACGATGCGCATCCCGCGGCCGCCGCCACCGGCGCTGGCCTTGAGCAGGAACGGGTAGCCCGCGCGCTCGCCGAAGCGGCGCGCATCGACGGCCGACTCGACGTGGTCGGACCCCGGAACCGTGGGCACGCCGAGCGACTCGGCGATGCGCCGTGCGCGCAGCTTGTCGCCGAGGTCGCTGATCGCCTCCGCGCTCGGCCCGACGAAGATCAGGCCGTGCTCGGCGCAGTAGCGCCGGAACGTCGCGCGTTCGGAGAGAAAGCCGTAGCCCGGATGGACCGCGTCGCAACCCGTGCCCAGTGCCGCGGCGACGATCGTTTCCTTGCGCAGGTAGCTGTCGGTGGCTCGCGCCGGACCGATGCAGACGGCACGGTCGGCGCGAAGCGCGGCGAGCGTGTCGCGATCGGCATCCGAGACGCCGACGACGGCCTCGATGCCCAGCCGGTGGCAGGCCTCGACGATGCGGACCGCGATTTCGCCGCGATTGGCGACGAACACGCGGCGGATCTGCC
>DASWVL010000094.1:0-17271 GCA_036406255.1 Zeimonas sp.
GTTCGGCAGGTAGGCGACGACACGGTCGCCGGGCGCCACGCCCATCTCGCGCATGCGGGTCGCCAGCGTGCGAACCTGCGCGGCGAGCAGGTCCCACGAGAAACCGGCGAGCGGGCGCACCTCGTCGAGGAAGAGCAGCGCGTCGGCGCCCAGTCGTTCGTTGCGCAGCACGTGCTCGGCGTAGTTCAGCCGCACGCCGGGAAACCATTCCGCACCGGGCATCTCGCGCCGCGCGAACACCGGCCCGACCGGCGTCGACGAACGCACCTCGAAATACTCGAAGATCGAGCGCCAGAACGCATCGAGGTCGGTCACCGACCAGCGATGCAGCGCCGCGTAGTCGGCAAAGACCAGTCCGCGCCCGCGTTCGAGCCAGCCCGTGTATTCGACGAGGCGGGTGCTCGCGATGCGCTGTGGATCGGGCGTCCACAGCAGCTCGCCTTCACGTACGCGCACGGGCTCGAGGTCGGTTCGCAGTTTCAAGTCGGGGAGCTCCGTTGACCGAAGGGCGCGGCACCGCCCGGGACGGCGGGTCCATCGTCTGGGCGATCCGCTGCTCGACCTGTCGGATCGCTTCGCGCAGGTCGCCTCCGTGACGTTCTGCCATGCGCGCGAGAGAGATCACTCGCGTGCGCCAGGTGAGGTTCATGCAACCGAGGACCTGGCCGTCGACGACGATCGGCATCGCCATCGAGCTGCGGCCGTCGTCGGCTTCGCGCCGCGTTCGCGCGTAGTCGCCGCCGAAGTCGGGCGTGCGAACGCCGTAGCCGTTGCGCCGTCCGCTGCGCACCAGCTCGCGCACGAAGCCCTCGTCCGACGCCTTTTCGTTGCCGGGTACGCCGCCCTCGCGCAGGCGCCGCAGGACCGCTTCGCGCTCCTGCTCGGAGCAGAAGGCGAGATAGGCGCGCCCCGACGCGGACCGCAGGTAGTTCAGCCGGTAGCCGATCGGCCTGCGGCGGATCAGGTCGAAGTAGGCCTGCGAGCTGTTCGTCTCGATCACTTCCATGTAGTCGAGTCGGGGCACGGTGAGCACCGACGGCCAGTTCGTCCGCCGACCGAGTTCCTGCAGCACGGGCGACGCGATCTCGACGAGCCACGCGGTGTCGTCGATCTGCGCGCGTTCATGCAGGCTGTGGCTGGCGAGGTATGCGCCGTCGGCCATCCGCTGCCAGACGAGGCCCTGCAGATGCAGCGTGTAGAGGATACGCGTGAGCGTGCTCTTCGGCAGGCCGGTCGCGAGATGCAGGTCGTGCAGGCTCGCCGCCTGCATCCGCTGCAGCGACTGCAGCACTGCCAGGCCGCGCGCGAGTGCGTGGATCGGCTTGACCTTGTAGCTGCGCATCGCGACCCGGCCTCCTCGCTGGTGCCCTCGGTTGGCGCTCAGTTGCCCCTCAGTTGCCCCTCAGTTTCCCCTCACTCGCGCATCAGCCCGAGCAGGTCGTTCATTCCGTCGAGAACGACGTGGGGACGCTGCGCGTCGGAAAGCTGCGAGTATCCCTCGTCGTCGCCCAGCCCGCTTCGCACGGCGATCGCGAGCGCGCCGCCGCGGCGGGCCATCGGCATCTCCAGCGCCGGGTCGTCGCCGACAACGGCGAGCTCGCGCGCCGGCACCCGAAGCCGACGGGCGGCGCACCGCAACGCCTCCTGCGACGGCTTGCCGACGATGTTCACCCGACAACCGGTGAGATCGCGGATCATCGCCGAGATCGGCCGC
Organism: Zeimonas sp.; assembly: GCA_036406255.1. GTDB lineage: Bacteria > Pseudomonadota > Gammaproteobacteria > Burkholderiales > Burkholderiaceae_E > Zeimonas. The sequence goes on from DASWVL010000094.1 coordinate 1,715, forward strand.
GAGGTTCCGAGCGCCTTGCCCTGCGCGGTCGCGAAGAACATCGACTGCGAGGCACTGAACAGCTGCGCGCCGCCCCAGACCGCATGGCAGGCGGTCTCGAGCGTGTCGATCGAGAACTCGCGGTACCAGCCGACGAACACCGCGTCGGCTTCGGGCCGGCCGACGGGTGCGACGACCTCGATTCCCGCCTCGCGCAGCGGCAGGACCATGCCCTCGCCCCCGAGCACCATCACGCGGCGATAGCCGCGACGAACGAAGAGCTCGACCGCGCTGCTCGCCGGCGTCAGCATCTGCGCGTCGTCGAGTGCGAAGCCCACCTTGCGCAGTTCCTGCGCATAGGCCTGCGGCGTGCGCGGCGTGCCGTTGGTGAAGACGACGAAACCGATTCCGCGACGGCGAAGCAGCTGCGTCGTCTCCAGCGCGCCGGGCAGCGGCGTCAGGCCGTGGTTGCGCTGGTCGCCGAGCACGAGCGTGCCGTCCATGTCGAACAGAAAGCCGCGCGCCGCGCGCAGGCGTTCGACGAAACCGGCATCGTGCTCCTCGGCGGCCTCGCGCGACCGATCAATCAACATGCGGTGTCTCCTCGCGGGAACGACCCCGCAGTTCGAGATGCAGCCCGGGCTTGTCGAAGACGAGCGCCGCGGCCGGCGGGCGCGCCGCGACGCCCCTCAGCAGCGACAGCAGCGGCTGCATCGAGGGGTTGTAGTGTCGGCGCGCCGGCCCGGCGGCGAGCATCGCATCGACCTGGTCGGCCGGCATCACCGCGCGCAACAGGAACTCCTCGTCGGACAGACCGGCGCGAAATCGCCTGCGCAGCTCGGACGGCGGCAGCGGCGGCGGCTCGTCGCGCAGCTCGCGGGCACGCGGGCGCGAAAGGATGCGGTCCTGCACGTCGGCGTCGACCGGCGCCGTCGGGCGGCCGAAGCTGCCGAGCACGTACCGGATCACCTGGTCGGAGACGTTCGCATAACGCTCGGCGCCGATCAGGTTGTACAGCGCCTGCGTATAGACGATCTGCGGGAACGGCGTGACCATGATCGGGTAGCCCAGCTCGGCCCGCACCCGACACACCTCCTCCATCACCTCGTCGAAGCGGTCGGAGAGCTTCAGCTCGGCGAGCTGGCGCTTCAGCGTCGTGATCGCGCCTCCGGCGAGCTGGTGTCGCAGGAACGCCGCATCGAACTGCTGCGGCGTACCCGGCGGCAGCCCCTCGGCCTGCGCGAGCTGCGTGAAGTACTGCGCGACGCGCGCGAGCGCGTGATCGTCGATGTCGACGCGGTGACCGAGCGCGCGCAGGTTCGCGACGATGCGCTGAGCGTCGGGCAGCGACGTACCGTTCGACGCGGCGCCGCAGGCCACCTGGATTACCTCCACACCGAGCTCGGCGGCCGCCATGCAGCTGAGCGGCGACAGCCCGATCGTGCAGTGCGAATGCAGCTCGAGCGGCTTGCCGGCCATCGTCGCGCGGATCGCCGGGATCAGCGTCCGTGCGCGTTCGGGCGTGAGCAGCCCGGCCGGGTCCTTGATGTAGAAGCGATCGATGTCGGGCGACGGCGACAGCTGCGCGACGAGCCCGGCGTAGAACGCGTCGTCGTGCACGGCGCTCAGCGTGAACGTGAGCGCGGTGATGATCTCGGCGGCGCCCGCCCGACGCATCGCGGCTGCCGTCGCGAGCAGCGCGTCGACGTCGTGCATCGGGTCGAGCGCGATGAAGCGGTCGATGCCGTTCTCGACGAGGCGGTCGTAGACGAGCTGCATGAACTCGGGATGCGCCGGCTCCCACGAGATGAAGCGCAGTCCGGTGCCGATGAACTGCAGCAGCGTGTCGGGCATTGCCGCATGTGTGAGCCGGATCCGCTCCCATGGGTTCTCGCGGTGGTAGCGAACGGCGACGCCCATCGCAGTGCTCGAGCAATAGTCGAGCGCGCGAAAGCCGACGCGGTTCATCACCGGCGCGATCGCCAGCGTCTGTGCCGTGTTGCAGCTCATCGCGCCCCACAGGCTCTGGTTGCCGTCGCGCAGCGACACGTCGATCAGCTGGATGTCAGCCATTCGAGTTTTCCGCCAGCGGGCCCTGCTGTCGTGCCTCGAGGAAGCGCGGGAACCAGCCCGTGTCGAATCCGCCGGCGCGGAAGCCGGCGTCTCGCACCAGCGCCGCGTGCATCGGAAGGTTCGTCGACACGCCGTCGATCTCGCAGGCGGCGAGCGCTTCGCGCAGCCGATCGACGGCGTCGTCGCGATCCCTGCCGTGCACGACGAGCTTCGCCAGCAGCGAGTCGTAGTGCGGCGGCACGCGGCTGCCCGATTGCAAATGCGTGTCGACGCGCACGTGGGGCGACGCAGGGAACACCGCGCGCCGTACGATGCCCGGGCTCGGGCGGAAATCGCGCGTCCAGTCCTCGGCGTTCAGCCGGCACTCGATTGCGTGGCCTTCGAAATGCACGTCCTGCTGCGCGACGCGCAGCGGCCGGCCTTCGGCAACGGCGATCTGCTCGGCAACGAGGTCGAGACCGGTGATCGCCTCGGTGACCGGGTGCTCGACCTGGATGCGCGCGTTCATCTCGAGGAAGTAGAAGATTTCGCGTTCGCGGTCGACGAGCAGCTCGACGGTGCCCAGCCCGCGGTAGCCCAGGTGCCGCGCGAACGCGACTGCACCCAGATGCATCTGCTCGCGCAGTGTCGGATGCAGCTGCGGCGCGGGCGCCTCCTCGACCAGCTTCTGGTAGCGCCGTTGAATGGAGCAGTCGCGCGTGCCGAGATGGATGGCGCGCTCGCCGTCGCCGAGCACCTGCACCTCGACGTGCCGCCCGGACGCGACGTAGCGTTCCAGATAGACGCGCGCGTCGCCGAACGCTGCCTGCGCCTCGGCCATCGCCAGTTCGACGGTGGCCGAGAGCTGCGCCGGCGCCTGCACGATCTTCATTCCCCGGCCACCGCCGCCGGCGACCGCCTTCACCAGCACGGGAAAACCGATCTCCCGCGCGAGCGCCTGCATGTCCGATTCGCGGTCGATCTCACCGCCCGGCACGACCGGCAGGCCTGCCGACACTGCGTGATGGCGCGCCTTGAGCTTGTCGCCGACCGCGTCGAGCTGCCCGGCGGTGGGCCCGATAAACACGATTCCCGCTTCGTCGCACGCGCGCGCCAGCCGCGCGTTCTCGGAAAGGAACCCGTAGCCCGGATGGATCGCGTCGGCGCCCACTGCCCGTGCAGCGGCGACGACCGCCTCTACGTTCAGATAGCTGGCCGACGATGTCGCCGTTCCGATGCGCACGGTACGGTCGGCCAGCCGCGCGGCGAGCGAATCGAGGTCGGCGTCCGAAGCGGCGAGCACGGTCTCGATGCCGAGTGCGCTGCAGGTGCGCGCGATGCGCACCGCGATCTCGCCGCGATTGGCGATCAGGATCCGCCTCAGGCGCACGCGGCCTCCGGTCGGATGCGCAGCAGCACCTCGGCCTCGTCGGCGAACTGCGCATCTGCCAGACAGATCTCGACCACTTCGCCGGCCACGCCGGCGCACACCGAGTTCATCAGCTTCATCGTCTCGATGATGCAGACGACGGAATCCGGCTGCACCTTGCTGCCCACCTCGACGAACGGCGCAGCACCCGGCTTGGGCGCGCGATAGAAGGTACCGAGCATCGGCGGACGCACTTCGTGCAGTCCCTCGGGCGCGGCGCGCGGCTCGCGCACCGCCGTCGTCGCTTCGTCCGCGACGCCCGCGGCGCCCAAGGCGCCCGAGGCTGCACCGGCCAGCGCGTTCGCGACCGCTCGATCGGCGCTGTCGGAGCGCTGCGGCGGGGACAGCACCTGCGTTTCCTGCGCCCACGATCCGCCCGGCGTGCGCCGCAGCACGAGGCGGAAGCGCCCGGTCTCGAGCTGCAGCTCGTCGTACGACGTCGAGTCCAGGACGCGCAGGATGTCCTGCACGTCCTCGTTGCTCAGGGTCATCGTGCTTCCTTTCTCGGCTGCGCCCTGCTTGCGCCGAGCATCGCGAACACGTGATCGACGGCGCGCGGTTTCGGCGCCGCCACCGCGGCCGCCTCGCGATTCGCCCACACCGTTTCGGGACGGCTCTGCAGCAGGAAGACGCCTTCACCGGGCGCGCAGCCGTGGGCGATCGCCCACTCGATGTCCTGCGCACAGCCGTAGTGCCGCTCGACCTTTCGCGCGATCGAGGCGAGCGCGAGCACTTCGGCGTCGGACACCGACGCTACGTCGCGTTGCGCCTCGGGCACCTCCTCTTCGACGACGCCCGAGCCGCACGGGTGGGGCCGGTGCCGGCGCATCTTCACGGAAACGTCGCGCCGCGAGATTTCGCTGGTGACCTTGGCGACGACGAAACGATCGGGGGTGACCTCGCCGCTGACGACCGCCGAGCCCAGGCCCCAGCTCGACTCGAGCGTGACCACCGAACGGTCGCCGGTGGTCGGGCTGCGCGTGAACATCACGCCCGACGAGCGCGCATCGACCATGCGCTGGATCACGACCGCCATCGCGAGGCCGTCCTCGGACATGCCGAGCCTGCGCCGGTAGGTGAGCGACTCGACGCTGTACAGGCTCGCGAAGCAGCGGCGCACATGCTCGATGACGGCGCCGACGCCCCGCACCCAGAGGTAGGTGTCCTGCAGGCCGGCGAAGCTCGCCTCCGCGCTGTCCTCGCTGGTCGCGCTGGAGCGCACGGCCATCGGCGTCTGGTCCTCGCCCCCGCAAACGCGCTCGAGGCCGGCGGCGATTCCCTCGTGCAGTGCAGCAGAAAGCTCCGCCTGCTCGAGGCTTGCGCGCACGTCGGCGCTCGCGGCAGCGATGGAGTCGAGATCATCGGCCGACAGCATCTCGATGCGTCGGCGGATCGTGCGGTTCGGATCGCAGGCATCGAGGAAGTGCTGGAACGCATCGGTGGTGACGACGCAGCCGGGCGGCACCGCGATGCCGGCGCGCAGCAGCTCGCCGAGGCTCGCGCCCTTGCCACCGACCGTTGGCCGGTCGCCGATTCCGATCTCGTCGAAGTGCCGAACCCAGGCACGCTCGTTCATGGTGGGTCCTTCCCTGCTCGGCGCTAGTCGAGAACGCGCACGATGCCGCGATCTCCGTCGACGCGGACGCGCTGCCCGGTGCGGATGCGCTTGGTTGCCGTGCCGGTACCGACCACCGCGGGCAGCCCGTACTCGCGCGCGACGATCGCCGCGTGCGACATCGTTCCGCCGATGTCGGCGACGGCCGCCTTGATCTTCGTGAACACCGGCCCCCAGCTCGGCGCCGTGACCGGGCAGACGAGGATCTCGCCCGCACGCACCTGGCTGATGTCGTTGACGTCGCACAGCACGCGGGCGACACCCTCGACGATGCCGGGCGACGCGGCGAAGCCGCGCAGCTCGCCTTCGTCGACGAGGTCGGGCGTCGACCACGTCTGCAGGGTCTCGTTGGTGATCCCCCAGAGCATCTGCAGCGCGGGATCTTCGATCGACTCGGGAATCGGGCCGAGCGCGGGCGGCGCCTGCCAGTCCTTGAGCGCGGCGAGCATGCGCTTGCGCTCGGCGATGATCGGCCGCCATTGGCGCGCACCGTGCGGCTTGCCGCCGCCGGCCCATGCAAGCATGACGTCGACGAGCGCCTGCTCAGCCTCGCCGTAGTGCAGGTGGAAGATGTCCTCGCCGTCCTCGAGCACGCCCTGGTCGCGCAGCACGGCGCCGAACTGGCGAATCTTGTCGAAGAACAGCGTCGTGAACCAGTGCTCGCAGTAAAACTTGTGGTCCTCGACGAACGGGAACACGACCTGGCAAAGCCCCAGCATCTGGTCGAAGGCGGCGCGCTCCTCGTCCGTGCCCAGCAGCTCGCGATACTCGCCGATGATGCGCCCGCGCTCGCCTTTCAACCGCTCGGTGGGGCGCTCGAGCGTTTGGCCGCTGCGCGCCATCTGCATGTAGCCGGGCAGCGCGGCAAAGGGCACCGAGAGATCGTCGTTCCAGCTGCGGTGGTGATGGTAGAAACCGTCGCCGGTCGACATGTGGAACCACGGATCGCGCGCAGCCTCGAAGGCGGCGAGCCAGCGCTTGCCGGCCTCGCCGCGCGCGCCGACCGCGGCGAGCATTTCGTGTGCGTCGGTGCCCTCTACAAAGGCATCATCGACGTTCAGCTCGACAGCCAGACGGGCGAGCTTCTTCAACTCCTCGTCGGGCCGGAACATCAGCGTGTCGACGCCGGCGACCATGCGCGAGATCGTCTGGTCGGCGATCTCGGGGAACGCCTTCTTGCAGAACTGGAAGAAGACGACGTACGCGCCGTAGCCGAGCATCAGGAACTCGAAGTGATAGTGCCACATCTTCGAGAACATCTCGATGGCGCGGTGGAAGTTCTCGCGCAGGTAGTGGTTCTGCCCGATGCCGCGCGCTTCGAGCACCACCTCCAGGTCGTCGAACTCCGGTAGCGTCGGCACGCGCAGTTCGGCGATGTCGCGGATCAGCGTGTCCATCCGCTTGCGCCACTCGGCGTAGAGGCGATCCCAGTTCTCGTAGTAGTGCGCGGCGCGCTGCTGGAAGATCTCCAGTCGCCGCCCGATCTCGCCGGGTTCCGTGACTGCGTTCGCGGTGATGTAGACGCGCCCGTTGAGCACGCGAAATTCGACGCCCAGCGTGGTGGGGAACGCGAACACGCGCGTCGTGAAGGCGCCGAGCCCGGTGTACGGTACTTCCGCGGTGAGGATGTCGAAGGCCGGCATCACCTCGGGAAAATGCATCGAGTTGTAGAACCAGAAGCGCCCGTCGTCCTCCGGCTGGAACTGCGTGTAGTACGGATACATCGACTTCCAGTCGCCTGCGCCCGGCGCGCTCTCGATCTTCGAGGGCAGCGGAAAGCTGCGGGTCTGTGTCTTCGCGTCCATGGGTCTCCTCCTGCGGATGCGGGAACGATTGCTCTTCGGGTCCGTCAGGATCCCGATTGCGGCACGGTGACTACGATCTTTCCGAATTGCTCTCCGGATTCCAGATATCGATGGGCCTCGACCATCTCGCCGAAATCGAAGGTGCGCCCGATCGTCGGCGCGAGGCTGCCTGTGCGCAGACCGTCCTCGACAAAGGTGCGCGCCGCGGCGAATCGCTTCGCATCGTGGAGCACCTCGAAGACGAGGTAGCCGCGCATCGACAGGCCCTTCGCGAGCGCCGCGCCATACGGGAACATCGTTTCGCGCGCCTTGCCGCTCAGGTTCCCGTACAGGATCAGCGTGCCCTGAGGCGCGAGCGCAGCGGCGAGATCGGCGACGATCGGGCCGCCGATCGGGTCGAACGCGAGCCGCGCGCCGCCGTCAGTAATGCGCATCGTCTCGGCTGCGATGTCCTGCTGCTGCGAAACGATCACGTGCGCGGCGCCTGCAGCCAGCAGCGCGTCGCGCTTGCCTTCGCCACGGGTGATCGCGATCGGAATCGCGCCGACCGCATTGCAGATGCGGATCGCCGCGAGCCCGACGCTGCTCGAAGCCGCGGTGACGAGTACCGGGTCGCCGCGGCCGACGTCACCGATGTCGACGATGCCGCCGTATGCGGTGAGGTGCGACATCCAGATCGCCGCCGACTCGATCGCCGAAAGCCCCTGCGGCCGCGCCAGCACCGAGTGCGCGGGAACGATCGCGCACTCGGCGTAGACGCCGTAGCGCGTCATCGAGAACGTCGGCAGGATGCACACCGGTTCGCCCGGCTCGAAGCCGTGCACGCCGGTGCCGAGGGCCTCGACGACGCCGGCCGCCTCGTAGCCGAGGCGCGACGGGGGCTGCGCCTTCTCCACGTAGCGGCCGCTGCGGAACGAAGCCTCCGCGCGGTTCAGCCCGATCGCCTCGATGCGAACTCGCAGTTCCCCTTCGCCCGGGTCGCCCACCTCGAGCGATTCGAAGCGCAACACCTCGGGGCCGCCGAACGCGTGAAAACGGATCGTCCTGGCTCTCATGCAGCGGATGATCGTTCAAACGACGGCACCCGTGCATGGTGGCTGCGCAAAGTTTTCACCAGGAGAAATGCGGCGCCATACGCTCCCCGCGCCCGCGCGGAGCGAATTAGCATCGCGACAGGCACCAGAAGTAGAAAGAAAGCATTCGATCGGAGGAGACCTTGTCCCTGAGAGTTCTCGACGAGGATCGCGCCAGGCAGGTCGAAGCATTGTGCGAGCTGATCGTTCCGGGCTCGGCTCGCGTCGGCCCGGTCGTGTATTTCGACGCGGTGCTGGCCGCAATGCCCTCCGACGCGCAAGCCGCAGCGCTGGGCGCGATCGACGCATTGTCGGGCGCCGATTCCACCGAGGCGCTCGCGGCGAAGGAACGCACGGCAGAATTCGCGCTCGTGCGGGCGCTGGCGATCGAGGCCTACTACAGTGACTTCGTCGCGCCCGGCCGGGAAGGCCCGGGTGCCTGGTCAGAGATCGACTTCGAGCCCCCGCGGGCGGCCGACCTCGAGCGCGACTGGTCGTACCTCGGAATCCGGTGAAGGGCGCGATGAACAACGAGTTCGACGTCATCGTCGTCGGTTCGGGCGCGGGCGGCGGCGTCGTCGCCGGCGAGCTCGCACAGTGCGGGCGCCGCGTGCTGCTGCTCGAGGCCGGCGGACACTTCACCTCACAGGGCTTCCGGCGCTGGGAAGCGAAAGCCAATTGCGACCTGTACTGGCCGATGCGCTTCGCGCCGCTGCCCGACGGCGACGTGCTGGCGTTCCTTTCGGGGAAGTGCGTCGGCGGATCGACGACGATCAACACGAAGGTCGCGTTACGGGCGCACGAGCGCGACGTCGCGAAGTGGCACCCGGCAACGGGCCTCACCAATGCCAGCGGCGAGCCGTTCGGGCTCGCCGACCTCGAGCCGTACTACGCGCGCGTCGAAGACCTGCTCGGCGTGCGCGAACGACGCGACTGGGAGAAGAGCGTCTACACCGCGCAGGCCGGATTCCGCGCGCTCGGCACCGACCTCGAGCCCGTCGACTCGTACACCGGCACCGACTGCATGCGCTACGGCTCATGCCTGCAGGGATGCCCCACCGACGCCGGCAAGTCGACGATGAACACCTACATCGCCAAGGCGCTGGAACGCTGCCCGCTCGAGCTGCGCGCCGGCGTGCAGGCGCAACGGGTGCTCGTCGAGGACACCGCTGCGGGACGCAAGGCGGTGGGCGTCGAATACGTCGACGCGGCGGGCGAACGGCACCAGGCGCGCGCGCCCATCGTCGTCGCAGCGGCAGGCGCGCTGAACACCGCGCAGCTGCTGCTCCGATCCGGGCTGGGGAACCAGAAGATCGGCCGGCACGTCGGACTGCATCCGGTGCGACTCGTCTACGGCCTCTTCGACGAGATCCAGGACGCGCATCGGGTCTACCCGATCAGCGCGCACTGCATGAAGTTCCAGACCGACGAGGAAGGCGGCTTCGTCCTCGAGGCGTCGACGATCATGGACCCGATCGCCTTCGCGACGACGATCCGCGACGAGAACGGTCCGCTGTGGGGAGCACCGCTCGTCGAGGCGCTGCGCGCCTACCGTCGCTGGGTCGGCGTGCTCGCGATGATCAACGACGAGAACAACGCGTCGGTCAGCATCGACGCGAAGGGACGCGAACGGCTCGAAGTCGACTTCCAGCCGAGCGAGCACGAGCGGCTCGACGCCGCGCTGCGGTTCAGCCGCGAGGTGCTGCTGGCCGCGGGCGCAACGAAGGTCTGCTGGACCGGGCTGATCTCCACGCACACGCAGGGCGGCTGCCGGATGGGCGACGACCCGGCGCGGTCCGTCGTCGACCGCAACGGCGAATCGCACGAGGTCAAGGGCCTGTTCGTCGGCGACGGCTCGGTCGTTCCGCGCACGCTGTCGGTCAATCCGTCGCTCACGATCATGGCGCTGGCCACGCGACTTGCCGAGCATCTCGAGATGTCGATGTCCGGCGAGATGGCATGAAGCTGCGCGACCGGCACGCGCTGATCACCGGTGGCGCGGGCAGCATCGGCCTGGCCACTGCGCGCGTCTTCTGCGACGAGGGCGCGCGCGTCACGCTCGCCGACCTCCCCGGCACGGCGCTCGAAGCCGCGCGCGCATCGCTGCCCGCCGACCGGGTGCACGCAGTGGCGCTCGACGTCACGGTCGGCAACGACTGGCAGCGCGCGATCGACGACGCCGTCTCGGCCTTCGGCCCGCTCGACGTGCTGTTCAGCAACGCGGGCAACAGCGGGGTCATCGCGCCGGTCGTCGACTATCCCGAGGACGTGTTCGACAGCGTGCTCGCGGTCCACGTCCGCGGCGCGTTCCTCGCCTGCAAGCACGGGCTGCCGGCGATGCGCGACGGCGGCAGCCTGGTCATCTGCTCGAGCGTGGCCGGCATGCGGGGCGATCCCGGCGTCTGCGCCTACACCACCGCCAAGCACGCACAGGTCGGGCTGATGCGCAGCGTCTCGAAGGAAGCGGCCGCGCGACGCATCCGCGTCAACACGATCCATCCCGGGCCGGTCGACAACGAATTCCAGAGGAACCTCGAGCAGCACCTGTCGAAGGTTCTCGAGCAGGACGCCACCGCATTCTTCGACCAGCTGATTCCGCTGCGGCGCCACGCGCGTCCCGACGAGATCGCACGCGCCGTGCTGTGGCTGGCGAGCGACGACAGCAGTTTCACCACCGGCGCCACGCTCATGGCCGATGGCGGCATGAACGTCTGACCTGTTCGCCGCGGCGCACGGCGGGTGCCGGCTCTGTTGAACTGCGCGCGGCGGTCACGCAAACCTCGGGAGACGAGAAATGGGCATCGACACTCAACGACGCAAGGTGGTCGGCTCGATGGGCGCCGCCGCTGCCGCGCTCGCCGCGCCGCCCTTCGTGCGCGCGCAGACCGGCACGCTCAAGGTCGGCTGGGCGATCTCGAAGACGGGCCCCTTCGCCGGCGGCGCCTCGGTCACGCAGTGGCCGAACTACCTGTTGTGGATCAAGGACGTCAATGATGCCGGCGGCCTGAACGTCGGCGGCCGCAAGATGAAGCTCGAGCACATCGAGTACGACGACCGCAGCCAGTCCGAGGAGGCGGTGCGCGCGGTCGAGCGGCTGATCAACCAGGACAAGGTCGACATCCTGCTGCCCCCGTGGGGCACCGGGCAGAATCTCGCCGTGGCGCCGATTTTCGCGCGCGGCGGCTACCCGATGATGGCCGGGAGCATGGCGAGCGACCGCATCGCCGAGGTCGTCAAGCGCTGGCCGAACATCTTCTCCACGCTGGCGACGTCGTCCACCTACGCCGAGTCGCTCGTCGAGACGCTGAACCAGTTGCGCAGCGCCGGCACGATCGGCAGCCGCGTCGCCGTAGTCAACGCCGCCGAGCAGTTCGGCATCGAACTCGGCAACGCCGCGCGACGCGCGCTGAAGGCGGCGAAATACGAGGTGGTCTACGACAGCAGCTATCCGATGTCCACGCAGGACCTCACGCCGGTGATCAGCGAGGCCCAGCGCGCGAATCCCGACGTGTTCATGGCCTTCAGCTATCCGCCCGACACGATGGCGCTCACGGACACCGCGCGTGTGCGCGGCTTCAACCCGAAGGTGTTCTACACCGCAGTCGGCTCCGGGTTCCCGCAGTACAAGCAGCGATTCGGCGACAGCATCGACGGCGTGATGGGGATCGGCGGCTGGAACCCCGACAACGACGCCTTCCGGGCCTACGTCCAGCGGCACGTCGCGATGCATCAGCGCGAGCCCGATCGCTGGGGTTCGTCGTTGTTCTACGCGGCGCTGCAGGCGCTGGGCCAGTCGATCGAGAAGGTCGGGATGGACAACGCCGCGGTCGTGAAGCACCTGCGCACGAACAGCTTCGACACGATCGTCGGCAAGCTCGAGTTCGACGAGAACAACATCCGCAAGGGTGGCTGGCTCGTCGGTCAATGGCAGGACGGCGACTTCTACGGAATCGGGCCGCAGCAGCCCGGCGCTCGCAAACCCATCGCACCCAAGCCGGCCTGGAAGGCGACGTGATCGTCCTCGCGCGCAGCCGCGATGTTCGTTGACGCGCTGCTGACCGGCCTGACCCTGGGAGGCATGTACGCGCTCGTCGCACTGGGGCTGAACCTCCAGTACGGCGTGGCGCGCATCATGAACCTTTCCTATGGCGAGATGATGATCGCGGCGGCCGTGCTGGCCTGGGCGCTGTTCGGCCGGCACGCGCTGTCGCCGCTCGTCACGTTGGTGATCGCGCTGCCGCTGGCCGCGATCGCCGGCTGGGCGGTCTACAGCCTGGCGCTGATGCCGCTCGTACGGCGCGCGCCGAACCGGGATGCGCTGGAAGCCGACAGCCTGCTCGGCACCTTCGGGCTGCTGTTCATCATCCAGGGCGTGATGCTGGTGGCCGTTGGCGGCGGGTACCTCAGCTACTCGTTCCTGTCGATTCCGGTCGCGGTGCTGGGGACGACGCTGGCGGCGAATCGACTGCTCGCGCTCGCCATGGCGGTGGTTCTCGGCATCGCGCTCTGGTTGTTGCTCACGCGAACGCGCGTCGGCACCGCGATCCGCGCGGTGTCGGTCGACCCGGTCTCGGCGCAACTCGTCGGCATCGACACGCGCCGCCTCGCCGCAGCGGCCTTCGCGCTCGGCACGGTAATGGCGGCCGTGGCCGGCGTGCTCGTCAGCATGTTCCTTACCTTCAGCGCGACGATGGGCGTGGTGTTCACGATGAAGGCGCTGATCGTCGTCATCATGGGCGGCATCGGCAACATGATGGGCGCCGCCGTCGCCGCGTTGATGCTGGGCCTGGTCGAGAGCTTCGTGGGCACGTACGTCGACCCCGGGTTGACGCTCGCGGCCAATTACGCGCTCTTCCTCGCGGTGCTGCTGTTCTGGCCGGCGGGGCTGTTCGGCAAGGTGGCGCGATGAGCAGCGGCGAAGGCGCAACGGCGGCGGTCGCGGCCGCGGAAGGCCCGGGCCGCCGGCTGCAATGGCCCGGCTGGGTCTTCGCGGGCGCGTGCTTCGCGCTGCTCGCCGTTGCGCCGCGCCTGGGCAACGACTACACGACGGCGCTGCTGATCAACCTGCTGCTGTACGGCGTGCTCGCCACCGCCTGGGGATTGTTCTGCGGAACGACGCGATACATCTCGCTGGCGACGGTCGCCTTCTTCGGCGCCGGCTCCTACACGGTGGCGGTGCTCGGCGAGCAGCTCGCGTGGCCACTGGTGCTGCTCGCCGCAGCCGGCATCGGCGCCGTGCTGGCGCTGCTGGTCGGCCTCGTCACGCTTCGACTCTCGGGCACCTATTTCGTGATCTTCACTTTCGGGCTGACCGAGCTGCTGCGGCAGGTCGTCAACTGGTACGAGAGCAAGGTCGCGGGCTCGATCGGCCGCTACGTGTTCGTCGACGCCGCGACGCCCGGCTTCATCTACGGACAGCTGCTCGCGCTGTTCGCACTCGTGCTGCTGCTCGGCTGGTGGCTGTCGCGCTCGCGGCTGGGCTTCGCGCTGCGGCTGATCGGCGAGGACGAGCAGGCGGCACGACACTGCGGCATCGACGCCACGCGCACCAAGCTGCTCGCCTTCACCATCACGTCGGTATTCATGGTTCTCGCCGGCGCAATCGTCGCACCGCGCTGGACCTACATCGACCCGGCCATCGCATTCAATCCGATCGTCTCGTTCCAGGTCCTGATCATGGCGCTGCTCGGCGGCGCTGCACGCTTCTGGGGTCCGGTGCTCGGCGTGGTGCCGCTGGTGCTGCTCTTCGAGACGCTGATCAAGTACTTCCCCAATCACTTCCCGATCGTTCTCGGCGTCATCTTCCTGCTGATCGTCTACGCGGTGCCGCGAGGCATCGTCGGACTGGTGCTCGAAAAAGGCGCCGGCCTGCGGCGCGCCGGAGCCACGCGATGACGGCGCCCGTGCTCGAGGTGCAAGGCATCGGCAAGTCCTTCGGGGGCTTGCGCGCAGTGGACGATCTCTCGTTCCACGTCGATACCGGCGAGATCGTCGGCCTGCTCGGCCCCAACGGATCGGGAAAGACGACCGCCCTGCACCTGATCAGCGGGGCGCTGCGCCCGGATCGCGGCTCGGTGCTTTTCCAGGGACGCGAGCTGACCGGCGCGGCGCCACACCGCATCGCGCGTGCCGGGATCGCCCGCACCTTTCAACTCGTGCGTGTGTTCCAGACGATGACGGTGCGCGAGAACGTGCAGGCCGGGCTGATGTTCGGTCGAGGCGACCATCGCGCCGACCCGACCGCGCTGCTCGCACGCGTCGGCCTGGTCGCGCACGCCGCGCGGCCGGCGCAGCAACTCACCTACATCGACCAGAAACGGCTGGAGCTGGCGCGCGCACTGGCGCTCGAACCGAAGCTGCTGCTGCTCGACGAGTGGCTCGCCGGATTGAACCCGTCGGAGCTCGTCGAGGCAGTCGCGCTCGTGCGCGCGCTGCGCGGCACCGGCATGACGGTGCTGATGGTCGAGCACGTGATGGACGCGATCCGGTCGCTGTGCGACCGATGCGTCGTCATGAACTCGGGCAGCAAGATCGCCGAGGGCACGCCGCGCGAGGTGCTCTCCGACCGGCGCGTGATCCAGGCGTACCTGGGGGACGAAGATGTTTGAGGTCGAAGAGTTGTCGGCCTCGTACGGACTGCACCGGGCGCTCGACCGTGTCTCGCTGCACGTCGAGGAATCCGAGGTCGTCGTCATGCTCGGCGCCAACGGCGCCGGCAAGACGACGATGCTCAAGGCGATCGCCGGCCTGTTGCCGGCGCCACCGGGCAGCCGCATCTCGCTGGCCGGCCAGCCACTGCAGTCGCTTCCGGCGCGGCTGCGCGTCGAAGCAGGCATCGCGCTGGTTCCCGAAGGGCGCGGCATCTTCGGCGATCTCACCGTGCTGGAGAATCTCTCGCTCGGCGCTTATCCCCGGCGAGCACGCGCCCGGGAGCAGGCGAATCGCGAACGGGTGCTCGAACTGTTCCCGCGTCTCGCCGAGCGCCTGAAGCAGACCGCACGCACGATGAGCGGAGGCGAGCAGCAGATGGTGGCCATCGGCCGCGCGCTGATGTCGGCCCCCCGGCTGTTGCTGCTGGACGAACCGTCGCTCGGCCTGTCGCCGCTCGTGTGCAACGAGTTGTTCCGCGCGCTCGAGCGCGTCAAGGGCACCGGCGTGAGCATCCTGCTGGTGGAGCAGAACGCGCGACGCAGCCTTGCGATCGCCGACCGCGGCTATGTCCTCGAGAACGGGCGCATCGCCGGGGAAGGACCGGCGCGCCAGCTGCTCGCGGACCCGGCGGTGCAGTCGGCCTATCTCGGCATGGCGACGTCGCAGCCGGAACCCGTTTGACGCGGCGCTGCTGTCGGCGATGATCAGGAGAATGCAGCGTCGACGATCGCCGAGAGCTCGCGCCAGACGGACGTCGGCAACAACCCGTTCGGCCACTGCATCCACTGCCCGGCGACGAAGGCCAGCGAAGCGACGAGCAGCAACGCCGCGAGCCACCGCCGGTTGCGCACGAGATCGGGGCCGTGACCGTCGATGCGTCCGGTGATCATCGGAAGCATGCGGTTCCTGCCCCGGATCAGGCTCGATCCGACCAGCGCAGCCACGTGCGCGAA
>DASWVL010000095.1:0-4969 GCA_036406255.1 Zeimonas sp.
CGAACAACATCAAGGTGCTGAAGGCCGTCGTGCG
This sequence comes from Zeimonas sp., assembly GCA_036406255.1. Lineage (GTDB taxonomy): Bacteria > Pseudomonadota > Gammaproteobacteria > Burkholderiales > Burkholderiaceae_E > Zeimonas. The sequence continues at coordinate 35 of DASWVL010000095.1, forward strand.
CAGCCTGCCCGGGCTGCTGAAGGGCTCGAAGTACACGAAGGCGCGCTACATGGAGCTGATGGCGCTGCTCTATGACCTGCTGCAGAAGGCACGCAAGGAAGGGCTGATGGCGATCGAGTCCGACGTCGACGCTCCGCACGAGAGCGCGCTCTTCCAGCGTTATCCCACGATCGCCGCCGAGCACGAGGTGGTCGAGTTCGTCACCGACTACCTGCGGATGATGGTCTCGGGCAACCTGAATACCTTCGAGCTCGAGAACCTGATGGACAACGAGATCGAGACGCACCATCACGAGGCGATGGTGCCGTCGCACGCGATCCAGAAGGTGGCCGACGCGTTGCCGGCCTTCGGCATCGTCGCCGCGGTGATGGGGGTCGTGCACACGATGGGTTCGGTGGGCAAGCCGCCCGCCGAGTTGGGCCAGATGATCGCGCACGCGCTGGTCGGCACCTTCCTCGGCATCCTGCTCGCGTACGGATTCGTCTCGCCGCTGGCGACGCTGCTCGAGCAGAAGGCCGACGAGACGACCAAGGAGCTGCAGTGCGTGAAGGTGACGTTGCTGGCGAGCATGCAGGGCTACGCGCCGGCGATCGCCGTCGAATTCGGCCGCAAGGTGCTCTTCTCCACCGAGCGGCCGAGCTTCATCGAGCTGGAGTCGCACGTGAAGCAGAAGCGGGCCTGAGCGCAGGCACCTTCGCGAGCGAAGCGCACCGTGGCCGAACGCAAGCTGCAGCCGATCGTCGTCAAGCGCATCCGCAAGGTGCAGCGCGCGAATCACGCCGGCGCGTGGAAGATCGCCTACGCCGACTTCGTCACGGCGATGATGGCGTTCTTCCTGCTGATGTGGCTGCTCGGCTCGACGACGCAGGGCGACCTGCAGGGCATCGCCGACTACTTCCGCACGCCGCTGAAGGTGGCGCTGTCGGGCGGCTACGGCTCGGGCGACAGCTCTTCGGTGATCCGTGGCGGCGGCACCGATCTCACGCGGACGATCGGCGCGCAGCCGCGCGGCGACAACATGGAGCGCCAGCGCAAGCTGAACCTGCAGGCGCTGCGCGCCGAGCTGCGCGCGGCCGAGACCAAGCGGCTCACCAAGCTCAAGTCGCAGCTCGACGAGGCGATCACGCGCAACATGAAGCTCGTCGAGTTCCGCTCGCAGATCAAGCTCGACCTCACGCCGGACGGGTTGCGCATCCAGATCGTCGACGACCAGAACCGGCCCATGTTCGACAACGGTCGCGCGACGGTGAAGGAGTACATGCGCGAGCTGCTGCGCGAGATCGCCACCGTGCTGAACAGCGTCGAGAACCGCGTGAGCATCTCGGGCCATACCGATTCGGCCCCCTACGGCTCGGGCGAGCGCGGCTACTCGAACTGGGAGCTCTCGGCCGACCGGGCCAACGCGTCGCGCCGCGAGCTGATCGCCGGCGGCATGCAGGAGTCGAAGGTCGTGCGCGTCATCGGTCTGGGCTCGACCGTGATGTACGACGGCGAGAATCCGCGCAGCCCGATGAACCGGCGCATCTCGATCGTCGTGCTGAATTCCGAGGCCGAGGAGCGTGTGTTCTCGGGCACTGAGGTCGACACTGCGGAGGGAACTCGCGAGACGGAAGCAGCGCTCGGTGCGGCTGCGACCGGCGCGTCTGCGACCGGCGAGGCAGCGACCGATCCGGCGGCGGCCGGCGAGGCGGCGAGCCGATCGGCGGCCCCGCGCTGAACAACGCGGCCGAAGTGCCGCTTATCCCGGCCAGCGCCCGGCATCGCGCGCGAATAATCGGCGTCGAAGAAATCCCTCGACGAATCGATTCCGGGCGCAATGGCCGACCAGGACACATCCCGCGAAGATCGGCAACTCCCAGCCTCCGAACGGCGGCTGCAGAAGGCGCGTGAAGAAGGGCGCGTGCCGAAGTCGCGCGACTTCGGCCACTTCGCGATGCTCGGCGGTGCGCTGCTCGCGGCGGCCGCGCTAGGCCCGGGACTCGCGCAGGCGTCGGTCGCGATGCTGCGCAACGCGCTGCGCTTCGGGCGCCCCGAAGCGCTCGCCGCCGAACGCCTGCCGCAACTCTTCGCTTCGATCGGGTTCGACGCCTTCGTCGCGCTGCTGCCGCTGCTCGGCGCTTTCGCGCTGGCGGCGATCGCCGCCAGTGCGATCCCCGGCGGCATCGTCTTCTCGGGCAAGGCGCTGCAGGCCGACCTCTCGAAGCTCAGTCCGCTGAAGGGGCTGCAAAGGATCTTCTCGATCCGCGGCAGCGTCGAGCTGCTCAAGCTGATCGTTCTCGCCATCGCGCTGATCGCGGTGAGCGCGTGGTTCGTCTCGTCGACACTCGCCGAGTTCGCGGCGCTGGCGATCCGCCCGCCCGCGCAGTCGCTCGGCACAGGCGTTTCCTTGATGGGCGCGGGCCTGACGACGCTGCTCGCGGTGCTCGCGCTGGTGGCGCTCGTCGACCTGCCGTTCCAGTGGTTCCGGCATCGCGCCGAGCTGCGGATGACCTACCAGGAAGCGAAGCAGGAGGCGAAGGAGTCCGACGGCGACCCGATGCTGCGCAGCCGGATCCGGCAGCGCCAGCGCGAGATCGCGTCGCGGCGGATGCTCGCCGCGGTGCCGGCCGCCGACGTCGTCGTGACGAACCCGACGCACTACGCGGTGGCGATCCGCTACGACGAAGCGAAGGGTGGTGCGCCGCGCGTCGTCGCCAAGGGGGCCGACCTCGTCGCCGGGCGCATCCGCGAGATCGCGCGCGCCGCGGGCGTGCCGCTGGTGGAGGCGCCTCCGCTCGCTCGCGCGCTGTACGCGCACGTTGATCTCGATCGCGAGATTCCGGTGTCGCTGTACAACGCGGTGGCGCAGGTGCTCGCCTACGTCTACCAGCTGCGTCACTGGGTGCCGGGTCGGGGCGCTGCGCCGCGCATGCCCGACGCATTCGAGGTGCCCGAGTCGCTCGACCCGGCGCATGCGGAAAACGCGCGCGGGCGGGCAGATCCGCGCGCCGCCGCCGACGCGCCGCACGGGGCTGAAGCACGATGAGCATCCTCGGCCCCGCCAACGCCGCCGGCGTGCGCACGCTGCAACTCGGCGGCGTGACGCTGATCGTGCCGCCGGTGAAGGCGATCGGCGCGCCGGTCGTCATCGTGCTCGTGCTGGCGATGATGATCCTGCCGCTGCCGGCGCCGCTGCTCGACCTGCTGTTCACCTTCAACATCGCGCTGTCGCTGCTCGTGCTGCTGGTGGCTTCCTACAGCATCCGGCCGCTCGATTTTGCGGTGTTCCCTTCCGTGCTGCTGGTGACGACGCTGCTGCGGCTGTCGCTGAACGTCGCGTCCACGCGCGCGGTGCTGATGCACGGGCACACCGGCACCGATGCGGCGGGCAAGGTGATCGAGTCCTTCGCCACCTTCCTCGTCGGCGGCAACTTCGCGGTGGGGATCATCGTGTTCTCGATCCTCACCGTCATCAACTTCGTCGTCGTCACGAAGGGCGCCGGACGCATCGCCGAGGTGTCGGCGCGCTTCGCGCTCGATGCGATGCCTGGCAAGCAGATGGCGATCGACGCGGACCTGAACGCCGGGCAGATCGACCAGGCCGAGGCACGTCGTCGGCGCAGCGAGGTTTCGCGCGAGGCCGACTTCTTCGGGTCGATGGACGGCGCCTCGAAGTTCGTGCGCGGCGACGCGATCGCCGGGATCCTCATCGTCTTCATCAACATCATCGGCGGCCTGCTGATCGGCACCGCGCAGCATTCGCTGTCGGTCGAGCAGGCGGCGAACAACTACGTGCTGCTGGCGATCGGCGACGCGCTCGTCGCGCAGGTGCCGGGGCTCGTCATTTCGGTGGCCGCGGGCCTGATCGTCTCGCGCGTGTCCGACGACGACGACGTCGGCGGCCAGGTGATCAAGCAGCTGCTGTCGCTGCCGCGCGCGCTCGGACTCACGGCCGGCGTGGTCGCGCTGCTCGGCGTCGTTCCGGGGATGCCGCATTTCGCGTTCCTCGTTCTTGCCGCCGCCATCGGCTGGCTCGCGTGGTGGCTGTCGCAGCAACAGGCGAAGCGTGCCGAAGCGCCGCCCGAGGGAGCCGAGGTGCAGCCGACGACGAACACCGAAGCCAGCTGGGACGACGTCGAGCCGGTCGACATGCTCGCACTCGAAGTGGGCTATCGACTGATCTCGCTCGTCGATCGCGACAACGGCGCCGACCTGCTTGCTCGCATCAAGGGCGTGCGCAAGAAGTTCGCGCACGAGGTCGGCTTCCTGCCGCCGCCGGTGCACATCCGCGACCAGCTCGAGCTGAAGCCTTCCGCGTATCGCGTGCTGCTCAAGGGCGTGGTCGTCGGCGAGGGCGAGGCGTTCCCCGGGATGATGCTCGCGATCGACCCGGGCTCGGCTTCCGGATCGATTCCCGGCACGTCGACGCGCGACCCGGCCTTCGGGCTGCCCGCGGTGTGGATCGACGCGAACCAGCGCGACGCGGCGCAGGGCGCCGGCTATACGGTGGTCGACGCCGCGACCGTCGTAGCGACGCACCTGCATCACTTGATGCAGACGCACGCGTCGCGCCTGCTCGGGCGAAGCGAGGCGCAGCAGCTCCTCGAGCACCTCGGCCGCTACGCGCCGAAGCTCGCCGACGAGATCGTGCCGAAGCTCGTGCCGATGGCGGTGTTCCAGAAGGTGCTGCAGAACCTGCTCGACGAGTCGGTGCACGTGCGCGACCTGCGCGGCATCGTCGAGACGCTCGGCGAGCACGGCGCGCGCACGCAGGATCCGGCCGAGTTGACGCGCGAGGTGCGCGTCGCGCTCGCGCCGGCGATCGTGCAGCAGACCTTCGGGCCGACGCAGGAGCTGAGCGTGATCGCGATCGAGCCGAACCTCGAGAACCTGCTCGTGCAGGCGCTCGCGCCGAACGCCGCGTCGGCGCTCGAACCGGGCGTCGCCGAGTACCTG
>DASWVL010000096.1:0-6332 GCA_036406255.1 Zeimonas sp.
CGCCGATCAGCAGCAGCATCGGGAACCACGACACGAAGATGTTCAGCAGCAGCGACTGCTCTTCCTCGGGCTTGGCGTTGACCTGCACGCCGTACTTCATCAGGTCGCCGACCATCCAGATGTCGCTGGGCGAGTAGACGACGGCGTTGCGCCCGTCCTTCGTGCGCACGCGCAGCGTGCGGCCGTCGACGACGACGCTGTCGATGCGCCCGTCGCGCGCCTCGGCCATGAACTGCGAATACGGCATGTCGACGCCGCGCGTCTGCCGCGTGTCGAACTGCTTGAAAACGGTGAAGAGCACCAGTGCGATGACCAGCCAGATCGCCGCTTTCGAGAACACGTTGTTCACTCACCACTCCTTCGCGGCCTTCCGGCCGGCGGGCGACCCCCTGCTCGCCGCATGTGGGGACCACCGGTTTCGTCCGGGCATTCTACGCGGAACTTGACGTTCTCCCTGCCGATACGGTAGTGCCGCCCGCCGCACTCCGGCCCCCGATTCCGCCGTCGAGACCCTGCCCGCCGACGGACGGACGTCGCGGGCGCCGCCCGAGCAGGTACGTCTCGGCCGACGCGCTGCGCGAAGCCTCGGGCTTTCGCACCTGCACCTCGGCGAATTGCCGGCGGAACGCCTCGACGATCTGGCTGTAGCCGCTGCCGTGAAAGCATTTGACGAGCAACGCGCCGTCTCCTTTCAGATGCCGCACGGCGAAATCGATCGCGAGTTCGGCGAGATCGCTCATCCGCGCGGCGTCGGCGGCCGCGATACCGCTGAGGTTGGGGGCCATGTCCGAAATCACAAGATCCACGGCAGCGCCGCCGAGCCTCTTCTCGAGCTGCTCGAGCGTCTGCGCCTCGCGGATGTCGCCCTGCAGGAACTCGACGCCCGGGATCGGCTCCATCGGCAGCAGGTCGACGGCGACGATGCGCCCGTCGATGCTTTCTCCCGCACCCGGGCGCGCGAGGCGCTCGCGCAGCACCTGGCTCCAGGCGCCCGGCGCGCTGCCCAGGTCTACGATGGTCGCGCCGCGCCGGATCAGCTTGTCGCGTCGGTCGATCTCGAGGAGCTTGAACGCCGCACGGGAGCGATAGCCGTGCTTCTGCGCGAGCTTCACGTACGGATCGTCCAGATGGCGCGCGACCCACGCCCGGCTGCTGCGGTTCTTCTTCGGCGCGCCGGCACTCTTTCCAGCCGTTTTCCGCCCATCGGTTCCCCGGCTTCTCCCGTCACTGCTCACGGTGCCGTCCCCACCTCGTTCGTCCTGGTTTGCCGGGGTTCTCCCGCGCTTTTCCCCTCTCTGCCCCGCGCTTGCCCCCGCCCTGTTCCCCGGGTTCTCCCGCTGTTTTCCCCCGGTTGTCCCCATGACCCCGGGCCGCGGCCGGCGACCACGCGTTTGCTCCACTTGCGAGCGGCGCCGCGTCCCTCCACACTGCGGGATTCCGCCCGCGCCGGGCGACAGCCGATCGACGCGAATCCCCGATGAGCACGACTCCGTTCCCCCTTCCGATCATGCTGGACGTGGCCGATCGAAAAGCGCTGCGCGCACGCGCGCACCACCTCGACCCGGTCATCATGATCGGGGAAGCGGGACTCACGCGCGCGGTGCTCGACGAGACAGACCGCGCGCTGCGCGCGCACGAACTGATCAAGGTCCGCGTGCTCGGCGACGATCGCGCACAGCGACAGGCGATGTCCACCGAGATCTGCTCGGCCCTCGGCTGCACGGCCGTGCAGTCGATCGGCAAGCTGCTCGTGCTGTATCGCCCGCGCCCCATCGAGGACGGCTCCGGCGCCCACGTGCCCAAGAAGCGCGCGGCACAGGGCGCGACCGCGACGGCTACGCCGGCCCGAAGGGGCGCGGCGCGCAAGCCGCAGCCTGCAGCGAGAAAAGGAGTGGGCGCCATGAAAGCGATGAAGGCCAAGCCTGCGACGACGAATTCCGCCTCGGCACGCCCGTCGCGGCCGGCGAAGTCCAGCGTGGGCGCGCGCGCGCCGGGAGCGAGCGCGCTGGCCACCGAGGGCAAGCGTACGGCGCTCGGCGCGCGCAAGCGCACCCCGGCGCTGCACGGAAGTGCGAGCGCCACCACGCAGGGCCCTTCCCGACTGCGCGGGAAGGACGCCGTTTCGCCGCGCGGTCGGCGCGATCGTGCGAAGAAGGCCTGAAGGCAGTCGGCGTTACTCGTAGCGAACGCCGAGGATCTCGTACTCGCGCACGCCACCTGGCGCGCGCACCTCGGCCACGTCGCCGACCTCGCGTCCGATCAGCGCGCGCGCAATGGGGCTCGACACCGAGATGCGCCCCTCCTTGATGTCGGCTTCGTCGTCGCCGACGATCTGGTAGCGCACCTTCTCGCCCGAGGCGAGGTCCTCGAGTTCGACGGTGGAGGCGAATACGACGCGCCCGTCGGCGTCGAGTGCGCGCGGATCGATGACCTGCGCGTTCGCCAGCTTCGATTCGATGTCGGCGATGCGGCCCTCGAGAAAGCCCTGGCGCTCGCGCGCCGCGTCGTATTCGGCATTCTCGGAAAGATCGCCCTGCGAGCGCGCTTCGGCGATCGCCTGGATCACTTTCGGTCGCTCGACGGATTTCAGTCGCTGCAGCTCCTCGCGCAAAAGCTCGGCGCCGCGCAACGTGAGCGGAATGGTGGCCATCGGAGTTCCCCGGGACGACACTGCCCGCGTCGTCGAAAGAATTCGGACCGCCGGGACAGCGGGCATCGACGAGGGGTCGAATGCGCCGGACCGGGCGATCCGTGTGTCGCATCACTCTAACGCAAAACCGCCCGCGCGTACCGGGTGTCGGGCGCGTTGCGGCGCAGCTCAGTGCTGCAGCCGCGCGTGCAGCTCCTGCAGGGAATAGACCTCGAGTCGCTGCATCGAGCGCATGCCCTGCACCGCCGCGATCGCGCCGGCGATCGTCGTGTAGTAGGTGACGCGCTGCGCGAGCGCCGTCGTGCGGATGGCGCGCGAATCGACGATCGCCCCGCGCTTTTCCTCGACCGTGTTGAAGACGAGCGAGACCTCGCCGTTCTTCAGCAGGTCGACGACGTGCGGTCGGCCCTCCTGCACCTTGTGCACCGGCGTCACCGGAACGCCGGAGGCGGCGATCGCCGCCGCGGTGCCCTTCGTCGCGACCAGCGCGAAACCCATCTCGTGCAGCTGTCGCGCGAGCGCGACCGCCTTCGGCTTGTCGGCATTGCGCACCGAGATGAACACGGTGCCCGATTCCGGCAGCCGCACCCCGGCACCGAGCTGCGACTTGACGAAAGCTTCGCCGAACGAGACGCCGACGCCCATCACCTCGCCGGTGGATTTCATCTCGGGCCCGAGCAGCGTGTCGACACCGGGGAACTTGACGAAGGGGAACACCGCCTCCTTCACCGAGTAGTACGGCGGGACGACCTCGCGCGTGACTCCCTGCCCGCCCAGCGTACGCCCGACCATGCAGCGCGCCGCGATCTTCGCCAGCGGCAGTCCGGTGGCCTTCGAGACGAAGGGAACGGTGCGCGAGGCGCGCGGATTGACTTCGAGCACGTAGACGGTGCCGTCGCCGTCGAGTCCGGCTTCGTGCTGGATCGCGAACTGCACGTTCATCAGCCCGCAGACGTCGAGCGCACGCGCCATCAGCGCGGTCTGGCGCTTCAGTTCGGCGACGGTGGCGAGCGACAGCGAATACGGCGGCAGCGAGCACGCGGAATCGCCCGAATGCACGCCGGCCTGCTCGATGTGCTCCATCACGCCGCCGATGAAGACCTGCTCGCCGTCGGCGACGCAGTCGACGTCGACCTCGATCGCGTCGTTCAGGAAGCGGTCGAGCAGCACCGGGCTGTCTTCGGAGACCTTGACCGCCTCGCGCATGTAGCGCTCGAGGTCGCGCTGCTCGTGCACGATCTCCATTGCGCGGCCGCCGAGCACGTAGCTCGGACGCACGACGAGCGGATAGCCGATCTCGCCGGCCAGCTCGAGCGCCTGCGCCTCGGTGCGCGCGGTGCGGTTCGGCGGCTGCTTCAGCCCCAGGTCGACGAGCAGCTTCTGGAAACGCTCGCGGTCCTCGGCGACGTCGATCGACTCCGGCGAGGTGCCGACGATCGGCACGCCGTTGGCCTCCAGCGCGAGCGCGAGCTTCAGCGGCGTCTGCCCGCCGTACTGCACGATGACGCCCACCGGCTTCTCGAGCGCGACGATTTCGAGCACGTCCTCGAGCGTGAGCGGCTCGAAGTACAGGCGGTCGGAGGTGTCGTAGTCGGTCGAGACGGTCTCCGGATTGCAGTTGACCATGATCGTCTCGTAGCCGTCTTCGCGCAGCGCGAACGCGGCGTGCACGCAGCAGTAGTCGAACTCGATTCCCTGGCCGATGCGGTTCGGGCCGCCGCCGAGCACGATGATCTTGCGCCGGTCGGTGGGCTGCGCCTCGTTCTCCTCCTCGTAGGTGGAATAGAGGTATGCGGTGTCGGTGGCGAATTCGGCCGCGCAGGTGTCGACGCGCTTGTACACGGGCCGCACGCCGAGCGCGTGCCGGCGCGCGCGCACCGTGTCGGCGTTCGTCTCGAGCAGGCGCGCGAGGCGCCGGTCGGCGAAGCCCTTCGCCTTGAGCCAGTGCAGCTCGCCCTTCGACAGCGCCTCGAGCCGCACGCCCTTCAGGCGCTGCTCGACGTCGACGAGATCCTCGATCTGCGCGAGGAACCACGGGTCGATGCCCGACTCCTCGCGCACTTCCTCGACGCTCATGCCGACGCGGAACGCATCGGCGACGTAGAGCAGGCGCTCGGGGCCGGGCTCGCCCAGCTCGTTGGCGATCTCGTCGCGGTCGTCGCTGCGCTCGTCGAGCCCATCGATGCCGGTCTCCAGGCCGCGCAGCGCCTTCTGCAGGCTTTCCTGGAAGGTGCGTCCGATCGCCATCACCTCGCCCACCGACTTCATCTGCGTGGTGAGGTGCGGATCGGCGAGCGGGAACTTCTCGAACGCGAAGCGCGGCACCTTGGTGACGACGTAGTCGATGGTCGGCTCGAAGGACGCCGGGGTCGCGCCGCCGGTGATCTCGTTCTTCAGCTCGTCCAGCGTATAGCCGACCGCGAGCTTGGCGGCAATCTTGGCGATCGGGAAGCCGGTGGCCTTCGAGGCGAGCGCCGAGGAGCGCGAGACGCGCGGGTTCATCTCGATCACGATCATCCGCCCGTCGACCGGGCTGATCGCGAACTGCACGTTCGAGCCGCCGGTCTCGACGCCGATCTCGCGCAGGATCGAGATCGATGCGTCGCGCATCAGCTGGTATTCGCGATCGGTGAGCGTCTGCGCCGGCGCGACGGTGATCGAGTCGCCGGTGTGGATGCCCATCGGATCGAGGTTCTCGATCGAGCAGACGATGATGCAGTTGTCGGCGCGGTCGCGCACGACCTCCATCTCGAATTCCTTCCAGCCGATCAGCGACTCCTCGATCAGCAGCTCGCTGGTCGGCGAGGCCTCGAGTCCGCGCTTGCAGATCGCATCGAACTCCTCGGCGTTGTAGGCGATCCCGCCCCCCGTACCGCCGAGCGTGAAGCTCGGGCGCACGATCGCCGGGAAGCCGATCTCCTTCTGCGCGGCCCACGCCTCCTCGAGCGAATGCGCGGTGGCCGAGCGGGCCGAGATGAGGCCGATGCGCGTCATCGCATCCTTGAACTTCTGGCGATCCTCGGCCTTGTCGATCGCCTCGGGCGATGCGCCGATCAGCTCGACTCCGTGCTTCTCGAGCACGCCGTTGCGATGCAGGTCGAGCGCGCAGTTCAGCGCCGTCTGCCCGCCCATCGTCGGCAGGATCGCGTCGGGCTTCTCCTTCTCGATGATGCGCTCGACGATCTGCCAGGTGACCGGCTCGACGTAGGTGACGTCGGCCATCCCGGGGTCGGTCATGATCGTCGCCGGATTGCTGTTGACGAGAATGACGCGGAACCCCTCCTGCCGCAGCGCCTTGCACGCCTGTACGCCGGAGTAGTCGAATTCGCAGGCCTGGCCGATGACGATCGGACCGGCGCCGATGATGAGGACGCTCTGGATGTCGGTGCGCTTGGGCATGATGGAACGGGATCAGGAGAGCGGGCGTGCGACGGCGAGTCGCGCGCCGAAGGCGATGAACAGGGCGCCGGTGGCGCCGCGGCCGAATGCAGCGAGCCAGGCGCTGCGCCGGGCGGCGGCGGCGAGCGAGGCGCCGCCGAGCACGAGCGCGGCGAGGTACAGGACGCTGCACGCCTGCAGGATCGTGCCCATCGCGACGAAAGTCAGCCAGTTGCCGGCCGCCGGATCGACGAACTGCGGAAAGAACGCGACGTAGAACATCATCGCCTTCGGATTGAGCAGG
>DASWVL010000097.1:0-3548 GCA_036406255.1 Zeimonas sp.
TCTACTGGTACCACTACGCGACGAACGGACGGCGCATCGAAGTACAGACCGACGACGACTCGATCGGCGGACACTTCCTGCACCTGCTGCACGGGCGCGAGCCGTCGGCCGCCTGGGTGCGCGCGATGCACACGTCGCTGATCCTGTACGCCGAGCACGAGTTCAACGCATCGACCTTCACCGCGCGGGTCGTCGCCGGCACCGGATCCGACCTCTACTCGTCGATCACCGCGGCGATCGGCGCGTTGCGCGGGCCGAAGCACGGCGGGGCGAACGAGGTCGCCTACGAGATCCAGAGCCGCTACGCCGACCCCGACGAGGCCGAGACCGATATCCGGCAGCGCGTCGCGAACCGCGAGGTCGTCATCGGCTTCGGGCACCCGGTGTACACGGTCTCCGACCCACGCAACAAGGTGATCCGGGAAGTGGCGCACACGCTGTCGAGGCAGGCCGGCGACACGAAGCTGTTCGACATCGCAGCACGGCTCGAATCGGTGATGTGGGACGTCAAGAAGATGTTCCCCAACCTCGACTGGTTCAGCGCGGTCAGCTACCACCTGATGGGCGTACCGACCTCGATGTTCACGCCGCTGTTCGTCGTGTCGCGCACCTCCGGCTGGTCGGCGCACGTGATCGAGCAGCGCCTGGACGGCAAGATCATCCGCCCCAGCGCGAACTACACGGGCCCCGAAGACCGCGAGTTCGTGCCGCTCGCGCAGCGCGGCTGAACCGACCTCGAACGAACCTGCTGCGCCGGGCGCGGCAGCCGAATCACCTCCTCCGCAGGAACAGCGAAACGACATGAGTAGCCACATCTCGACGACCGGCCGGCCCCAGCCGGACAAGGTCCTCGTCGACATCGTCGACTACGTCCTGAACCACGAGATCTCCAGCCGCGAGGCGCTCGATACCGCCGCCGCGTGCCTGATCGACACGCTCGGCTGCGGGCTCGAGGCGCTCGACTATCCGGCCTGCACGAAGCTGCTCGGCCCGGTCGTTCCCGGCACGGTCGTGCCCCACGGCGCGAAGGTGCCCGGCACGCAGTTCCAGCTCGATCCGGTGCAGGCGGCGTTCAACATCGGCGCGATGATCCGCTGGCTCGACTTCAACGACACCTGGCTCGCCGCGGAATGGGGCCATCCGTCCGACAACCTCGGCGGCATCCTCGCCACCGCCGATTGGCTCAGCCGCACGGCCGTCGCGCAGGGCAAGGCGCCGTTGACGATGCGCACCGTGCTCGAGGCGATGGTGAAGGCGCACGAGATCCAGGGCGTGATCGCGCTCGAGAACTCGTTCAACCGCGTCGGGCTCGACCACGTCGTGCTCGTGAAGGTCGCTTCGACCGCGGTCTGCGCGAAGCTGATGGGCCTGTCGCGCGACGAGCTGATCAACGCGGTCTCGCTCGCGTGGGTCGACGGGCAGTCGCTGCGCACGTACCGGCATGCGCCGAACACCGGCTCGCGCAAGAGCTGGGCGGCGGGCGACGCGACGAGCCGCGCGGTGCGCCTCGCGCTCATCGCGCGCACCGGCGAGATGGGCTATCCGTCGGTGCTCACCGCGAAGACCTGGGGCTTCTACGACGTTCTCTTCGGCGGGAGGGAATTCACGTTCCAGCGCCCGTACGGCAGCTACGTGATGGAGAACGTGCTGTTCAAGATCTCGTTCCCCGCCGAGTTCCACGCGCAGACCGCCGTCGAATGCGCGATGACGCTGCACAAGCAGCTGAAGGAAGCCGGCCGCTCGACGGACGACATCGCGAAGATCACGATCCGCACGCACGAATCGGCGATCCGCATCATCGACAAGAAGGGCCCGCTCGACAACCCGGCCGACCGCGACCATTGCATCCAGTACATGGTGGCGGTGCCGCTGATCTTCGGCCGGCTGACGGCCGCCGACTACGAGGACGCGGTTGCTGCCGACCCGCGCATCGACGCACTGCGCGCGAAGATGAGCTGCGTCGAGGACGAGCAGTTCAGCCGCGACTACCTCGACCCCGACAAGCGCTCGATCGCCAACGGCATCACGGTCGAGTTCTCCGACGGGCGCACGCTGCCCGAGGTGGTCGTCGAGTACCCGGTCGGGCATCGCCGGCGCCGCGCCGAGGGCCTGCCGCTGCTGGTCGAGAAGTTCCGCACGAATCTCGCGCGACGATTCCCGGCGCGCCAGCAGCAGCGCATCCTCGACGTGTCGCTCGATCGCTCGAAGCTCGAGGCGATGACCGTTCCCGACTACGTCGACCTCTACGTGATCTGATCGAAGCCGTCGTGCCGGTTGCCTGCCCCGTCCGCGCAACGCGCTCGCGCGAGCGCGTCCTTGCATCGCACGCGCTGCGCGTGGCCTACGTGGGCCTCGTGTTCGCGGCTTCGCACGTCGCCGCCGCGCCCGTCGATCATCCGAAACGGCGCGCCGGGCTGTGGGAGGTGCGCACCGTGGGCGCCCAGGCGTCGGGGCTCGATGCGACGAAATTCTGCGTCGGCCCCGACACCGACACACCCGAGCATCACGTCGATCGCACCGTTGGCCGGCGTGGGTCGTGCGAGTTCGGGCCGTTCCACCGCGCGGGCAAGGCGTGGCTCGCCGAGTCGGTGTGCCGCGAAGGCCGCACCACGGTCACCAGCCGGTCGATCGCCACGGGCGACTTCCTGCACGCGTACCGGATCGACACCGTCGTGCAATACGACCCGCCGCTCGCCGGCGTTCGCCGTAGCGACCGGGATGCGCTCGAGGCGCGCTGGCTCGGTCCGTGCGCGAGCGGGCAGAAGCCAGGCGACATCGTCGTTCCCGGGATGGGCACGCTGAACATGGTCGACGGCCGGTTTCGCGCCGAGCCCCAGGCGCCTCCCGAAACGAACACCGGCGCACGCCCGCGTGCTCGCGCGCGCCCTCGCGCCGACGCCCGCCCAGCCGACTGAAGCCGCGGCGCCCGCCCCGATTCCCTCTCCCGCATCGCCCCTTCCACGAGGCCCTACTGCCATGCCCCACAACGCGTTCGATACGCTGAAGGAATTCCGGCTGAAGTCCGGAAAAGCTTCCCGGATGTATTCGCTGCCCGCACTCGCGCGCAGCTTCCCGAACGTCTCGAAGCTTCCCGTGTCGCTGCGCATCGTGCTCGAGGCGGTGCTGCGCAACGTCGACGGCAAGAAGATCACCGAGGCGCACGTCGCGCAGCTCGCCAACTGGAAGCCGAACGAGAAGCGCGTCGACGAGATCCCCTTCGTCGTCTCGCGCGTCGTGCTGCAGGACTTCACCGGCGTTCCGCTGCTCGCCGACCTCGCGGCGATGCGCAACGTTGCCGCGCGCATGGACAAGGACCCGAAGCGCATCGAGCCGCTGGTTCCGGTGGACCTCGTCGTCGATCACTCGGTGATGATCGACCACTACCGCCGTCCCGACGCGCTCGACCTGAACATGAAGCTCGAGTTCGAGCGCAACGCCGAGCGCTACCAGTTCATGAAGTGGGGAATGCAGGCCTTCGACACCTTCAAGGTCGTCCCGCCCGGCATCGGCATCGTCCACCAGGTGAACCTCGAGTACCTCGCGCGCGG
>DASWVL010000098.1:0-1828 GCA_036406255.1 Zeimonas sp.
CGAGCGGGGCGATCTCGAGCTCGATCTTTTCGCCGAGGAATTGCGGCTCGCGCAGGAGCGCCTGAACGCGATCACCGGCGAGTTCGGTGCCGACGACCTGCTCGGCGTGATCTTCAGCCGGTTCTGCATCGGCAAGTAGGGGTTAGGGTCCGCCGTCGCGCGCTGGTCCGCTTCCTGCGCTTCGATCGGCGAGCGCATCGCGCAGCGTGCGCAGCAGCGTTGCACCGGCTTCGTCAGATGCGCGTCGAAGCGCGCATCGGCGCTGCGGTCTGCATCGGCTGCACGATGCGTACCGGTGAGGGCGATCGCGGCGAGGTCGCGCAGCTTCGGGTCGGCGCGCAGCTCGGCGACCAGCTGGTAACCGTCGAAGTCGGGCATAGCGATGTCGGTCACGGGCGCGTCGAAGTGTCCGGCGTGGCGAGCGCCGCATGCGGATCGGTCGACTCGACGACGTCGATTCCTTCGATCTCGAGCAGGTGCCGCAGCACCTCGCAGCTCGCCTCGTCGTCGTCGAGAACCCGCGCGTGCTTGCCCGCAAGTGCGAGTCCGTTCGAGTCCGGGGACGGGGAGGGCCGCCGCGAAGGCGTGCCTCGGCAGCCAGGCAGGGAAGACGCTGCCCTTGCCGACGCCCTCCGAGTGCGCCTCGATTGAACAGTTGCGCGGCCGAAGGCATGAAGTGCTTGACCGTCATCGCGCGGTCGACGAAGACGGTGGCGATGTCGGTGGCGCTGATCAGGATCTGCAGGTCGTCGTCGATCTTGCCCGTTTCATCGATCTTCGTCCTGAGCTCCGCGTTGACGGTGAGAAGCTCCTCGTTGATCGACTGCAGCTCCTCGTTCGACGCCTTGAGCTCCTCGGTGGAGGTGTCGGCTTGCTCGATCGTCGTCTGCACTGCTCGCGCGTGCGGCCCAGCTCCATTGAGTACGACGCCCGGGCGCGCCCGCTTCGCGCGCTGATCGACCGCTCGCGCGCGTCTTCCGAAACGACGTCCGTGTAGCATTCGGGCTCGCCGGCAGCGAGATGCCGCCCGGCAGATCGTGCCGCCTGCCGTTCGTAGCCCGTACCCTTGCCTGCAGGAACGCCGTGACGACCCCCGACGATTTCGTGCTCGACGATGCGCGCCTGCTCGCGTTGTTCCGCACCGTGTGCCGCATTCGCGCCTTCGAGGACGCCGCCGAGGAGGCGAGCCGCGGCGGCGTTGCCGCCTTCGGCCAGGCAGCCGGCACGCGTGCCGACGTTCGCGGTCCGCTGCATCTCTCGACCGGGCAGGAAGCGGTCGCCGTCGGCGTGTGCGCACACCTGCGCGCCGACGACTGGCTGACGTCGACCCATCGCGGGCACGGGCACACGATCGCCAAGGGCGCCAAACTCGAGTCGATGATGCACGAGTTGTTCGGCCGGGCCACCGGCTTCTGCCGCGGCAAGGGCGGCTCGATGCACATCGCCGACTTCTCGGTGGGCATGCTCGGTGCGAACGGGGTCGTAGCGGCCGGAATTCCGATCGCGGTCGGCGCCGCGCAGTCGATGCGCGTGCAGGGACGCGACGCCATCGCCGTGACGTTCTTCGGCGACGGCGCGCTGAACCGGGGGCCGTTCGCCGAGGGGCTGAACTGGGCGGCCGCGTTCTCGCTGCCGGTGCTCTTCGTCTGCGAGGACAACCAATGGTCGGCGACGACGCGCACCGCGCAGATGTCGGCCGGCGAAGGTGCGGCGGCCCGTGCACGCGCCTTCGGCGTTCCCGCCGTCGAGGTCGACGGGATGGACGTCGTCGCGGTCTGGGAAGCGGCGCGCGAACTGGTGTCGGCGGTTCGCCGGGGCGCGGGCCCGA
>DASWVL010000099.1:0-1808 GCA_036406255.1 Zeimonas sp.
TCCTCATCGAGGAGAGCGGCCTGCCGGTGCTCGTCGCCGAGGATCCGCTCACCTGCGTCGTTCGCGGCTGCGGCATGGCGCTCGAGCGCATGGAGAAGCTCGGCACGATCTTCACCAGCGAGTGACGCCTCGCGCGGGGCCCGAAGCCCGGCGCGAGGACGCTCGCCTCTGACGGCGTCCCGTGAACAGCAGTCCGCCGCCGTTCTTCAAGCAGGGCCCGTCGGCGAACGCGCGCCTGATCTTCTTCTCGCTGCTCGCGATCGCGCTGCTCGTCGTCGATTCACGCCTGGAGCTGCTCGGTCGCCTGCGGCAGGGGATCGCCACCGTGCTGTATCCGGTGCAGCGTACGCTGCTCGTTCCGCGCGACATGATCGAGGGCGGTGCCGAATACGTCGGCGAGGTCGGGCGGCTGCGGACCGAGAACGCCGAGCTGCGCCGCATCGAGACGGCGAACGCCAACGCGCTGCTGCAGACCGAGCAGCTCGCCGCCGAGAACCGCCAGCTGCGCCGGCTGCTCGCGATGCGCGAGCGCGCGGTGCTGCGCTCGACGGTCGCCGAGGTGCTCTACGACGCGCGCGACGCGTTCTCGCGCCGCCTGGTGCTCGACAAGGGCGTGCAGCACGGCGTGGCGGCCGGCCAGCCGGTGATCGACGCCGACGGCGTCATAGGCCAGGTCACGCGCGTCTACCCGCTGTCGAGCGAAGTCACGCTCGTCACCGACCGCGAGTCGACGATCCCGATCGAGCTGCGTCGAACCGGCGAACGCTCGGTCGCCTACGGCGGTTCGATCACCGGCACGGTCGAGCTGCGCTACCTGCGCACGAACGCCGACGTGCGCGTCGGCGACGTGCTCGTCACCTCGGGGCTCGACGGAGTGTTCCCCGCCGGACTGCCCGTCGGCACGGTGCGCTCGGTCGAGGTCGGATCGTCGGCCTTCCTGCGCGTGGTGGTCGACCCCGCCGCACAGGTGGAGCGCACGCGACTGCTGCTCGTGCTGCTCGCCGAGCCGCCGCAGGTGCCGAAGATGGTCGCACCGGAAGACGGCGCACCGCGCCGCCGCGGAGGCTAGGCAGGAGCCCTTCGATGCAGATGCGACCGCAATACCTGCTGCTGCCGGCCAACCGCGCGTTCATCACGTTCACGATCGTCGCGGCCTTCGTGCTGAACGTGCTTCCGTGGGGGCACACGCCCGGCGTGCCCGACCTGCTCGCGCTGGTGCTCGTCTTCTGGAACATCCACCAGCCGCGAATGGTCGGCATCGGCATCGCGTTCCTGTTCGGCCTGCTGATGGACGTGCACGACGCCGCGCTGTTCGGCGAGCACGCGCTCGCCTACACGCTGCTCTCGTACGGTGCGATCGCGATGCACCGGCGGGTTCCGTGGTTCCACATGGCGGGGCAGATGCTGCACGTGCTGCCGCTGTTCCTGCTCACGCAATGCATCGTCCTGCTCGTGCGCCTGGCGATCGGCGGCGCGTTCCCGGGCTGGCACTGGTTCCTGCAGAGCGCGAGCTGCACGCTGCTGTGGCCGCTGGCGGACTGGCTGCTGCTCGCGCCGCAGCGTCGCGCGGTCGACCGCGACGAGAACCGGCCGATCTGACCATGGGCGTTCTCCTCCTTCCGACGTCGGCGCGTTCGCGGCAAGCGAGCGCGGGCCGGGTGGCGCTGCGCACGGCTCGCGACGGGCCCGTGTGCGCCGTAACGTGCGAGCGGCGACTGGGCTGCGCGCATTGCCTCTCCCGCTGCGGCGGTCGGCGCTGCGCGACGACTGCCCTGCGCTCCTCGCCTCGGGGTCGCGCGGCGGAACTC
>DASWVL010000100.1:0-2693 GCA_036406255.1 Zeimonas sp.
GGTGACCTGCGCGACATCCAGGTGAAGGCGATGCAGGAAGGCATGCCGTATCAGACGCTGATTGCCAGCGTGCTTCACAAGTACGTCACCGGGCGGCTCGAGGAGCGCAAGCCCGAGCCGTCGCAACGCACGGCGGAGTCCAAGCGGAGAGCGCCGCGCAACGACAGGCACTGAGGCTGCGCGCAGCCGCCGACTCTGCCTGTCAGAGCAGTCCCTGCTCGTCGCCCACCAGCCCGCTGACCGGCGTGGCCTTGGCCAGTGCTAGCCAAACGCGCAGCGGCAGCCGGTCGACGGGCCTGCGGGGCGCCGGCCGCAATACCTCGAGCCTGTCGGCGAACGCCTGCATGACACCGCACTCGAGCGGAATCTCCTCGGGCCGCGCGATCGGCTTGCCCGCGGCGTTGCTGGCGAGCACGTACCAGCACTGGCCGCCGACGTCGAGGTAGGCCGCGCGCTTGGCGGGTTTCTTCAAGTCGCCGAGCAGGTCGGCCCGGCTCACTTTCACCTCGTGGACGATCGGCTCGAGATACGCCTCGACGGTCGTGTTACGAATCGAGAATACGTCGGGGCAGGCGATGCACCAGCCAGCCGTTTTCGCGGGTGTGTTGCCTTCGGCTTCGCCCTCGATGCGCGCTCGAAGGCTCAATCCCCGCCAGGCGAGCCGGCCGGCCCGGCTCATCTCGATCGCCACGCGCTCGACGAGCGCTTCGTGGGCGGTTCGCGCTGCCCTGTTCGCCTGAAGGACCTCGGCAAGCAGCGCCACCCCGGCGTCCGTGACGCGCATCGTTTCGTTGCCGTCCGGGTGGACGACGCGCGCAACGAGCCCTGCGGCCAGCAGCTCGACTTCGAGCATGTCACGGCACGGCCACCCCGCCGAGCGGTAGAGGTCGCGCAGCCGCTGGTGATGCCGGCGCGTGAGGGTCATGTTTGTCGAGATAGAGCTGTGGTTGCGTACAGTACTATATCGGCCCGCTTCCTTCGACCGCCCGATGCTCCCGCCTGCGGATCCCTCGCTTCTCTCGGTATCGGCACGCACGCTGTGCGAGTTCGCCGCCCGCCGCGGTGACCTCGACATGCGCTTCGGCGGCGCCCCAACGGCGCTCGAGGGCATCGCCGGTCATGTGCTTGTCGGTTCGCGCCGCAGCGCCGGCTACGAGCGCGAGTTGCGGCTCGAAGGGCGCTTCGACTCGCTGCTCGTGCGCGGGCGCGCCGACGGCTATGACCCGGTCGCCAACCGGCTCGAGGAAATCAAGACGCACCGTCGCGGCGACGCGCCGGTGCCCGCCGATCAGCTTGCGCTGCACCGTGCGCAGGCGAACGTCTACGGCTGGCTGCTGTGCTCGAGCCGCGGCCTGTCCGAACTCGAAGTGGCGCTGGTCTACTTCGACGTCGGCTCGCAGCGCGAGACCGTGCTGGCCGAACGGCACTCGGCCGAAGCGCTGAAGGCGGTCTTCGAAGCGCTGTGCCAGCGCTTTCTCTACTGGGCGCGCGAGCAGATCCGCCATCGCGCCGATCGCGATGCAGCGCTGTCCGCACTCGGCTTTCCTCACGCCGAATTCCGGGACGGGCAACGTCATCTCGCCGAGTCCGTCTACCGCGCGACCGTGTCGCGCCGCTGCCTGCTCGTGCAGGCGCCGACCGGAATCGGCAAGACGATCGGTACCCTGTTCGCCGCGTTGAAGGCGGCGCCAGGGCAGCAGGTCGACAAGCTCTTCTATCTGACTGCGAAGACGCCGGGACGCCGGCTGGCGCTCGATGCGCTGGATCGAATTCGCGCGTCGCACCCGGGCGGATTGCCGCTGCGCGTGACCGAGCTCGTCGCTCGCGAGAAGGCCTGCGAACACCCGGACAAGGCCTGTCACGGCGAGTCCTGCCCGCTGGCCGCCGGCTTTTACGACCGGCTGCCGCAGGCGCGCCGGTCGGCGGCCGAAGCGCAATGGCTCGACCGGCTCGCGTTGCGCGAGATCGCCTTGTCGCACCGGATCTGCCCCTACTACCTGGGCCAGGAGATGGTCCGCTGGAGCGACGTCGTCGTCGGCGACTACAACCACTTCTTCGACCGTGGCGCGACGCTGCACGGACTGTGCCTGCAGGAAGGCTGGCGCGCGAGTCTCCTCGTCGACGAAGCGCACAACCTGGTCGATCGCGCTCGCGCGATGTACACCGCCGAATTGTCGATGTCGGAGCTGAAGGCCATCCGGAAGGCCGCGCCCGTCTCGCTGCGCCGGTCGATCGGCGCGCTGCAACGCGCGTGGCCCGCAATGGCGCCGCCACCCGCCGATACCTACCGGGTCCTCGAGCGCCCGCCCATCGACTTCGACGCGGCGCTCGCGCGCCTCGTGGTCGCCCTCGGCGAACACTTCCAGGAGCATCCGGGCGACGAGGCCCCGGAGCTGCTCGCCTGGTATTTCGCGCTGCTGCGTTTCCAGGGCATCGCCGAACTGCACGGACCGCATTCGATCTGCGACCTGAGGCTCGACGAAGCCGCGCGCGAGCCGACGATCTGCGTCCGCAACGTCGTGCCTGCGCCGCTGCTCCAGGCGCGTTGGGCAGCCGCCCATTCCGCAACGCTTTTCTCGGCGACGCTGTCGCCCTCGGCGCACTACGTCGACATGCTGGGCCTGCCCGAATCGACGGCGTTCGTCGACGTTCCGTCGCCGTTTCGCTCCGGCCAGCTGTCCGCACGGGTGGTA
>DASWVL010000101.1:0-3987 GCA_036406255.1 Zeimonas sp.
ATTCCGTCGCTCTAACCGACTGAGCTAATGCGCCAGTGAACCGGCGATTCTACGAAGCCGAGGCGGGGTCTGTCAAAGGGGCGAAACGGCCGCCGGGGCGCCGCGAGCGGCTCGCAACGCGTCGCGCGTCTGTCTCGCGACACGCGCCGCTTCGTCGGCGAAATCCTCGCCACCGCTCGCATAGAGGATCGCGCGCGACGAGTTGACGAGCATCCTCGGGCCGCCTGCGTGCACGGTGGCCTCGATGTCGCCGCCCTGCGCGCCGATTCCCGGCACCAGCAGCGGCAACTCGCCCGCCAGCTCGCGCACGCGCGCAAGCTCCGAAGGGAAGGTGGCGCCCACGACGAGTCCGAGCTGCCCGCTCGTGTTCCACGAACCCGCCGCCAGCCTCGCCACCCGCTCGAACAGCATCTCCTGGCCGACGTCGAGCGCCTGCAGGTCGCTGCCTCCGGGATTCGATGTCCGGCACAGCAGGAACACGCCGCGGTCGTGCCATGCGAGCCACGGCTCGATCGAATCGAAGCCCATGTACGGGTTCACGGTGACGGCGTCGGCGCGATATCGCTCGAAGGCCTCGATCGCGTAGCGTTCGGCGGTCGCGCCGATGTCGCCGCGCTTGGCGTCGAGGACGACGGGCTTGCCCGGATGCGCCCGATGCACGTGCTCGATCAGCGCCTCGAGCGCGTCCTCGGCCTTCGACGCGGCGAAGTAGGCGATCTGCGGCTTGAAGGCGCAGGCATACTGCGCCGTCGCGTCGACGATCGCGCGACAGAACTCGAAGATTGCGTCCGGCCGATCGCGCAGCGGCGCGGGGAACCGGGCAGGATCGGGATCGAGACCGACGCACAGCATCGAGTCGGTGTCGCGCCACGACGCTTCGAGGGACAAGACGAAACTCAACGATCCGCTCCGTGTGGAGAGTGGATGACGATTCTAGAGTACCGCCTGTACCGCCTGCTTCGATGATCCCTTCCTTCCGCCTGTCCGGGCGCGACCTCGGCCTGCTCGCGATGCTCACGCTCGCCTGGGGCGTGAACTGGCCCGTGATGAAGGTCGGCGTGACCGAGTTCCCGCCGATGACCTTCCGGCTGCTGTGCCTGATGGGGGCGGTGCCGCTGGTCGGCATCATTGCCCGCGCGACCGGCGTGTCGCTGCGCGCGCCGCGCGAGGACATCGGCGAGCTGGTCATTCTCGTGCTGAGCAACATGGTCCTGTGGGCGGTGCTGACGACCTACGGGGTGAGCCTGCTGTCGTCGGGGCGCGCCGCGATCCTCGCGTACACGATGCCGATCTGGGCAGCGGTGCTGGGCATCGTCCTCTACGGCGAGCATCCGTCGAACCGCTTGTGGCTCGGCGTCGGCGCGGCTGCGCTCGGCGTGTTGCTGCTCGTCGTCAACGAGCTGACGACGATGGCCGGGCGTCCGCTCGGCACGCTGCTGATGCTCGCCGCCGCGCTCGTCTGGGGGTACGGAACGCACCGGATGCGACGGCGTCGAACGCGCATGCACATTCTCGCGATCACGTTCTGGTCGCTGGCTGCCGCGCTCGTCGTCGCGCTGGTGATCGCTCTCGTCGCCGAGCGCGACGCGTGGGTGCGGATGCCCGGCGCGGCGGGGTGGGGCGCAGTGCTCTTCAACGCGACCGCGATCTTCGGCCTCGCGCAGACGATCTGGTTCCGGCTCGCGACGATCCTGCCCCCGGTGGTGAGCGGGCTGTCGATCATGCTGATTCCCGTGCTCGGGCTCTTCTCGGGAATCGTCCTGCTCGGCGAGCGGGCGGCGTGGACCGACTGGGCCGCGCTCGCCGCGGTGCTCGTCGCGCTGGGTACCGTGCTGTTGCCCTCGGCTTCGCGGCGCTGAGCGGCGCGAAGCCGGGCCCGTCCCCGCCGATCAACTCACCGGCGTTTCGTCCTCGAAGCGTCCGATCGGTGCGTCGGCGCCGGCGGCGAAATCGCTGCCCGGGTAATACTTCGTGAAGTCGTCGCGCACCTGCTGCAGCGGCAGGTCCGACCACGTGCCGTGGTCGGCGAGGTATTCCATGTGACGGCGGCCCTGCGCGTCGTGCTCCTGATAGAGCGCATCGGCACGCCCGTCGAAGTCTGTGGGGCGCACGCCGAAGCGCTCGCACAATTCGATGTTGAATGCCGGGACGGCCTTCACCCACTGGTTTCCGAGCAGCAGCGCTGCGTAGCCGTGGTCGTAGAAGATGTCGACGCCGCCCATGCGCGCGCGCAGCTTCTCGGTGTTCAGGTGATTGACGACGTCGGCCAGCCCGACGGCCGCCGGGATGCCGACCGCGCGTGCGCATGCGGCGAGCAGCCCTGCCTTCGGTACGCACCAGCCGTAGCCGTTCTCGAGGACGCGGCTGGCCCGATACGCCGGCGGCTCGTAGCTGATGCGGTACGGGTCGTAGCGGATCCTGTCGCGCACCGCGTAGAACAGGCGCACCGCGCGTTCGCGCGAATCTTCGGCCGAGCCGATCGCGTCGCGCACGAATGCGTCGACCCGCGGATGCGCGTAGTCGAAGAACGACGTGGTAGCCAGATACGGTTCGAGCGCGGCCGGGTCGTCGGAAACGGGCGGCAACCCGCTGAGGTGGATCGTCTGCATTCGGAGCCTCCGCGGCGATTGTAGGGTACCGGGCCATTTCGGGCCCTGCGCCGGTTGTCCGCTACGATCTGAATCAACTTTCTCCCCCCCAACCGAGAGGCAGCGTGATGAAGAAGACGCAGGCGATGGCAGTGGTGACGGCCGGTGCACTGGCCCTGGCCGGCTGCGCCAACATGAGCGACACGCAGCAGCGAACGGCAATCGGCACCGGCGCCGGTGCGCTGGCCGGTGCGGCGCTCGGCAGCGCGATCGGAGGCAGCGGCGTCGCGACGCGCAACATGGCCGTGCTCGGCGCGGCAGCGGGCGGCATCGGCACCTACATCTGGTCGCAACGCATGGAGCAGCAGAAGCAGGCGATGCAGCAGGCGACGCAGGGCACCGGCGTCGAGGTCACGCAGACCGCCGACAACCAGTTGAAGCTGAACGTGCCGAGCGACGTGTCCTTCGACACGAACAGCGCGCAGATCAAGCCGAACCTCGCGCCCGTGCTCGACCGCTTCGCGCAGACGCTGAACGCGAACCCCGGCTCGACGGTTCGCATCATCGGGCACACCGACAACACCGGGACCGACGCGATCAACGATCCGCTGTCGGTGAATCGGGCCGCGAGCACGCGGCAGTACCTCGCGGCACGCGGCGTCGATCCGGCACGCATCGCGATCGACGGCCGAGGCTCGCGCGAGCCGATCGCCGACAACTCGACGGTGCAGGGGCGCGCGATGAACCGGCGCGTGGAGATCTACGTCGGCGAGGCGCCGGTGGCGCAGCGCTGACGATGAAGAGGCCCGCCGATGCGGGCCTCACTCCGGGTACCGACGATCCGCGCTACGGCGATGCGGTGCGGCTCGAGAGCGACTCCGGCGGATGCTGCCGCCCGGCGGCGACATCCGCGACGGCCAGCGCAGTCATGTTCAGCACGCGACGCATCGTCGAGGTCGGCGTCAGGATATGCACCGGGCGCGCGGCGCCGAGCAGGATCGGCCCGACGGTAACGCCGTGTCCGCCGGTGACCTTCAGCACGTTGAACAGGATGTTCGCCGAATCGAGGTTCGGCAGGATCAGCAGGTTGGCCGACCCGCCGAGGGTCGATTCCATCAGGAAGTGCGCCCGGGTCTCCTCCGACAGCGCGGCATCGCCGGGCATCTCGCCATCGGCCTCGACGTCGGGCGCGAGCCGGCGGAAGAGGTCGCGCGCGGCGCGCATCTTCAGAGCGGAGGGTCGCCGGCTCGAGCCGAACGACGAGTGCGATACGAACGCGACCTTCGGCGGCAGGCCGAAGCGGCGCATCTCCGCCGCGGCCATCACGGCGATCCCCGCGAGCTGTTCGGCGCTCGGATCGTCGTTGACGAAGGTATCGGCGATGAACAGCGTGCGCTGG
>DASWVL010000102.1:0-4178 GCA_036406255.1 Zeimonas sp.
GATACCCGGTAGACGATTCCGAAGCGGCGCGCGATGTCGTTGTGCGCATCGGTGAGCAGGTGAAGCGGCAGCCGGTCGCGCTCGCGATGCAGCGCGGCTTCCTCGTCGGTCTGCGGCGAGACCGCGATCACCTCGGCGCCCGACGCACGGAACGCCGGGAGGCTGCGCGCGTATGCGCGCAACTCGAGCGTGCAGAACGCGCACCAGCGTCCGCGGTAGAACTTGAGCACCACCGGCCCTTCGCGCAGCAGGTCGTGCAGGTGCACGGCGCCGCCCGGCGAATCGGGCAGGGCGAAGTCGGGGGCGACATCGCCGGCGCGCAGCGCGCTCTGGAGCCAGGAAGCCGCGTGCAGCCGGTCCAGCTCCTGCTGCAGCGCCATGCGCGCTTCGTCGGGGAGCCCCGACTCGAGCCAGAACCAGTAGGTGTCGAGGAGCGGCGCCAGGTTCATTGCACACCGTCCGGGGAGGTTGCCGACAGTGTGCGCCCGGCTCGCGGCGACCGGGTGCCTCGTGACCGAACTGAAAGGACGATGATCCCCCGACGTCATCGTTCCGTGACCGCAGCTTCGCATCGTGACCTCACACTGTCTTCCATCGGCGGGGCGGTCCCGTCGATCCGGAAGGCAGAGAAGGAGAGCACCATGAAATCGATCGTCCGCATTTTCGTTCCCGCCGTCGTCGCGCTCGGGTTTGCCGGCCAGGCTGGTGCCGGCGAACTGCTCGTCGAAACCGAGTACCCGGGTCCGACTCCGACGATGTCGAGCACCAACGTGGCTTCGTCGAGCGGGTCGGAGCCGTACCTGATCCAGTCGAACAGCGAAGGTCCGCGCGTGAATCCGGTGTACGAATCGCGCACCGCCACCGCGTCGCGCTCGGCGCCCGCGATCCGCGCCGAAGCGACGATCGCGGTGCCGTACGGGCCGGCGATGAATGCGTGACGCCGGCGCCGGGGGGCCGCGGGCTTCAGGCGTCGCGGCGCTCGAGCAGCATTGCGTCGCCGTAGCTGAAGAATCGATAACGCCGGGCGATCGCGTGCGCGTAGGCGACGCGCACGCGGTCGACGCCCGCGAAGGCGCTCACGAGCATCAGCAGCGTGGAGCGCGGCAGGTGAAAGTTCGTCAGCAGCCGTTCGACCACGCGAAAGCGGAATCCGGGGGTCACGAACAGGCTCGTCTCGCCGCTGCCCGCCGCTACGCGGCCGTCGGCATCGGCCGCCGATTCCAGCGTCCGTAACGACGTCGTCCCGACGGCGACGATGCGTCCGCCGCGCGAACGCGCGTCGTCGATCGCGCGCGCCGTGGCTTCGGGCACCTGGAAGCGCTCGGCGTGCATCCGGTGCTGCGACAGGTCCTCGACGCGCACCGGCTGGAAGGTGCCGGCGCCGACGTGCAGCGTGACGAACGCCATCTGCACGTCGTGCTGGCGAAGTCGCTGCAACGTCTCCTCGTCGAAATGCAGGCCGGCGGTCGGCGCGGCGACGGAGCCGGGCTCGCGCGCATAGACGGTCTGGTAGCGCTCCTCGTCCTCGGCGTCGGGCACCCGGTCGATGTACGGCGGCAGCGGCAGTGCCCCCTCGTGCTGAAGGCACGCGTGTACCGGGTCGTCGAAGCGCAGCCGCCAGAACTCGCCTTCGCGCGCGATCACCGTCGCGCCGCTCGCACCCCAGCGCAGCCGCGCGCCCGGCCTCGGCGGCTTGCTCGCGCGCAGCTGCACGAGTGCCTCGTGCTCGCCGAGTACGCGTTCGACGAGCGCCTCGACGCGCCCGCCGGTGTCCTTCGTTCCATGCAGGCGCGCGCGCAGCACGCGCGTGTCGTTGAAGACGAGCAGGTCGCCCGGTGCGAGCAACGCCGGGAGGTCGGCGAAGCGCAGGTCGGCGAGTGCATCGGGTGCGACGTGCAGCAGCCGGGAATCAGCCCTGCGCGCGCCGGGATGCTGCGCGATCAGCTCGGCAGGGAGTTCGAAGTCGAAGTCGCTCAGGCGCATCGGCATCGATTGTAGGTGCGGTGGCCGGGGCGGTCGGGGCGGCCGGTTGCGGCGTCGTACCGGGTTGCGGCTGCGGAGGCGCTTCGCGGCTCGCGCGCTGCTTCGAGGGGCTTGCCGAGCGCATCAGGTTGTGAAGGGTGTTCACCAGCGCGACGTGCGAGAACGCCTGCGGGAAGTTTCCGACGAGCCGGCGCGCGCGCGGGTCGTATTCCTCGGCGAGCAGGCCGAGGTCGTTGCGCACCGACAGCAGCCGCTCGAACAGGGCGTTCGCGTCGGCGAGGCGCCCGAGCAGCACGAACGCGTCGACCAGCCAGAAGCTGCAGGGCAGGAACGCGCCTTCGCCGCCGACCAGGCCGTCGTCGACGTCCTCCGGGCGGTACCGAAGCACGAAACCGTCGCGCAGCAGGTCGCGCTCGATCGCCTCGACGGTGCCGGCGAAGCGGGGATCTTCGGGCTCGATGAAGCCCGTTTCGGCGACGAGCAGCAGCGACGCATCGAGTGCATCGCCGCCGTAGTGCTGGACGAAGGTGTTGCGCGCCCGGTCGAAGCCGTGCTCGAGGATCTGCGCGCGGATCGTCTCGCGCAGCCTGCGCCAGCGATCGAGCGGGCCGTCGAGGCCGGAATCCTCGATCGCCCGGATCGCGCGGTCGAAGGCAACCCAGCACATCATCTTCGAATACGTGAAGTGGCGCGCCGGACCGCGCACTTCCCAGATGCCGCGGTCGGGTTCCTGCCACTTGCGCTCGAGCGTCGCGAGCAGCGCGCGCTGCAGGCGCCACGACTCCTCGTCCAGGCCGAGCCGCGAGCGCCGGCTCGCGTGGGCGACGTCCATCAGCTCGCCGTAGACGTCGAGCTGCAGCTGGTCGTGGGCGGCGTTGCCGACGCGTACCGGGCGGCTTGCGGCGTAGCCGGGCAGCCAGGACAGCTCGAACTCGGTGAGGCGCCGCTCGCCCGCCAGTCCGTACATGATCTGCATCTGCTCGGGGTCTCCGGCCGTCGCGCGCAGCATCCAGTGGCGGAACGCCTGCGCTTCGTCGAAGTAGCCCGAGTTCAGCAGCGCGTACAGCGTCATCGTCGCGTCGCGGAGCCAGCAGTAGCGGTAGTCCCAGTTGCGCGTGCCGCCGGGATCCTCGGGCAGCGAAGTCGTCGGCGCGGCGACGAGGCCGCCGGTGGGACGATGACTGAGCGACTTCAGCGTGATCAGCGAGCGCAGCACCGCTTCCTTCCATGCGTCGGGCGCATGCGGCGGGAGCACGCAGCGGTCGCACCAGGCACGCCACCAGGCGGCCGTGCGCTCGAGCAGTGCGCCGCGGTCGTCGACGAAGGAAGCCGGCCGGTGCGAAGGGTGGTACGAGAGCGTGAACGGAACCGCTTCGCCCGGCCCGATCTCGAAGCCGGCGTGCGTGTGCATCGATTCGTTCTTCAGCGCGACCGGCGTGACGAGCTCGATCGCATCGGGCCCGGCGACGGCGCGCAGCCCGTAGTCGCGCCGGCGCACCCACGGCACCGTGCGGCCGTAGCCGAAGCGAAGCGTGAATTGCATCGACACGCTCGGGCGGCCCGATTCGCCGCGCACGAGACGGACCAGCTCGACCCTGCGGTCGTCGTCACCGGGCGGCATGAAGTCGGTGACCGTGAAGGCGCCGCGCGCGGTCTCGAAACGCGTCTCGAGGATTGCGGTCTTCGGAAGGTAGCGCCGCGTCGTCTCGAACGCGTCTTCCTGCGGGCCGATGCGCCAGCGGCCGTGCTCGGGGCCGCCGAGCAGTGCGGCGAAGCACGCGTCGGCGTCGAAGCGTGGCAGGCACAGCCAGTCGATCGAGCCGTCGCGCGCGACGAGCGCGGCGGTGAGCAGGTTGCCGATCAGGCCGTAGTCCTCGATCGGCTTGACCGGCGGGGCAGCGGGATCGGGTGCCATGACCGATGTTCGCGCTTCGGGGCCGATGCCCGCGCGCTTGCCCCTGCCTGCGCCGTGCGCATCGTGGGGGCGGGTGGCCGGCTTGCGTCTGCCGCGCAGTGCGATCTGCCGTTCGCGGGCGCTGCTTGTCCCGTCGGCGACGGCGGGCCCATAATCGCGCCTTCGCCGCGCCATCCGAGTTGCGCGGCGACGCCGGAGTGGTGGAACTGGTAGACGCGCCGGACTCAAAATCCGGTGCCCGAAAGGGCGTGCGGGTTCGATTCCCGCCTCCGGCACCATG
>DASWVL010000103.1:0-2311 GCA_036406255.1 Zeimonas sp.
CGCCCGTTCGAGCGGAGCGAGCGAAGCTCGCGCAGCGAGTTGCGCGGCGCCAGCCGGCGCTGCGAGCATCGCAGGGAAGCCCCGCGAAGCGGGGCCTGCGCACTCAAGCGCCCGCGGCAGACGGCCCGCGCCTTTGCCCGCATGGTTGCCCGCACCGCAGCCCCGCATGCCGCCTGATCCTGCCATTGCCCGCGCCCGCGCGTGGCTGCGCGACGCCGCGCACGTCGTCGTCTTCACCGGCGCCGGCGTCTCCGCCGAGAGCGGCATCCCGACCTTCCGCGCTGCCCTGACCGGGCTGTGGGCGCGTTTCGACCCCGAGACGCTCGCGACCGAAGCGGGCTTCCGCGCCGATCCGGCGCTCGTCTGGCGCTGGTATGCCGAGCGCCGGGCGGCAGTGGCGAGGGCGCTGCCCAACTCGGCGCATCGGGCGATCGCCGGATTCGAGGCGCAGGGCGCACGGCGCGTCGACGTCGTCACGCAGAACGTCGACGGCCTGCACCGCCGCGCCGGGAGCCGATCCGTGCTCGAACTGCACGGCGACATCACGCGCGTGAAGTGCCTCGAGGGTTGCGGCCGGCCCGAATCGATCGATGCGCACTTCGACTGGCGCGCCGACCCGCGCGAGCCGCCGCCGTGCCCGCGCTGTGGTGCGCCGTTGCGACCCGACGTCGTCTGGTTCGGCGAGCTTCTTCCCGAAGCGGTGCTCGCGCAAGCGCAGCGCGCGGCGTCGGCCTGCGACGCGATGCTCGTCGTCGGCACGTCGGCGCTCGTCTACCCGGCTGCCGAATTGCCTGCGCTTGCGCGACGCGCGGGTGCGCGTCTCGTCGTCGTCGACCCGAACGAGACGGCGATCGACGACATCGCCGACGCACGCATGCGCGCGCCGGCCGCGTTCGCGCTACCGCCGCTGCTTGCGGAATAGCCAGGGCTCGACCGGGTCGTTGTCGCGCCACAGTCCGGTGCGCCTTTCCCTCGCGTCGGCCTGCGCCCGCGCGTAGCGCTCGCGATCGGCGGGGGCGAGGTCGGCGTCGTAGCGCGCGAAGTGCCATGCCATTCCGTGCTCGAGCTGCTCCAGCCCGATGTCGCGCCCGTTGACGAACACGCGCCCGACGACGCGTCCGTAGGCGTCGGCCTTGATCGCCGCGATCCGCACCTCGAGGTTGTCGATCGCGGCGCGCAGCGCCCTTCGCGAGACATTGGCGAAGGGCTGTGTGCGTTCGGGCGCGTCGATGCCGGCAATGCGCACGCCGACCTCGCGTCCGTCCGAGGCACGCAGCCGGAACGAGTCGCCGTCGTAGACGTGCTCGACGACGCCTTCGATCCAGGCGACGGCCGGCGCCGCGGGCGTGCCGGCGGCGCGCGCTGCGGAAGGCGGAGCAGCGGCAACGCCGCGCGCGATCGCCGCCGGAGCGGTGCCCGCAAGCGCGAGCAGCAGGGCGAGCGCGAAGGGCAGGAACTGCGACAGGGCCCGCCCGGCGAACGAAGGGAGGCAGCGATGAACGTCGGCGACGTCTGCACGCCCGATGTCGTCACCTGCCCGCGCGACGCGTCGCTCGCGCACGTCCCGTCAGCGGCGCGACAGGAGTACGCCGAGCAGCACGCCCACCGCCGCGGCGATGCCGACCGCGTTCCATGGGTGCTCGTGCACGTATTCGTTGGTGTCGGCCGCGGTCTGGCGGGCGGTTTCGAGCGCGGCCTCCTGGAACGAGTTCAGTTCGTTGCGCGCGGTGTTCACGCCGCGCTCGAGCCGTTCGCGCACGAGGTTCAGTTGCTCGTTGCCGCCGCGCGAAGCCGCCTTCAGCATCTCCTCCGCGTCGGACACCAGCGAGCGCAGCTCCGCCGCCAGGCGGTCGCGCGCGGCCGAGGCCTGTTCCATCGCATCCATTCTTTTCTCCCTGTTCGCCGTTCGCCGGTGGCGTTGCGCCGCGGTCCTCAGCGGAAAACCAGCACCGGAATGCTCGAGTGCGTGAGCACCTTGTTCGTCTCGCTGCCCAGCACGAGTGCGCTCAAGCCGCGTCGTCCGTGCGAGGCCATGAAAATCAGGTCGCAGCCCCGGTCGCGCGCGGTGTCGATGATCGCGCGGTACGGCTGCGTATGGCGCACGGACACCGTCTCGCACTCGACGCCCGCCGCGGCGGCCGACTGCCGGACGGCGTCGAGAACGATGCGCGCCGTCTCCTCGGTGGCCTTGGTGAACTCGGCGAACGAGGCCTGCCCGGCGGCGGGGAACTCGGCGAACGCGGGCGGGATGTACTCCGGCATCACGTGCAGCGCGGTGATGCGCGCGCCGCTTTCGCGGGCGAAGCCGACC
>DASWVL010000104.1:0-2286 GCA_036406255.1 Zeimonas sp.
GGGGCGGGCACTGCGGCTCGCCTGCGGGCTCGCCGCCGCGCTCGCCGTCGCCGCGACGACGCCCGCGCACGCGCGCCGACTGCCCGGCAACCAGGTTGCCGCGCATCTGGTCGACGTCGCGTTGCGCGAGTGGCGCGACTGGGGCGGCACGACGATCGATGCAACCGACGGAACGGCGCGCCTCGAGCACGAAGGCGCAATCGAGAGCGACACCTCGCCGTTCGACGCGCGGACTCGCGTGCACCGCTACTGGGCACTCGGCACCGGCAGCGCGAGCGAATCCGGTGCACCGCCGCGTCCCGGTGCACCGTGGTCGGCCGCCTTCGTCTCGTTCCTGATGCAGCAGGTCGGCGTCGGCGCCCCCGCCTTCGTCGGCGACGCGGCGCACGCGCGCTACCTGCGCGCGCTGCTCGCACACGAGCGCGAGGCCGGCGACGAGGCGCAGTTCGAGTTGCTGCTCGCCGAGGACACGGCGCTCGCGGCCGGCGACCTGCTGTGCGGCCCGCGCAACGTCTCGCGACTGCGCGACCGCACCACGCTGCTGCATATGGAGTCGGTCGACGACCTCGAGCACCTGACGTCGTCGCACTGCGACCTCGTCGTCGCCCTCGACCGCCGCCGGCGCATCGCACGCGTCGTCGGCGGCAACGTCTTCGACAGCGTCGCGATGACGAAGCTGCCGCTGACCGCCGACGGTCGCGCGATCCGCATCCTCGCGAGGCCCTCGTTCCTCATCGCGCGAGCGCGCTGAGGAACTGCCGAGAAGGGGGAAGGGGGAAGGGGGAAACCGCGCCGCGTCCGACGCTTGCATCCTGCGGCTTTCCCCCTTCTCCCTTCCCCCCTTCTCCCTTCTCCTGCCCAAATGGGACAATCGGCGATCCACCAGACCGATCAAACGAATGACCCAGTACGTCTACACGATGAACCGGGTGGGCAAGGTCGTGCCCCCCAAGCGAGTGATCCTGAAGGACATCTCGCTGAGCTTCTTCCCCGGCGCCAAGATCGGCGTGCTCGGCCTGAACGGGTCGGGCAAGTCGACGCTGCTGCGCATCATGGCCGGCGTCGACCGCGAATACGAAGGCGAGGCGACGCCGATGCCGGGGCTTCGCATCGGCTACCTGCCGCAGGAGCCGCAGCTCGACCCCGCGCTCGACGTGC
Organism: Zeimonas sp.; assembly: GCA_036406255.1. Lineage (GTDB taxonomy): Bacteria > Pseudomonadota > Gammaproteobacteria > Burkholderiales > Burkholderiaceae_E > Zeimonas. The sequence continues at coordinate 1,159 of DASWVL010000104.1, forward strand.
GCGGCAACGTCGAGCAGGGCCTCGGCGAGACGATCGCGCTGCTCGCCGAGTTCAACGAGATCAGCGAGCGCTTCGCCGAGCCGATGGACGACGACGAGATGAACCGGCTGCTCGAGCGCCAGGGCGAGTTGCAGTCGAAGATCGACGCGGTCGGCGGCTGGGAGGTGGAACGCAAGCTCGAGGTGGCGGCCGACGCGCTGCGACTGCCGCCCTGGGAGGCGGACGTGACGAAGCTCTCCGGGGGCGAACGCCGCCGCGTCGCGCTTTGTCGGCTGCTGCTCACCGAGCCTGACATGCTGCTGCTCGACGAACCGACGAACCACCTGGACGCGCTGTCGGTGCAGTGGCTCGAACAGTTCCTCGAGCGTTTCCCCGGCACCGTGATCGCCGTCACGCACGACCGCTATTTCCTCGACAACGTCGCCGGCTGGATCCTCGAGCTGGATCGCGGCCACGGCATTCCATGGCAGGGCAACTACTCGTCCTGGCTCGAGCAGAAGGAGAAGCGGCTCGAAGTCGAGGCGAAGCAGGAATCGGCGCGCATCCGCGCGATGCAGTCCGAGCTGGAATGGGTGCGCGCGAATCCGAAGGCGCGCCAGGCGAAGAGCAAGGCGCGCCTGGCGCGCTTCGAGGAGCTTGCTTCGGCGGAGACGCAGCGACGCAACGAGACGAACGAGCTGTTCATCCCGCCGGGCCCGCGGCTGGGCGACCTCGTCGTCGAGGCGGAGGGGCTGCGCAAGAGCTTCGGCGACCGCCTGCTGTTCGACGAGCTGTCGTTCCGCCTGCCGCCCGGCGGCATCGTCGGCGTGATCGGGCCCAACGGCGCGGGCAAGACGACGCTGTTCCGCATGATCATGGGCCAGGAGCAGCCCGACGCCGGCGTGCTGCGCATCGGCGAGACGGTGCAGGCAGCGTGCGTCGACCAGAGCCGCGACACGCTCGACCCGGCGAAGACCGTGTGGGAGGAGGTCTCCGACGGCCTCGACGACATCGAGGTCGGAGGCTTTCGCACGCCGAGCCGCGCGTGGGTCGCGCGCTTCAACTTCAAGGGCGCCGACCAGCAGAAGCGCATCGGCGAGCTGTCGGGCGGCGAACGCAACCGCGTGCAGCTCGCCAAGGTGCTGCGCG
>DASWVL010000105.1:0-3392 GCA_036406255.1 Zeimonas sp.
CCATGGCGGATGCGAACGAAAAAGGGACGCTCGCCGGCGTCCCTCGGGTCGGGCAGGCTGCCGATGCTACTGGAGAACGCCCTTTTCGCGATAGTACTTCTCGGCGCCCGGGTGCAGCGGCAGCGGCATGCCCTTCGTCGCGTTCTTCAGCGAGATCTGCTTGGCGGCCGCATGCGCCGAGACCATCTGGTTGAGATTCTCGAACAGCGACTTCGTCATCTTGTACGCGACGTCGTCGGAGACACCCTCGTGCGAGACGAGGAAGTTGTTGATCGCGGCCGTCGCGACGTCGGCGCCCTGGCCGTCATAGGTGCCGGCGGGAATGGTCGCGCCCTGGTACGCCGGATCGCCGACCTTCTGCACGACTTCGGCGGGAACCGGCACGACGACGATCTTCACGGCACTGGCGAGATCGCGGATCGACGCGACGCCCAGGCCCGCGGACTGCAGTGTCGCGTCGAGCTGGCGGTTCTTCATCAGTTCGACCGACTCGCCGAAGGGCAGGTACTCGGTCTTGGCGAAATCGTCGTACGACAGGCCGGCGGCCTTGAAGATCGCGCGCGCGTTCAGCTCCGTGCCCGACTTCGGGGCGCCGACCGATACGCGCTTGCCTTTCAGGTCGGCGAGCGTCTTGATTCCCGAGTCGGCGAGCGCGACGATCTGCACGTAGTTCGGATAGATGGCGGCGATGCCGCGAAGCTTCTTCAACGGCTGCTTGAAGCCGACTTCCTCGACGCCCTTCCACGCGTCCGAGAGCGAGTCGCCCAGCGTGAACGCGATCTCGCCGCGACCGGCCTGCAGCAGGTTCAGGTTCTCGACCGACGCTTTCGTCGACTGCACCGATGATTTCGCTTCCGGGATCGTCTTCGAATAGATCTGCGACAGCGCGACGCCCAGCGGATAGTAGACGCCGCTGGTGCCGCCGGTGAGGACGGTGATGAACTGCTGCTGGGCCAGCGCACTGCCGGCGCCGGCCAGCGACAATGCGCAGGTGGCAACGAGGGTGCCTAGGAGACGTCGCATGCTTCGTTCCTTGTCGTGGGTTGGGGGCGAAACGGCAGGAATGGTACCGGCAGCGCGGGCACCTGGCGGGGGGCGAGAGCGCGGGAGCAAGGGATATCCCTAGCGCGCGGGCCGCGTCGAGGTTCAGTAGTTCAGCGCGCGCGGCAGCCACAGCGACAGCTCGGGCACCGCGATCAGCGCGACGAGCACGACGAGCATCGCGAACACGAACCAGATGACCCACGGAACGGTCTGCTCGATGCGCACGCCGGCCAGGCGGGAAGAGACCATCAGGTTCACTGCGAGCGGCGGCGTGAACTGGCCGATCGACACCATGTAGGTGAGCAGCACGCCGAACCAGACGGCGTCCCAGCCGAAGCCGCGCACCAGCGGCAGCAGCAGCGGCACGAAGATCAGGAAGATCGAGATTCCGTCGAGCACCATGCCGGTGACGAGCAGCACGACGATGATCGCTGCCAGTGCCCACCAGGGTCCCATTCCGCTGTCGAGGATCGCGCGCGTGAGCGGATCGGCGATGCCGAGCGTGCTCACCGCGTAGGCGAAGATGCTCGACAGCGCGACGACGATCATGATGACGCCCGAGATCTCGGCCGATTCGATCAGCGACTCGACGATTTCCTTCACGCCCATCGTGCGATAGACGACGACTCCGACGAACAGGCCGTAGAAGACGGCGACGACCGCTGCCTCGGTCGGCGTGAACCAGCCCATGCGCATGCCGCCGAGGATCAGCACCGGCGCGAACAGCCCCCACGATGCCTCGCGCAGCGCGTGCAGGAAGCGGGGTCGAGGGATGTCCGCTTCGCCCGCGCCGAAGCCGTGGCGGCGCGCGAGCCAGATCGCGGGCGCGATCAGCGCGCAGCCGGCGAGCACGCCCGGCACGAGGCCTGCGGCGAACAGCGCCGGCACGGAGGCGCCGGGCACCATCACGGAGTAGACGATGAACGCGATCGACGGCGGGATCAGGATGTCGGTGGCCGCCGCCGCGCCGATCACGCTGGCCGAGTACGCGGGCGGGTAGCCGGCGCGCGCCATCGAAGCGAGCATCACGCCGCCGACCGCCGCTGCGCTCGCCGGCCCCGAGCCGGAGATGCCGCCGAGGAACATCGCCACGCCGATCGCGACCATCGGCAGCATGCCCGGCCCGCGTCCGACCATTGTCAGCGCGAACTGCACCAGCCGGTGCGCGACGCCGGAGCGGTCGAAGACGGAACCGACGAGCACGAACATCGGCAGCGCGAGCAGCGGATACTTCGCGATGCCGGCGTAGAAGTTGTTGGGGATCGACAGCCAGCCGAGGTTCGCCGCGCCGATCGCGAGTGACCCGGAGAGCATGAGGCCGACGCCGATCGGGACGCCGGCCAGCGTCAGCGCGGCGAACAGGGCGAAGATCGCTACGTCGATCATCGTGCCCCGGGCCTGTTCAACGCAGCGCGTCCGGCGTGCGCACGAGGCGCACCAGGCGCTGCATCGAACGCGCGGCGATCAGCAGCGCGAGCACCGGCAGCCAGACCGTGTACCACCATTGCGGAACGCCTATGCCGGGCGACGTGACCTCGTAGCGGTAGTCGTCCCACAGCAGGCGCAGCGACAGGCCGAAGAGCATCAGGAACGCGGCGACGGATGCAAGCTCCGAAAGCAGCGCGAGCACCCGCCGCCGGCGCGACGAACCCGCGTCGTAGAGGAACTCGATGCGGATGTGCCGATTGCGCGCAGCGGCCGCGGAGGCCGCGATCATCGTCAGCACGACCATCAGCGAGACCGAGATCTCCTCGGTCCACGCGAAGGATTCGTTGGTGAAGTAGCGCGCGATGACGTTGGCGAAAGTGATCAGCGCGAGCGCGGACATCGCGGCGGCGCCGATCCAGTCTTCGGGAAGACGCCGCGCGAACGGCGCGACGCGCGGATCGTGGGCGGCGTCGCTCGGTTCTTTCGAATCGGTCATCGGAAGGGCAGAAGAAAGGGCCGGCCGGGAACGGAGTCGATCCGCCCCGGGCGGCCCGGTTCGCCGAGACGCGCGACGCTCAGGCGGACTTGTTGCGCGAGGCGACCGCGGCCTCGGCCTTCTTCACGAGCTCGGGGCCGATCTGCTTCGTCCACTTCTCGTAGACCGGGTGCACCGCCTTCTCGAAGGCCTTCTTCTCGTCGTCGGAGAGCTGCGTGACCTTCACGCCGAGCGCCTCGACTTCCTTCACCAGCGACTGGTCGTCCTTCGTCAGGCCCTTGCGCGCGATCGCGATCTCCTGCTTGCCGGCTTCGAGCGCGGCGGCGCGCACGATGTCGCGGTCGGCCGGCGTCCAAGAGTTCCAGACGTCGCGGTTGACGACGTAGATCAGCGGGTCGGCGACGTAGTCCCACATCGTCACGAA
>DASWVL010000106.1:0-1583 GCA_036406255.1 Zeimonas sp.
GGCGCTGCGCATCCCGCCGGTGAAGGTCGTCGAGCGCGGCAAATTGCGCAAGGACGTCTGGAACCTGATCTTCGCCAACGTGCGGCTCGACATCGTCCAGCACGACATGAAGGCCGAGATGGGCGCGTGCACGGTCGGCGAACGGCGCGTGCTCGAGCTGCTGAACAAGTACGGACTGGCGAGCTTCGAGGCGCACAAGCAGGCGCTCTTCGACGCGACGCGCCGGATGATGGAAGCCGAGATCGCGAAGATCCCCAACGGGCGCTACTCGGGCGAAGGGCGCGTCTACTACGACGGCCGCCACGAGGGCTCGAAATTCACGATCCGCGTCGACATCGACGTGCAGGACAACCGCATCAAGTTCGACTACTCGCGCACCGACGCGCAGACCAACGGCTTCGTCAACGGCACCTTCACGTCGAGCGCATCGGCCACGATCCTCACGCTGCTGCAGATGGTCAACCCCGACATCCCGCACAACGAAGGGATGGTCGAGCCGATCGAGATCGTCATTCCGGAAGGCACGATCCTGAACGCGGCCTACCCGAAGGCGACCACCTTCGGCAACCACCTGTGCCCGCCGAACGCCGATGCGATCCAGCGCGCGCTCGCGCCGGTGCTGCCCGAGCGCGTCACCGCCGGCTGGAACAACCTGCTCGCATCGCTCACCACCGGCATCGATCCGAACACCAACGAGAAATACGTCGACATCGGCTTCATGGGGCTGAAGGGCGGATCGGGCGCGATGCGCGGCACCGACGGCTACGACCACATCGGGATGATCGACGCTTCGGGCGGCGTGCTCGACCAGGACTACGAGATGTTCGAGCAGCAGACGCCGCACACGCTGCTGCGCCACGAGCTGCTCGAGGACTCCGCCGGCGCGGGGCAATGGCGCGGCGGCCTGGGCGTCGAGACGATCTTTCGCATCGGTTCGGACGACACGCAGCTCGTCACCTTCGGCGACGGCGATTTCGAGCCCGCCTTCGGCCTGTTCGGCGGCGGCGACGCCGGGCTGAACTTCATCCGGCTCACCTATCCCGACGGGCGCGAGGTCGTTCCGCGCAACAAGGACCTGATCACCGGCGTGCCGAAGGGCACCGTCTACCACCAGGTCGCCAGCGGCGGCGGCGGCTACGGCGATCCGAGAAAGCGCGACCGCAAGGTGCTCGCCGAAGAGGTCCGCAACGGCGTGATCTCGCGCGAGAAGGCGCGCGAGCTGTACGGCTGGGAAGGCTGAGGACGAACGCGAGATGGACTTCGAGCTCACCGAAGAGCAACGCGCCGTCCAGGAGACCTTCGCGCGCTTCTGCGACCGTCGGATCGCGCCGAATGCGGCGGCGATCGACGAGGCGCACGCGTTTCCGCACGAGCTCTTCGCCGAGCTTGCCGACCTCGGCTTCTTCGGCATGCGCTATCCCGAGGAAGTCGGCGGCACGGGGATGGCGCTGTCCGAGTTCTGCCTCGCGCTCACCGAGATCGCGCGCGGCTCGATGTCGCTCGCCGGCGCCGCGGCGATGCAGTCGCTGATGGGAACGAAGTTCCTGCAGATGCTCGGCAACGCCGACATCGTCGAGCGGCTG
>DASWVL010000107.1:0-1536 GCA_036406255.1 Zeimonas sp.
GACGGTGATGCCGAGGGCGCGATCAGCGGCGGCTGTCTCGAGCGCGATGTTTTTCGTCAGGCTGCCCGCGTGCTGCACAGCGGCGAGCCCGCCGTTACCGTGTACGACTCCACTGGCGACGATCTCGACGAAGGCTATTCGCTCGGATGCAACGGCGTCGTGGTGGTGCTCGTCGAGCCGTTGGCGCCGGATGGGCCTGCCGGGGCGCTCGACTTCATCGCGGACTGCCTGCGACGTCGCCGGAAAGGTGCGGTCGCGACAGTCTTCGCAGTGCGGGGTGCGGTGCGGACGCGCATTGGTGCGAGGCTGACCCTTGCGGACGATGGATCGATCTGCGCGATGGGGATCGACGATGACTCGACGCGTGAGCTGTTATGCGCCGAGGCCGCCAAGGCCCTGCACACGGGACGTTCTTCGCGCATCCGGATCTGCACGCCGGCAGGGGAATTCGACGCTTTCGTCGAGGTGGTCGCGCCGCCGCTGGCGCTGACGCTCTTCGGGGCCGGCCACGACGCAGTGCCGCTCGCGCAGTTTGCGCAGGCGCTCGGCTGGCACGTGAGCGTCGTGTCGCGCAACGCCGGCCATGGCATCCACGCCCGCTTCTCCGCAGCCGACCGCGTACTCGTCGCCGAGGCGGGCGAGGCGCTCGATGGGCTGTCGGACGAGGGCGGGCCGATCGCCGTCGTGATGACGCACAACTACTTCGAGGATCTGCGGGTGCTGCGTGCGTTGATCCCGCGTGGGCCGCGTTATGTCGCGGTGCTGGGTCCCAAGAGGCGCACCGCTCGCCTGCTTGCAGCGCTGGAGGACGAGGGGTTGATGTCGTGCGGCGAGCCGGTGCCCTGGCTGCACGGCCCGGCGGGGTTGGACATCGGGGCGGACACGCCGGAAGAGATCGCGTTGGCGATCGTCGCGGAGATTCGCGCTGTCGTCACGGGGCGCACCGGCGGGTTCGCGCGCGAGCGTCGTGGGCCGATGCATCCTCGCAGCGAGGATCGTGAAGCGGCCCTTGCCGTCGGGATGCCGCGCAGCGAAGTCGTGTGCGGGATCGGGGTAGACTGAATCGCGAGCGATCCCGCGTGCAGAACACGGTGGGGGCGAGGCCCCCCATGCGCAACTCAGACCCGGCCGAACACCCGCCGGAACAGCGCGGCGATGCGGTCGAGGAAGACCTTGAACACGACGCCGACGACGTTGATGGAGTCTTCTTTGCGTGGAACGGCGCGCGGAGGTACTTCGGCCGCGGTGGGCGCAGTATTACCGCCTTCTGGCGCCGTGGATGGGGCCGTGGAGGTTTCGTCACGCGGCACTTCGAGCAGCGCCCGCACGTTGTTCACGTATTTCTTGATGATCTGGGCCGACACCCCTTCGATCATCCCGCGTCCGACTTGCAGGATGCGCCCCGTGAGGTCGATGCTCGACTCGCAGCTCACTTCGGTGCCGCGGCCGTCGGGCGAGGGAGTGAGTCGGGTGACGATCGTTCCGCTCACGGTGCCGCCGCCGCGCTCGTTACCCGACGCGAGCAGCTTCACCGTG
>DASWVL010000108.1:0-5241 GCA_036406255.1 Zeimonas sp.
TCATGCCCAGGTACGAGCGGCGCACCGTGTCGTTGCGCCGCAGCTCGTCGGCGCGCCCGCCGAGCACGATGCGGCCGGTCTCGAGCAGGTACGCGTGGTCGGCAAGCTCGAGGGCCATCGCTGCGTTCTGCTCGACGAGCAGGATCGAGACGCCCTCCTGCTCGTTGATCCTGCGCATGATCGCGAAGATCTCCCGCACGACGCGCGGCGCCAGCCCGAACGACGGCTCGTCGAGCAGCAGCAGGCGGGGGCGCGACATCAGCGCGCGCGAAACGGCGAGCATCTGCTGTTCGCCGCCGGAGAGCGTTCCCGCCTGCTGGCGGCGCCGCTCGCGCAGGCGCGGGAAGTAGGCGTAGATTCGCTCGAAGTCTTCGGCCACCGCGCGCCGGTCGCGACGCGTCCATGCGCCCAGCCGCAGGTTCTCCTCGGTCGTCAGGCCGAGGAAGGTGCCGCGTCCGTCGGGAACGTGCGCGACCCCGAGCCGCGCGACGTCCTCGGTGGCGCTGCCGTCGATGCGCTCGCCGTCGAACCACACCTCGCCGCTCTTGCGCACCGTCATCGAGCACAGCGCGCGCAAGGTCGTCGTCTTGCCCGCGCCGTTCGCGCCGAGCAGCGCCGTGATCGAGCCGGCGGCCATCTCGAAGTGCAGGCCGTGCAGCACCAGCGTCTGTCCGTACGACGCGACCAGGTCGCGCACGGCGAGCAGTGCGGGCGGCTGCGGTCGGGGCGCGTTCAATCCGGCTCCGTGCCGAGATAGGCCTCGACGACCTCCGCGTGCGATCGCACGTGCGCGGGATCGCCTTCGGCGATCTTGCGGCCGAAGTTCAGCGCCACCACCTTGTCGGAAACGTTCATGACGAGGTTCATGTGATGCTCGACGAGCAGGATCGTCAGGCCGAGCCGGTCGCGAAGCGAGCGGATCGAGCCGGCGAGCGACTCGACTTCCTCGTGGTTCAGCCCGCTCGCAGGTTCGTCGAGCAGCAGCAGCTTCGGTTCGGCGGCGAGCGCGCGTGCAAGCTCCACGCGCTTGCAGGTGCCGAAGGGCAGCTCCGCGACCCGCGTGTCCATCACCGCTTCGAGGCCGAGCAGCTCGATGCGCTCGATCGCCCGCCTTCGCGCATCGCGCTCTTCGGCCGCAACGCTCGGCAGGCGCAGCGCGTTGGCCAGGAAGCCCGTGGCGGTACGGGCGTGCGTACCCACCAGCACGTTGTCGAGCACGCTCATCGTGCCGAACAGCGCCAGGTTCTGGAACGTGCGGCCGATGCCCGATGCGGCGATGTGGTGGCGCGGCAGCGCGCCGAGTTCGACGCCGTCGAAGCGGATCCGCCCGGAGTCGAACTCGTACAGGCGCGACAGGCAGTTGAACAGCGTCGTCTTTCCGGCGCCGTTGGGGCCGATCAGTCCGCAGACGATGCCGGGCCGGACGTCGAAGGAGACGCGATCGAGCGCGACGATGCCGCCGAAGCGCACGCTGACGTCTTCGACCTCGAGCAGCAGATCGTCCGGGACGCTTCGTGTCGTCATGTCTCCCCCGGCATCGGCGCAGGCCCGGCGCGACGTCGATGCGGCATGGCGCGCCGCGCGTCGCCCCCGGCTGCGCGGCGTTCGTCGATCATCCGCACAGGGGCGTGCCGGGCAATGCTCGCATTCCCGCAGCGCTGCGCGCAAGACGCCGCCGACGTGATTCTGTTTCCCTTTATAATTCAAGGTTTTCCGCGTTTTGCCGCGGCCGGGCCCCGGCGGCGGCTTCCGAGCCGAAGAAATGCCGATCTACGCGTATCGTTGTGCTGCCTGCGGCGCCGAGAAGGATGTGCTGCAGAAGTTTTCCGACGCCCCGCTCGCCGTCTGCCCGGTCTGCGCCGCCGAGTCGTTCCACCGGGTGCTCACCGCGCCGGCCTTCCAGCTCAAGGGCAGCGGCTGGTACGTCACCGATTTCCGTGACCGCAACAAGCCGAAGCCGGGCGCGCCCGCATCGAAGGAGCCGGCATCGGCCGACGGCAGCAAGGCGTCGGGATCCGACGCGGCGGTCGCCGGGTCGGGCGGCGCGAAGACGGACGGCCCCGCGAAGGCCGCCGGGTCGCCGGCGCCGACCGCGGGAGCCGCCGCCCCGGGCTCGGGCAACGACTGACCGAGGGGATCGACCCGACGCAGCGACGCGGCGAGCTCTCGGCACCGGCGCGCCCGAAGGGTCGGTCGAGCGGGACACCCGAGCGCGCCACGCGAACACGAATGCGCAAATACCTGGTCACCGGTCTGCTGATCTGGATCCCGCTCGTCATCACGATCTGGGTGCTCAACCTGATCGTCGCGACGATGGACCAGAGCCTGCAGCTGCTGCCGGCGCAACTGCACCCGCGCACCTGGCTGGGCCACGACATCCCGGGTCTCGGCGCGCTGCTCTCGATCGCCGTCGTCATGCTCACCGGGCTGGCTGCGCGCAACTTCATCGGCGAGCGGCTCCTGCTCTACTGGGAACGGCTGCTCGGTCGAATCCCGATCGTGCGCTCGATCTACTCCAGCGTGAAGCAGGTGAGTGACACGATCCTCTCGCCGAGTGGCCAGGCGTTCCGCCAGGCGCTGCTCGTCCAGTATCCGCGCAGCGGCGTCTGGACGATCGGCTTTCTCACCGGCGTGCCCGCCGACGAGGTGCGGCGCCACGTCGATGTCGACATGATCTCGGTCTACGTGCCGACGACGCCGAACCCGACCTCGGGTTTCTTCCTGATGATGCCCCGTGCCGAAACCGTCGAACTCAACATGAGCGTCGACCAGGCGCTGAAATACGTGGTGTCGATGGGCGTCGTCGCGCCGTTCGACCGCGGCGCGCCGCTGCCCGAGGCGCCCGGCCCTCAGCCTCGTTCCGGGCGCGAACCCGTCGTGCCCACCGTGGCACCGCCGCTGAACCGGAGAACCTGATGCGGACCTGCTATACCGGCGAGCTCTCGACCGAGCACCTCGACCGTACCGTCACGTTGTACGGATGGGTGCATCGCCGGCGTGACCACGGCGGAGTCATCTTCATCGACCTGCGCGATCGCGAAGGGCTGGCGCAGGTCGTCTGCGATCCCGACCGTCCGGAGATGTTCGCGACCGCCGAGCGCATCCGCAACGAGTACTGCGTCGAGGTCGTCGGCCACGTGCGCCGGCGTCCCGAAGGCACTGCCAACCCGGGGCTGCGCAGCGGCGAGGTCGAGGTGGTCTGCGAGCGCCTCGAGATCCTCAACGCGTCGGTCACGCCGCCGTTCCAGCTCGACGACGAGAACCTGTCGGAGACCACGCGCCTGACGCACCGCGTGCTCGACCTGCGCCGGCCGTCGATGCAGCAGAACATGATGCTGCGCTACCGCGTAGCGCGCGAGGTGCGCCGCTACCTCGACGCGCAGGGCTTCATCGACATCGAGACGCCGATGCTCACGCGCTCGACGCCGGAGGGCGCACGCGACTACCTCGTGCCGTCGCGCGTGCACGCCGGAGAGTTCTTCGCACTGCCGCAGTCGCCGCAGCTGTTCAAGCAGATGCTGATGGTCGCGGGCTTCGACCGCTACTACCAGATCGTCAAGTGCTTCCGCGACGAGGACCTGCGCGCCGACCGCCAGCCGGAGTTCACGCAGATCGACTGCGAGACTTCGTTCCTCGACGAGCACGGGATCCGCGCGATCTTCGAGCAGATGATCCGCGTCGTGTTCCGCAGCGCGATCGGCGTCGAATTGCCCGATCCGTTCCCGACGATGACCTACGCCGAGGCGATGCGACGCTTCGGTTCCGACAAGCCCGACCTGCGCGTGAAGCTCGAGTTCACCGATCTCACCGACGCGATGCGCGACGTCGACTTCAAGGTGTTCAGCGCGCCGGCCAACGCCAGGGACGGGCGCGTCGTCGCGCTGCGCGTGCCGGGGGGCGGCGCGCTCACGCGCGGCGAGATCGACGCGTACGGCCAGTTCGTCTCGATCTACGGAGCACGCGGGCTCGCCTGGATCAAGGTCAACGACGCCGCGCGCGGGCGCGAGGGCCTGCAGTCGCCGATCGTCAAGAACCTGCACGACGCGGCGATCGAGGCCGTTCTGTCGCGCACCGGTGCGCGCGATGGCGACCTGGTCTTCTTCGGCGCTGACCAGGCGAAGGTCGTCGATGCCGCGATCGGCGCGCTGCGCACGAAGATCGGGCATTCCGACTTCGGCCGGCGCAACGGTGCGAGCGTCGAGGGCTGGATGCCGCTGTGGGTCACCGACTTCCCGATGTTCGAGTACGACGAGGAGGCCGAACGCTGGGTCGCGATGCATCATCCGTTCACTGCGCCGAAGGACGGCCACGAGGACATGCTCGAGACCTCGCCGGGTCGTTGTCTTGCGAAGGCCTACGACATGGTGCTCAACGGATGGGAGATCGGCGGCGGCTCGGTGCGCATCCATCGCGAGGAGGTGCAGAGCAAGGTGTTTGGTGCGCTGCGCATCGGCCCGGAGGAAGCGCGCGAGAAGTTCGGTTTCCTGCTCGACGCGCTGCAGTACGGGGCGCCGCCGCACGGCGGCATCGCGTTCGGCCTGGATCGCATCGTCGCGATGATGGCGGGCGCCGATTCGATCCGCGACGTGATCGCCTTCCCGAAGACGCAGCGCGCGCAGGATCTCCTCGTGCAGGCGCCGTCGCCGGTCGACGAACAGCAGTTGCGCGAATTGCACATCCGGCTGCGCAAGACCGAGACGCGCACCGCCTGAACGGCGAGGGTGGGGCGATGGGCGCGAAGATTCCCGAATCGGTGCTGGTCGTCGTGCACACAGACGACCTGCGCGTGCTGCTGCTCGAGCGCGCCGATCACCCCGGCTACTGGCAGTCGGTGACCGGAAGCCGCGCGACGCTCGACGAGCCGCTGGTCGAGACCTGCCGGCGCGAGGTTCGCGAGGAGACGGGGCTCGACGTCGGAGGTTTCGCGCTGTGCGACTGGGAGCACGAGAACCGCTACGAGATCTACGCGCACTGGCGGCATCGCTATGCCGAAGGCGTCACGCACAACCTCGAGCACGTCTTCGGGCTTCGACTGCCCGCGCCCCGCGATGTGACGCTCGCGCCGCGCGAGCACCTCCGCTTCGAGTGGTTGTCGTGGGAGAGCGCTGCCGAGCGCTGCTTCTCGTGGAGCAACGCGCAGGCGATCCGGCAGCTGCCGCTGCGCGCTGCCCAGTGTCGCCGATGAAGTCGCCCGCGCACCGCAAGGCGGCGCAGGCGAAGGCCGCGCGCCTGCGCGAGACC
>DASWVL010000109.1:0-5936 GCA_036406255.1 Zeimonas sp.
GGCACCCGACCTGCTGCTTCTCGACCTGAGCCTCGGCGAGCGCTCCGGGCTCGTACTGCTCGCCGAGCTGCAGCGCCGCGCGCTGAACATCCGTTGCATCGTTCTCACGATGTCGGCACAGCCACTGCAGGTCGGCGAAGCACTGCGCATGGGCGCGCTTTCCTACGTGCTGAAGGGTTCGCCGACGAGCGAGTTGCTGCAAGCGATCGACGCGGCACTGCGCGGCCGGCGGCACCTGTCTCCGGGCGTCGCCGATCTCGCTGTGCAGGCGCTCACCGCCGAAGGCGACGACGACGGCTTCGCGATGCTGTCGCCGCGCGAACGGCAGATCGTCGCCATGGTCGTGCGCGGGCACAGCAGCGCATCGATCGGCCGTGTGCTGAATCTCTCGCCGAAGACCGTCGACACGTACCGCAGCCGCCTGATGGGCAAGCTCGGCGTCGGCGACGTGCCGGCGCTGGTGCGACTGGCGATCCGCCACGGTCTGATCGAGGCCTGACGCCGGCACTGCGAGGACGGTCGGCGCCGCCCGACGCAATCTGTCCAGAGGTCCCTACAGACCGGCGTTCGCCGCGGGCCTAAGGTTCGAGCGAGCCCGCTTTCGGTAGCGGGAAGCTCCACGAAGACCACCCGGACGTTCCCGATGCGATCCGTTGACCCCTCGTACGGCTCGTTGCAGGCGCTGCAACGCGAGCTGTCGGCGGTGCGCGCGCAACTGCGCGAGAGCCGCATGCGCGAGGCGCAGGCGCGCCTGCTGGCGACCACCGATGTGCTGACGCCGCTCGAGAACCGCCGGGCGTTCGTGCAGCGGCTGCGATCGGCGCTCGTCGGTCCCCGGCCATCGTCTCCCGGCTTCGCCGTGCTCTACATCGACCTCGACGACTTCAAGATGGTCAACGACCGCCACGGGCACCACGTCGGCGACGCACTGCTGTGCATCTACGCCGACCGGCTGTCGGCCTGCGTTCGGGAGAGTGACGCCGTGGGCCGACTCGGCGGCGACGAGTTCGTCTGCCTCGTTCGCGGCACGGGGACACGCGAAGACGCCTCGCACATCGCCTGCAAGCTGTTCGACGCGCTGTCGCAGCCGTGCCAGGTAGGCGCGTTGCGGCTGACGGTGCGCGCGAGCATCGGGATCGCCCTGGCGCCGGGCGACGGAACGACGGCCGACACGCTGCTCGCGCGCGCCGATGCCGCGATGTACCGCGCGAAGCGGGAGCGTCTCGGCTACGCGTTCTTCGCACCGGGTCTCGATGCCGGCTCGACTCTCGACGCCGTTGTGGGGCGGGGGGCGATCGAATGCCGCGACGCGTTCCGCAGCGGCGCCGAAGGGTGCATGCGGCAATGACGGACATGGGGGGAGCACCGGCGGTCGGTGCGCTCGAGGTGCAGCGTCTCGCAATCGTTGCCCACGAGCTGCGCCGCCCGCTGTTGCCGATCGGCGTCGCCGCCGCGCTGTTGTCACGATCGGCGGACGACCCCGTGAAGCTCGCGCGCCTGCAGAGGACGATCGAGCTGCAGGTGGGACTCCTGTCGCGCGTGATCGCCGACCTGACCGAGACGACGCAAGCGGCCACCGGCAACCTCGCGGTCGAGCGGCGCCCGATGGTGACGACGGCGTTCGTCGAGCGCGCGGTCGACGCCTGTCGTCCCATGCTCGATGCCCGCCGGCAGTCACTGCGGATGCGGCTGCCGAACGGCCCCTTCGAGCTGCAGGCCGACGCCGAACGACTGACGCAGGTCCTCATCAACCTGCTCGGCAATGCATCGAAGTTCAGCGGCGACGGCACGCCGATCGATCTGTGCATGCGGGTGCGGGACGATGCGGTGCTGCTGTCGGTGTCGGACCGCGGCATCGGGATCGAGCCCGACGAGCAGGTCTCGATGTTCAAGCTGTTCTCGCAGGGCGCGCGCGCCAAGCGATTCCGCAACGGAGGCCTGGGGATCGGCCTGTGGGTCGTTCGCCAGATCGTCCTCGCACACGCAGGACAGGTCACGGCGACGAGCGCGGGCAGGGGCCGCGGAACGAGGTTCGCCGTCACGCTGCCGATCGCAACGCACGGCGGTACTTGATCGGACCGGCCGGGTCGGGCGGAAGTGCTGCGATGACGAGCCGTTCGTCACCGCAGGCGCCACTGCGCCGTGCCCCGGGCGCTCGCGCCGCGCCTGCCTCCGCAGCCGGCCCGACCCGCGTCAGACGTCGATGTTGCGCGCCACCAGCGCGTTCTCGGCGATGAACGCGCGGCGCGGCTCGACGTCGTCACCCATCAGCGTGGTGAAGATTCGGTCGGCGGCGATCGCATCGTCGATGCGCACACGCAGCAGGCGTCGCGCGGCGGGGTCCATCGTCGTTTCCCACAGCTGCGACGCGTTCATCTCGCCCAGGCCCTTGTAGCGCTGGCGCGTGACGCCGCGCTCGGCCTCGGCGAGCAGCCAGCGCATCGCGGCGCGGAAGTCGACGATCGGTTGCGCCTTCTGCTTCTCGCCCTCGCCGCGACGGATTTCCGCACCCACGCCGATCAGGCCGCCGACCGTCTGCGCGAATCCGGCGAGCGCCTCGTAATCGGCCGAAGCGACGAACTCGGTGTCGATCACGCTCGTCTTGACGTTGCCGTGGTGGCGCCGCTCGATCGCCAGCATCCACTTTTCCTGCTTGGCACCGAAGCGTGCGTGGACACCGGGCGGGCCTCCATTGTTCGGCGGCGCGTAGCGCGCCATCGCGGCGGCGAGTTGCTCGGCCGACGCTCTTGCGCTCTGTTCGTTCGACAGGTCGATTTCGATGCCGTCGACGATCGAACGCAGCGCGTCCTCATCGATGATCCGCGAGAGCCGCTCGATGACGCCCTCCGCGACGAGGTACTTGCGCGCCAGCTCGGCGAGCGCATCCCCGACGATCGGCTCGGCGCCGGCGCTCGGCAACAGCGAGGCGCCTTCGAGCGCGTTGCGCAGCATGTACTGGTTCAGCTCGGCGTCGTCCTTCAGGTAGCGCTCGTCGCGGCCGTGCTTCACCTTGTACAGCGGAGGCTGCGCGATGTAGATGTGGCCGCGCTCGACGAGGTCGGGCATCTGCCGATAGAAGAACGTGAGCAGCAGCGTGCGGATGTGACTTCCGTCGACGTCCGCATCGGTCATGATGATGATGCGGTGGTACCGCAGCTTGTCGACGTCGTAGTCGGGGCCGATATTGGTGCCGAGTGCGGTGATCAGCGTGGCGATCTGCTCCGACGAGATGAGCTTGTCGAAACGCGCCTTCTCGACGTTGAGCACCTTGCCGCGCAGCGGCAGGATCGCCTGGAACTTGCGGTCACGCCCCTGCTTCGCCGAGCCGCCGGCCGAGTCACCCTCGACGATGAAGAGCTCGGACAGCGCAGGGTCCTTCTCCTGGCAGTCGGCGAGCTTGCCGGGAAGGCCGACGCCGTCGAGCAGGCCCTTGCGCCGCGTCATCTCGCGCGCCTTGCGCGCGGCCTCCCGCGCGCGAGCGGCGTCGACGATCTTTCCGCAGATGATCTTCGCGTCGGCGGGCTTCTCGAGCAGGAACTCCTCGAGCGTCGCGCCGACCACCTCCTCGACCGCGGGCCGCGCCTCGGACGAGACGAGCTTTTCCTTCGTCTGGCTGGAGAACTTCGGGTCGGGCATCTTGATCGACAGCACGCAGGTGAGCCCCTCGCGCATGTCGTCGCCGCTCGTCTCGACCTTCGCCTTCTTCGCCAGCTCGTTGCTCTCGATGTACTTGTTGATGACGCGCGTCATCGCCGCGCGCAGCCCGGTGAGGTGCGTGCCGCCGTCCTTCTGCGGAATGTTGTTCGTGTAGCAGAGGACCTGCTCGTTGTACGAGTCGTTCCACTGCATCGCGACCTCGACGTACACGCGCCGGTGCTCGCCGCCGACCTCGACCTCGCGCTCGCCGCTGGCGTGGAACACGGTGGGGTGGATTGTCGTCTTCGCGCGGTTGATGTACTCGACGAAACCCTTCACCCCTCCGGCGAAGGCGAAGTCTTCCTCCTTGCCCTGCCGCTGGTCGACCAGGCGGATGCGCACGCCGTTGTTCAGAAAGCTCAGCTCGCGCAGCCGCTTGCTGAGGATTTCGTAGTGGAAATCGACTTCGCCGAAGATCGTATCGTCGGCCAGGAAATGAACCTCGGTGCCGCGCTTCTGCGTCTCGCCGATCACCTTCATCGGAGAGACGACGACGCCTTCACGCTGCTCGACGGTGCGGTTCTGCACCAGCCCTCGCGTGAACTCCATGAAGTGGATCTTTCCGTCGCGGCGAATCGTGAGGCGCAGCCACTTCGACAGCGCGTTCACACAGGAGACCCCCACGCCGTGCAGTCCGCCCGAGACCTTGTAGCTGTTCTGGTTGAACTTGCCGCCGGCATGCAGCTCGGTCATGGCGATCTCGGCGGCGCTGCGCTTCGGGACGTGCTTGTCGTCCATTTTCACGCCGGTGGGGATGCCGCGGCCGTTGTCGACCACCGAGATCGAGTTGTCGGTGTGGATGGTGACCACGATCTCGTCGCAGAAGCCGGCGAGCGCCTCGTCGATCGAGTTGTCGACCACTTCGAAGACGAGATGGTGCAGTCCGGTGCCGTCGGAGGTGTCTCCGATGTACATGCCCGGGCGCTTGCGCACCGCCTCGAGGCCTTCGAGGATCTGGATCGAGGAGGAATCGTATTGTCGTTCGGCTTCGGTCATGATCACCTTCGAAATCAGAAGCTGCGAATGAATCCGGCGGGTCGAGCGGGCATGGCGGATTCGTTCACAGCTTCTCAGATGCGCATCGGCATCACGACGTAGCGGAACTGCTCGTCGCCGGGCACCGTGAGCAGTGCGCTGGTGCCCGAATCGCCGAACTCCATCTGCACGGATTCGGAGTCGAGGTTCGCCAGCACGTCGAGCAGATAGCCGACGTTGAAGCCGATCTCGAGGCGATCGCCGTCGTAGTCGATCTCGAGCTCCTCGACGGCCTCTTCCTGCTCGGCATTGCTCGTCTGGATCTGCATCGTTCCGGGCGACAGGCTAAGCCGCACGCCGCGGAACTTGTCGGAGGTGAGGATCGACGCGCGCGCAAGCGAAGCAGCGAACGCCTCGCGCGAGAGGACGACGCGCTTCGTGTAGCCGTGCGGGATGACGCGCTGGTAGTCGGGGAACTTGCCTTCGACGATCTTCGAGACCATCTCGACCTCGCCGAAGCGGAAGCGCACCTGGTTGCCCGAGACGTCGATGGCAACCGTTTCATCGCTGTCGGCGAGGAGCCTCTGCAGCTCGAGCACCGTCTTGCGCGGGATGATCACCTCGGCGCGAGCGAGATCGGCGCCGTCGATCGTCGCCTCGCAGTACGACAGGCGATGGCCGTCGGTTGCGACGACTTTCACCTGCGAGCCGTCTGTGACGAGCAGCAGGCCGTTCAGGTAGTACCGGATGTCCTGCTGCGCCATCGCGAAATGCACCATGCGGATCAGGTGCTTGAGCTTGCGCTGCGGCAGCTCGAACGACGCGACGAAGCGGTCGGCGACGGCGACGGTGGGGAACTCACTGGCGTCGAGCGTCTGCAGCGCGAAGCGGCTGCGCCCGGCCTGGATCGTCGCGCGCTTATTCTCGACCTTGATCGCGACGTCGGCGCCATCGGGGAGCGACCGCAGGATGTCGATGAGCTTGCGCGCCGACAGCGTCGTTCCGCCATCCTCGCGACCGGCACCGAGCTGTGCCGTGGTCTCGACCTGGATCTCGACATCGGTGGCAAGGAACGAGACGTCGGCGCCGTTCTTGCGCAGCAGCACGTTCGCGAGGATCGGCAACGTGTGTCGTCGTTCGACGATTCCGGCGACGGTCTGCAGCGGCTTCAGGATCGCATCGCGGTTTGCCTGGATGAACTGCATTCGTTCAGTTTCCTGTTGCTGTTGTTGAATGTATGGGCAACAACTCTGGGGACAACCGTA
>DASWVL010000110.1:0-7119 GCA_036406255.1 Zeimonas sp.
GTTGTAGTTGCCGGGGTTGAAGACTTCCGGATAGCCCTTCTTGCGCACGTCGTCGGACCAGCAGTTCGTGTTGACGTACGGCGTCTTGTAGCGATGCGCGACCTCGATCGCGGCCAGGCACACCGAGCTCTGGTGCCCGCCCGTCACCGCCACCACCTTGTCGCGCGTGATCAGCTTCTCGGCCGCGGCGCGACCCTTCTCGGGTACGCCCTGGTCGTCCTCGTAGATCATCTGCAGCGGGCGCCCGAGCACGCCGCCCTTGTCGTTGAGGATCTTCGTGACGATGTCGATGCCGTCGCGCACCTGCGTGCCCTGCACGACCGATCCGGGCGGCGACTGCGCGATGCTCACGCCGACGACGATCGGGTCGGCCGCCTGCGCGGCGAGCGCGAACCCGGCGGCCAGCAGGGACGCGGCGAATCGGAAAGCTCGGTTCATGTCTTCCTCCTTCTTCGTGGTTTCGCGGGGGCTTGCGGCCCGGGGCCGGCCCTCAAAACAGTGTAAGCGCGCGCCGGCACGCGTGCTCGAACAGCCCCGGATCCGTAGACTGTCGGGGAAACGCCTCGAGCTGCGGAGTCCCCATGTACGAAAGAATCCTCGTCCCCTACGACGGAAGCGCCACGTCGGCGGAGGCGCTGGCCGAGGCCGTGCGGCTGGCGAAACTGTGTTCGTCGGAGCTGCGGCTGATCCACGTCGTCGATCCGCTGACGCACATCACCGGCTTCGAGACCGGCGCCGTGTACGCGCGGGAGATCCTGCCGGCGCTGCTCGCCGCTGGCGAGGAGCTGCTGCGCAAGGCGCGCGAGCCGATCGAGGCGCAGGGGCTCGTCGTCGAGAGCGAGCTGATCCAGAGCAGCGGCGAGCGCGTCGCGCGCATCGTCGTCGAGCAGGCCGCCTCGTGGGGCGCCGACCTGATCGTCCTCGGCACGCATGGGCGGCGCGGAATCGACCGCGTGCTGATGGGCAGCGACGCGGAACTGGTCGCCCGGACCTCGCCGGTGCCGGTGCTGCTCGTGCGCGCGAAGACCTGATCCTTCCGCTGGAGATTTCCATGAACATCGCCGATCTCGTCGCGATCGACATCCACACGCACGCCGAAACCTCGACGCGCATGCTGCCCGACGAGGCCGAGGCCGAAGCGCTCGAGGCGCGCGGCCGCTATTTTCGCTACGAGGTCAAGCACCCGACGATCGCGCAGATGGCCGACCACTATCGGCAGCGCAGGATCGGCTTCGTGGTGTTCACCGTCGATCAGGAACGCGGGATGGGCATCAAGCGCATCTCGAACGAGGAGATCGCCGAGTCGGCCGCCGAGCACGCCGACATCTGCATCCCGTTCGCCAGCATCGATCCGGCGCGCGGCAAGATGGGCGTGCGCGAGGCGCGCCGGCTGATCGAGCACTACGGTGTCAAGGGCTTCAAGTTCCACCCGATCATCCAGGGCTTCTTCCCGAACGACCGCGACGTCTACCCGCTGTACGAGGTGATCGCCGAGGCGGGGCTGCCGGCGCTGTTCCACACCGGGCAGACCGGCATCGGCGCGGGCATGCGCGGCGGCGGCGGACTGCGGATCAAGTACGGAAACCCGGTGCACCTCGACGACGTCGCTGCCGACTTCCCCGACCTTCAGATCGTCATGGCGCACCCCGGCGTGCCGTGGCAGGACGAGCAGCTGTCGGTGGCGCTGCACAAGCCGAACACCTGGATCGACCTGTCGGGCTGGTCGCCGAAGTACTTCGAGCCGAAGCTCGTGCAGTACGCGAACACGCTGCTGAAGGACCGTGTGCTGTTCGGCACCGACAACCCGGTGCTCCTGCCCGATCGCTGGATCGCCGACTTCGAGAAGATCGCGATCAAACCCGAAGTGCGCCCGCTGATCATGAAGGAGAACGCGGTGCGCCTGCTGAAGCTCGCACCGGCCGCTTGAACGCGATCTTCCTCGCGATCGTCGTCGTCGCCTTCGGCACGGCGGCCTGGCGCGAGCTTTTCGAGGTCGCCGCCGACGGCGCGCCTTCGCCGATGCAGGCGCTGTCCACGGCGACGATCGCGTCGGCGGGCGACGCGGTCACGCTCGCCATCGGGCTCGTCGGCGCGATGGCGCTGTTCCTCGGCCTGATGAAGATCGCCGAGACGGGCGGGCTGCTGAAGATCCTCGCGCGCCTGATCCGCCCACTGATGACGCGGCTGTTTCGCGACGTGCCGCCGGAGCATCCGGCGATGGGCGCGATGGTACTGAACCTGTCGGCCAACGCGCTTGGCCTGGGCAACGCCGCGACGCCGTTCGGCATTCGCGCGATGCAGGAGCTGGACCGGCTGAACCCGCGGCCGGGCACCGCCACCGACGCGATGGCGCTGTTCCTCGCGATCAACACGTCGAGCATCACGCTGCTGCCGACCGCGGTGATCGCGTTGCGCGCGTCCGCCGGGTCGAGCGACCCGGCGGGGATCCTGCCGACGACGCTGTTCGCATCGATCTGCGGGACGATCGCGGCGGTCGTGACGGCTTTCGCGCTCGCGCGGTATTTCCCGGTGAGCGCGGACGGTGCGCTACAAGCGTCGGCGCCCGACGGCGTGGCCGCGGCGGCCCCACCGCCGTCGGTCGGCGACGACGATGCGGCCTACCCGTTCTGGCTGTCGGCGCTCGCGCTCGTCGCGCTGGCTGCGCTCGTCCCGATCACTGTCGTCTGGGGGCGAACGATCTCGCCGTGGATCGTGCCGGCGCTCGTCGTCGGCTTCCTGGGCTTCGGCATGCTGCGCGGGGTGCGGGTCTACGAGAGCTTCGTCGAGGGCGCGAAGGACGGCTTCGAGGTCGCGGTCCGCATCATTCCGTACCTCGTCGCGATCCTCGTCGCGATCGGCATGCTGCGCGCGAGCGGCGCGCTCGATGCGATCGTCGGCGCGATCGGCGGCTTCACCTCGCGCTTCGGGTTGCCGGCCGAAGCGCTGCCGATGGCGCTGCTGCGCCCGCTGTCGGGCTCGGGCGCCTACGGCGTGATGGCGTCGATCCTCGGCGATCCGGCCATCGGGCCCGACAGCTACGTCGGCTACCTGGTCAGCACCTTGCAGGGCTCGTCGGAGACGACGTTCTACGTGCTCGCCGTCTACTTCGGCGCGGTGCAGGTGCGTCGCGTGCGGCACACGCTGCTCGCCGCGCTGACGGCCGACCTGGTCGCGGTCGTCGCCGCCGTGGCGGCGTGTCGCTGGCTGTTCGGCTGAAGACGTTCGCCCGATTGAATTTCAGACCGGTCCAGACTAGTCGAAGACGCAGAGATCGCGCAGTTGCTCGACCGCGTTGATCGCGTCCGGGCGCGCCTCGCGCGGCAGGGCATCACGCTGTCAAGCATCTTGAGGCCCGGCGAGAGCGTCCGCGATCTCGCCCATTGCGGCCACCGCTACTGAGCGCCGACCGTGCATGTCGATCGTTCTCGATGCGTCCGTGGTGCTCGCGTGGCTGCTGCCGGACCAGCGCAGCGACGAGGCGCGCGCGCTCCTCCATCGCGGCGTGCTTGAACGGATGCGTGCACCGTCGCTGCTGCTCCTCGAGGTCGCGAACGCGCTGCGCACGGCAGAGCGGCGAGGCCGCCTGCGCCCTGCGCTGCGGCGCGGCCTGCTCGACGATTTCCTGTCGCTGCCGATCGCGCTCGGCCCGGTGTCGGACGGCGCGGTCCTTCGTGCCGACGCACTCGCGTCGCGTCACTCGCTCAGCGTCCACGACGCCTGTTACCTGGAACTCGCCGCCTCTTCGCGAAGCGCACTCGCCACGTTCGATGCAGCGCTGGCGCGTGCGGCGCGGGCCGAGGGCGTGGTTCTGGCGCAGCCCTGAGCGCTGCTCGACAGCGCGGGTCGAGTACACTGTCGATCGCGCGCTTCATGCGCGCATACGCTGGGGGTGCTGCCCGCCGGGATCCGATCCCGGCGGGCGGCTGAGAAAGTCCCTTCGAACCTGTTGAGGTAATCCTCGCGCAGGGAAGCCATGACCAACACCGTCCGCAATACCGCTCTCGTTCCGCTGTCCGCCGCCGATCGCCTGTTCGGCTGGCGCGACCACGCGTCGCTCTGGTTCAGCCTCGGCGTCGGCCTGCTCGTCATGCAGGTCGGCGCGTACCTCGTTCCCGCGATGGGAACGCAGGCAGCGCTCGTCGCGATCGTCGCCGGCTCGCTGATCGGCTCCGGGCTGCTCGCGTGGACCGCGAAGATCGGCTGCGACAGCGGGCTGTCGAGCGCCGGCCTGATGCACGCCGCCTTCGGCAGCCGCTTCGCACGGCTGCCGGTCCTGCTCAACGTCGTGCAGCTCGTCGGCTGGACCACCTTCGAGCTGGTCGTCATGCGCGACGGAACGGTCGCGATCGCGCACGAGGCGGGCTGGTTCGCGGCTTCGTTCTGGCCCGTCGTCGTCACGCTCGCGTGGGGCGCGTTGCTGATCGCGCTGCTGCGCGGCTCGATGGTCCGGCTCGTGCGCCGTTTCGTCGGCCGCTATGGCCTGCCGCTGGTCGTGCTGTCGCTGCTCTGGCTGAGCGGGCAGTTCCTCGGTCGCGCCCAGGAGGTCGGATGGTCGACGCTGTGGAACCGTCCGGGCGAAGGCGGGATGAGCACGCTGTCGGCGCTCGACCTCGTCATCGCGATGCCGATCTCGTGGCTGCCGCTGGTCGCCGATTTCGCGCGGCACGGCCGCGACGGCGCCAGCGCCTTGCGCGGCACCTGGATCGGTTACGCGGTCGCGAACATCTGGTGCTATGCGCTCGGCGTGCTGGTCGCGCTCACCGCCCCGGCCACCGATCTCGTCGCCGCGCTGCTGCTCGCGCAGGGCGGCCTCGTCGCGCTCGGGCTCATCCTGATCGACGAGGTCGACAACGCCTACGGCGACTTGTATTCGGGCTCGGTGGCCGGGCACAGCCTGTGGCCGCGCTTCGGACAGCGCAGCTGGGCGGTCGCGCTCGCGGTCGGCTGCACGCTGCTAGCGCTCGTGTTGCCGATGCACAGCCTCGAACCCTTCCTGCTGATGCTCAGCTCGGTGTTCGTCCCGCTGTACGGTGTCATCCTCGGCCGGCTCGGCGGCGCCGACGACGTCGCTGCGCGTGTCGGCGCGGTGGGCGTGAACGGCGGCGCGGTGGCGATCTGGCTGCTCGGCGTCGCGACCTTCCACCTGTCGGCGCAGTTCACGCCGCAGTTCGGTTCGGCGTTGCCGACGCTCGTGCTGACGTTCGCCCTGGCGCGGCTCACGCGCGGCGCCACGGGCTTTCCTACGCCGCGCGCGGCGTGAATCCCCGGCGCGGGCCGATCGGAACGATCCCTTGCTCGATCGCCTCGAACTGAAGGTACCGCCCCCGGTCGTCACGCTCGTCGTCGGTGTGCTGATGTGGGCCGTTGCGCGCTGGCTGCCGGCGCTCGACTTCCCGGTTCCGGCGCGCGGCGTTGTCGCCTCCGCATTCGCGATCGCCGGCGTCGCGCTTGTCGCCGCGTGTGCGCTGCAGTTCCGGCGCGCGGGAACGACGGTCAATCCGATGACGCCGACGAAGGCGTCGGCGCTCGTCGACACCGGCCTCTATCGCCTCAGCCGCAACCCGATCTACCTGGGCGACGCGCTGGTCCTGGTCGGCTGGGGCCTGTGGCTGGCGAATCTCGCGTCGCTCGCCGCGATCGCGCTGTTCGTCGGGTACCTGAACCGGTTCCAGATCGAGCCGGAAGAGCACGCGCTGCAGACCGCGTTCGGCGCAGCGTTCGACGCCTACCGGGCCCGCGTGCGGCGCTGGATCTGAATCAGCAAGCGAAGGGGGAAGGGAGAAGGGAGAAGGGGGCGTCGAGAGCTGCGACGGGCGATGCACTTGCTGCCGCCCTCGCGGTCCCCTTCTCCCTTCCCCCTTCCCCCTTCCCTTGTGTTAAATGAGGATGCAATGATTCCGCTCTCCGTCCTCGACCTCGTCCATGTGCGCGAAGGCGACACGCCCGCCGACGCGCTGCGCCACACGCTCGAACTCGCGCGGCGCTGCGAGCGCTTCGGCTATCGGCGCTACTGGATCGCCGAGCACCACAACATGACCGGCATCGCGAGCGCGGCGACGTCGGTCGTCATCGGCTACGTGGCCGGCGGCACGAGCACGATGCGCATCGGTGCCGGCGGCATCATGCTGCCGAACCATTCGCCGCTCGTGATCGCCGAGCAGTTCGGCACGCTCGAGTCGCTGTATCCGGGCCGCATCGAGCTGGGCCTGGGACGCGCGCCCGGCACCGACATGGTTACGATGCGCGCGCTGCGTCGAGATCCGAACGCCGCCGACACCTTCGCCGACGACGTCCTCGAGTTGCAGGCGCTGTTCGGGCCGGTACAGCCGGGCCAGCCGTATCGCGCCGTTCCCGGCGCCGGGCTGAACGTGCCGCTGTGGATCCTCGGCTCCAGCCTGTACGGGGCGCAGCTCGCCGCTGCGCTGGGGCTGCCGTACTCCTTCGCGTCCCACTTCGCACCCGAGGCGCTGATGCACGCGCTCGCGATGTACCGCGAGCGCTTTCGCGCATCGACCCAGCTCGGGGCCCCATACGCGATGCCCGGCGTGAACGTCGTCGTCGCCGACACCGACGACGAGGCGCGCCGTCTGTTCACGAGCGCGCAGCAGGCCTTCACGCGGATGATCCGCAACACGCGCGGACAGCTGCCGCCGCCGATCGACGACATCGAGTCGTTCTGGACGCCCGCCGAGAAGGCGCAGGCGTCGCGCATGCTCTCGTGCTCCTTCGTCGGCTCGCCCGGCACCGTGCGCGCGCAGTTGCAGGCCTTCGTCGAGCGCACGAAGGCCGACGAACTGATCGTCGCATCGGCGATCTTCGACCCTGCCGCACGGCAACGCTCGTACGAGCTGCTTGCGCACGCGTGGATCGACGACGGTACCTGAGACCCGCGCCGTCGGCCGCGGGCCGGCGGCACCGGCCGCGGGCCCGCAGGCACGGCGGAGGCGGGCGCTTGCGGATTTGACACGGATGACCCGGCAGTCGTACCTTTGAGCGGTCTCATCGCGCCGATTTGAGGATCAGCTTGCGGGCGCGTTACAAGTACGGCTAAAGCGGCCTGGTTCAATCCGATCGAGCCCGACCCGCCAGCAAGCCGGTCGGGTTTTTCGTTTTCGGTCA
>DASWVL010000111.1:0-2523 GCA_036406255.1 Zeimonas sp.
TTCAACCAGACCGACCTGCGCTACCGGACGCGAACCGGATCGATCGCGCACACGCTGCTGTTCGGTGCCGAACTCGGTCGCCAGACGAGCGACAACTTCCGCAACAGCGGCTTCTTCGACGGCGGCTCGCTGTCGGTGCCCCTCGCCTCGCCGGTCAGCTTCGCGCCGGTCCGCTTCGCGCAGCGCCCGACCGACGCGAACAACCGCAGCACGGCTAACATCGCCGCGCTGTACGTGCAGGACCAGATCGACCTTTCGCCACAGTGGCAGGCGATCGCCGGTGTCCGCTTCGACCGCTTCGAGGTCGAGCTCGACGATCGTCGCGACGGCAGCACGCTGTCGAACACTGACAACCTGGTGTCGCCCCGCGCCGGCCTCGTCTACAAGCCGTCGGAGCCCGTGTCGATCTATGCGAGCTACACCGTCGCCTACCAGCCGCGCGCGGGGGACCAGCTCGGTTCACTGAATGCCGAGAACCGCTCGCTCGATCCGGAGGAGTTCCGCAACCTCGAGCTGGGCGTGAAATGGGACATCGCGCACGACCTGGCCGCGACGGCAGCGCTCTACCGCCTCGACCGTACGAACGTCGCAGTCACCGATCCGGCCGACCCGACGCGCTCGGTTCTCGTCGACGGGCAGCGGGCGAAAGGCATCGAGATCTCGCTCGCCGGGACACTGGCGCCGGGCTGGCGCGTGATCGGCGGCTACGCCTGGCAGGACGGCGAATACGAGAGCACGCAGTCGGCGACGATCGCCTCCGGCAACCGCATCGCGCAGCTGCCGAGGCACACGTTCTCGCTGTGGAACCGCTACGACTTCGACGAGAAATGGGGCGCAGGGCTCGGCGTCGTCGTCGCGAGCGACCAGTTCGCGTCGGGCGACAACGCGGTGACGCTGCCGGGCTTCGCGCGGGTCGACGCGGCGCTCTACTACCAGATCACGCCCGACCTGCGCATGCAACTGAACGTCGAGAACCTGTTCGACCGCGAGTACTTCGCGGCGGCGCACAGCAACAACAACATCACGCCGGGCTCGCCGCGCGCCGTGCGCGTGAGCCTGACCGCCAACTACTGAACCGGGGGGTCGCGCGGATCGGTCACGAAACCGATTCGCGCCAGTCCGTTGCGCGACGCCTGCGACATCACGCGCGCGATCGTCCCGTACGGCGTGCGGCGGTCGGCGCGGATGCGAAGCTCGGTCTCCGGCGAGCGACGGGCGGCTTCGGCGAAACGCACGGGAAGCGCGCCCTCGTCGATCGCCGCGCCGTCCAGGTGCACGCGCCCCTCGGCGTCGATCTCGATGTTCAGCGCCGTCTTCCCGGCGTCGACCGCGCTGCTCGCCGCCCGAGGCAGTTCGAGCTTCACCGCGTGCGTGAGCAGCGGCGCGGTGACCATGAACACGATCATCAGCACGAGCATCACGTCGATCAGCGGAACCATGTTGATGTCGACGATCTCGTCGTCGCCGTCTTCGTCGTGCAGCGAGAACGCCATGCGGGTTTCCTGTTGCGCAGATGCGTTGCGGTTCGCGTTCAGCCCGCGTCAGCTCGCGCCGGGCACCGCCTGCAGGCGCGGAGGCGCCGATGTGCCGCCCCGTGCGCGCGCGTCGTCCGCGTCGTGGACGGGACGCGGTGCAGCGTCCTCGAGCAGCAGCACGAGCAGGTCGTGCGCGAAGGCCTCGAGCCCGATCTTGAGGTTGCGCCGGGCGCGAGCGAAAGCGTTGTAGGCCATCGACGCGGGGATCGCGACCGCCAGCCCGATGCCGGTCATGATCAGCGCCTCGCCGACGGGGCCGGCGACCTCCTGCAGCCCGGCTGCGCCGGCGTCGCCGATCGCGAGCAGCGCGTGATAGATGCCCCAGACGGTGCCGAACAGCCCGACGAAGGGCGCGGTGGATGCGACGGTGGCGAGCAGCGTCTGCCCAGCCTCGAGCCTGGCGCACTGCTGGACGATCGAGCGCCGCAGCGAGCGCGCGAGAACCTCGGCGCGGGCAGGCAGCTCGGGCGCGTTGCGGGCAACGTTCGCGCGGTGGCGCTCGAGCGTCTCGAACGCGTCGCCGGCGAGGCGGGCATACGGACCGCTCGCCTCGTTCGCGCAGCTTTGCTGCGCTCGCGCGTCCGACAACAGCGCGGCGCGAAACGCCGCGAGGAACCCCTGCGATGCACGCCGCGTGCGCATCCACTGCAGCGCCTTGGCGGCGATCCAGTACCAACTCGCGAGCGACATCGCGACCAGCACCGCGAGCACGGCCCATGCAATCGCATCGGCGTGCGCGACGAAGTGTGCGAATCCCAGGCTGGAACCCATCGATCGGTCTCCGTAGTCAGCTGTCGTTCAGGCGAAATTCCATCGGCACGAGAACCCACGCGGCCACCTTCTCGTCGCCGCGACGTGCTGAGATGAAGCTCCATCGGCGCACCGCGGCAAGCGCGGCCTCGTCGAGCCGCGACGACCCCGAAGAGCGCTGAACCTCGCACTGCGAGGGGCGCCCGTCGGCCTCGACGCGTACGCGCAGGACGACCCG
>DASWVL010000112.1:0-2915 GCA_036406255.1 Zeimonas sp.
GCGCGACCGCGTCGACGTGTGCCGTGGGGTGTGCCTTGGCGTCCTGCGCCCCGGCGCGCGGCGCCCCGGCGCGCGGCGCCTCCTCGAAGCTGCCCAACGCGCCCCCCCCGACGCGGCCCCCTACGACACCCCCAGCGCCGGCCGTTCGTCGTTCAACGGCGCAAGCAGTTGCTCGACCCGCTCGCCGACGTCGAGCAGCGCCTCGTCTTTTCCGAAACGGCCGACGAGTTGCAGGCCGACCGGCAGCGCCGCGCTGTCCGGCGTGTCTTGCCCGAATCCCGCCGGCAGCGTCAGTGCCGGATGCCCGCTCACCGTGATGCGATAGCAGCTCGCCACCCAGTCGATGTAGGTGCGAAGCGGCACGCCGTCGATCTCGGTCGGATATGCGACGTCGATCGAGAACGGCAGCACCTGCGCGGTCGGCAGCAGCCACGCGTCGAATCCCGCGACGAAGCGCGCCACGCGTTCGAAGATCGCCGAACGCGATCGCGCGGCGGCAGCAACGCGCGCGACCTCGAGCGCCAGCCCCTGCTCGATGTTCCACGCGACGGTGTCCTTCATGCGCGCGCGATCGGTCGCGTACAGATCGGCCCAGTTCTCGACGAAGTGCTCTGCGCGCAGCACCTGGAAGCAGTCGTCGGCGCCCGAGAGATCGGGCCATGCCTCGACCAGCTCGGCCCCGCACGCGCGCAATCGCTCGATCGCGCGCTCGAAGGCCGTGCGTACGGAGCGGGCTACCGGCATGGTGGCGCCGCAGTCGAGCGACCAGGCAAGCCGCAGCGGGCGCGAGAAGCGTCGTGCGCGTTGCCGCGCCTGCGCGTCCCATTCGTCGAGCCAGTCGCCGAGCGGGCGGCGTCGTGCCGGCGCGCGAATGGCACGGTGTGCGATGCGCAGGTCGGCGACACGCGCCGCCATCGCGCCGATCTGGTTCAGCGTGCCGAACGCGTTTGACGCGTTGCGCAGCGCGGGCTCCGCCGTGGAGCTGGGCCGCATCCCGACCACCCCGCAGAAGCTCGCCGGATTGCGCAGGCTGCCGCCGAGATCCGAGCCGTCGGCGACGACCGTCATCCCGCACGCGAGTGCGGCCGCGCCGCCGCCCGACGATCCGCCGACGGTGCGCGACCTGTCGAACGGGTGGCGCGTCGCGCCGAAGACCGGATTGAAGGTCTGCGCACCCGCAGCGAACTCCGGTGTGTTCGACTTCGCGATCAGTACCGCGTCGGCGTCGAGCACGCGCTGCACGACCGGATCGTTTTCGGTGGGCACGTGGTCCGCGAAGATCGGCGAGCCCCAGGTCGTTCGTACGCCGGCGGTTGCATGCGTATCCTTCGCGCAATAGGGAAGTCCGGCCAGCGGGCCGACGGCTTCGTCGCGTTCGATGCGCGTGGAAATGCGGTCGGCGACCTCGCGTGCGGCATCGCGCTCGACCCGCGTAGGCAGCGCGTTGACGACCTCGTCGTACGCGTCGATCGCGCCGAGGCAGCGCTCGAGCACCGCGCGCGGCGAGTCGTCGCCGCGGTGAAACGCGCGCAGCAGATCGGGGATGGGTGCGAAGAAAGGGAAGCGGCGATCGTCCATCGGAGGCGATGGTATAAGAGACGCGGACACCGGCATCGCCGAAGAACGCATCGCATCGATGATCGAGACGATTCCCTCCCGCAACGTGCTCGGCGGACCGCTCGCCGCCTGCTCCTACGATCCCCTCACCGGGTTCCTGCGCACCGGCTGCTGCGAAGCCGACAGCGACGATGCCGGCCAGCACACCGTCTGCGTCCGTGTCGACGAGGCCTTCCTCGCGTTCTCGCAGGCCCGCGGCAACGACCTCGTCACGCCGCGTCCCGAATGGCGCTTCGCCGGCCTGAAGCCTGGCGACCGCTGGTGCCTGTGCGCGGCGCGCTGGCTCGAGGCGTGGCACGCCGGCGTCGCACCGCCGGTCGTCCTCGAGGCGACGCATGAGGCGGCGCTGCGTGTCGTGCCCTTCGACGCGCTGCGCGCGCACGCCTGGAGCGCGAAATGAAGCTGCTCGTCGTCCCGGTGACGCCGTTCCAGCAGAACTGCTCGGTGCTCGTGTGCGAGGAGACGCTGCGCGCCGCCGTCGTCGATCCGGGCGGCGATCTCGATCGCATCGACGCGGCGCTCGGTGCGCAGGGCGCGCGCGTCGAGAAGGTACTGCTCACGCACGGCCACATCGACCACTGCGGCCAGGCGGGCGCCTTCGCGCAGCGCCACGGCGTGCCGATCGAAGGTCCACACGAGGAGGACCGCTTCTGGATCGAACAACTCGGCGAGCAGGGGCGGATGTTCGGCATGCGCGGCGCCGCCGCGTTCGAGCCCGACCGGTGGCTCGTCGACGGTGACGACGTTTCTTTCGGTCGACAGACGCTCGCGGTGCGGCACACGCCAGGGCACACGCCGGGGCACGTGATCTTCTTTCATGCGGCCGCGCGCGTGGCGATCGTCGGCGACGTGCTGTTCCAGGGATCGATCGGACGCACCGACTTTCCCCGCGGCGACCAGGCGACGCTGATCGCGTCGATCACGCAGAAGCTGTGGCCGCTGGGTGACGACGTCACCTTCGTTCCCGGGCACGGACCGATCTCGACCTTCGGCGACGAACGGGCGAGCAATCCGTTCGTGGGGGATGCGGTGCTCGGGTCGTGAAGAACCGACGGCACAGCCCGCCGGAAACGGGGAGTCACCTCGCTTTCGGGTTTCCTCGCGATTCCTTCAGGCTCACCGCCCGATTGAACACCGGACGTTCGCGCCGATGATCGAACCGATCGGCGACGAAGTACCCGTGCCGCTCGAACTGGAAGCGTGACTCGGGTTCCGCGTCGGCCAGCCCGGGCTCCAGTTTCGCCCGTAGCACGCGCTTCGAGGCCGGGTTCAACGAGTCGAGCGGCTCGGTGCCGCCG
>DASWVL010000113.1:0-10941 GCA_036406255.1 Zeimonas sp.
CACAGCCATGCCGCCGCGGCCCGCGCGGTGGAACTCGCCGCGCGCGGCGAGGTCGAGGCGCTGATGAAGGGCAGCCTGCACACCGACGAGCTGATGGGCGCCGTCGTCGCGTCGGCGGGCGGGCTGCGCACGAAGCGGCGCATCAGTCACTGCTACCTGATGCAGACGCCCGCGTATCCGCGCCCCTTCCTCATCACCGATGCCGCGATCAACATCGCGCCGGGGCTCGAGGACAAGGCCGACATCGTGCGCAATGCGATCGACCTCGCGCACGTGATCGGCGTCGAGCGGCCGCGGGTGGCGATCCTCGCTGCCGTCGAGACGGTCAGTCCGACGATGCCGGCGACGCTCGACGCCGCGGCGCTGTGCAAGATGGCCGACCGCGGCCAGATCACGGGTGGCGTCCTCGACGGTCCGCTCGCCTTCGACAACGCGGTGTCGCCGTCCGCGGCGCGGATCAAGGGAATCGCCTCGGCGGTGGCGGGGCAGGCCGACGTGCTCGTCGTGCCGGACCTCGAGAGCGGCAACATGCTCGCCAAGCAACTCGAGCACATGGGCGATGCGTCGAGCGCGGGCATCGTGCTCGGCGCGAAGGTGCCGATCGTGCTCACCAGCCGCGCCGATTCGCGCGAGTCGCGCATTGCGTCGTGCGCGATCGCGTTGATGCTTGCGCAGCACTATCGAAGCGCACCTCCCTGATTCGAAGCAGGCCGTTTCGCTGCGGCTGCGCACGCGGCGAATGGCCCGCCCGACGACGCAAAGCGCCGCAGCGCAGTACGATGCGGCTCGTTTCCCGGTTCGGACGCCTCGCGCCCGTGCCCGCAAAGGAGATCGAGATGGACGAGGAAGCACTGCAGCAGAGCATCCGCAAGTTCCTGCGGACGGTCGGGGTTCGCTCGCAGCAGGAGATCGAGAAGGCGGTCGCGCAGGCGCGCGCCGATGGACGCATCGGCGACGACGACGTGCTTCCGGCAACGATAACGCTCGAGGTCGCCGGCCTGAAGCTGCACGTGACCTTCGACGGCGAGATCCGCCTGGCCTGATCGTTCCCCCACGTTGAGCGACTCCGCCGACGCGCACGACCCGGCGCACGCGCTGCGCGTGGCGTTCGCGCTCGCGCTCGGCTCGGCGATCGCGCTCGGCCTGGGGCGCTTCTCGTACGCGCTGCTGCTGCAGCCGATGCGCGACGACCTCGGCTGGAGCTACCTGACGGCCGGCGCGATGAACACGGTCAACGCGGCCGGCTACCTGATCGGCGCGCTGTTCGCGCCGCGCTGGCTCGCGAAGCACGATGCGCGCGCGGTCCTGCTGGCGGGCGGCGTCGCCGCCTCGTTGCTGCTCGCCGCGCACGGGCTCGTGCTCGGCGACGCGGCGCTCTACGCATTGCGTCTGCTCACCGGCGTGGCGAGCGCCGCGCTGTTCGTCTCGGGCGGAGTGCTCGCGGCCAGGCTGGGCGTGACGCACGCCTCGCGCGCGGGACTGCTGCTCGGCGTCTATTACGGCGGGACGGGCCTGGGAATCGTGGCGTCGGCGCTGCTCGTTCCGCCGCTGCTCGCGTTCGAGGCGGCGCACGCGTGGCAATGGGCGTGGGTGGCGCTGGGCGTCGCCGCGGCGCTGTCGACGGCGGCGATGTCGGCCCCGACGCGGCCGCTCGCCGCGAAGCCCGTTCCGCGCGAGGCGGGACAACGCGGCTTCGACTGGCGGCCGTTCTCGTTCGGACTGGCCGGCTACTTCATGTTCGGCATCGGCTACATCGGCTACATGACCTTCGTCATTGCGCTGCTGCGCGAGCAGGGGCTCGGTGCCGTGCAGACGATCGCGTTCTTCGTGCTGCTCGGCGTAGGCGTCGTCGCCTCGTCCTGGTTGTGGGCGGGGCTGCTGCAGCGCGCCCGCGGCGGCGAGGCGCTCGGTTTGCTCAACGCGCTGCTCGCGGTCGCGACCGTCCTGCCGGTGTTCAGCGCGCATCCGGTCGCGGTGTTCGTTTCGGGCGCGCTCTTCGGCAGCGTGTTCCTGTCGCTGGTCGCTTCGACGACCGCGCTCGTTCGCCACAATCTTCCCGCGTCGGCCTGGGCGGGCGGCATCGCCGCGTTCACCATCGTCTTCGCGTTCGGACAGATCGTCGGCCCGAGCGTGGTCGGCTGGATCGCGGATGCGGCCGGGGGCCTGCAGCGCGGTCTCGGCTTCTCGGCGCTCGCGCTGGGGGTGGGGGCCGTGCTCGCCTTTCGGCAGCGCCCGCTGCGGAGTGCAGGCGGGGAGGCGGCGCCGGCGCGCGTGCCGTGACGGCGCCTGCCGCGCGCCGGACTCATGGCGCCATGTCTTCGCCTGGCCTTGCGGCGCAGGGTGGACGATGATTGCGGGAATCGATGGAGGAACGAAGGTGAACGAAGCCGTCTCGCTGCCGGCGATCCTCGGCCGCTCGCGTCCGGCGCTCGCGCGCGCCGTGACGATGTTCGAGAACGATCGGCCGGGTGCCGACGAGCTGCACGCCAGTCTCGCCTCGCACCTGGGCCGCGCGCACGTCGTCGGCATCACGGGTGCACCGGGCGCCGGGAAGTCGACCCTCATCGACGCATTGCTCGGCGCGCTCGTCGCGCGTGGACGCTCGGTTGCCGTCGTCGCGGTCGATCCGTCGAGCCCGGTGAGCGGCGGAGCGATCCTCGGCGATCGCGTGCGGATGGGCGATGCGGCGTCGCACGACGACGTCTTCGTGCGTTCGCTGTCGTCGCGTGGCCACCTCGGCGGGCTGTCGCGTCCGGCCGGCCGCATCATCGACCTGTTCGATGCCGCCGGCTTCGACGTCGTGCTCGTCGAGACCGTCGGCACCGGTCAGTCGGAGGTCGAGATCCGCGATTTCGCCGACACCAAGGTCGTCGTCTGTCCGCCGGGACTGGGCGACGAGGTGCAGTCGATCAAGGCGGGCATTCTCGAGATCGCCGACATCCTGGTCGTCAACAAGGCCGACGCGCCGGGCGCGAAGCGCACCTACGACGACATGCGCGCGCTGTCCCGGCTGCGCCGGCGGCCGGAGTGGACGGTGCCGGTGCTGCGCACCGTGGCAACCACCGGCGATGGAATCGACGAGCTGGTCGCGGCGCTCGGCGAGCATGCGAAGGCGACGGGCAAGGGCAGCCGGCTGCAGCGGCGCCGCGCGCCGGCCCCGGCGGCCGCAACCGATTCGAGCGGATCGACGTCGACCGGACCGAAGCGCGCACCGGCCGCGCATGCGAGCGACGACGAACTGTTCGAGGCGATGCGCGCGTGGCGCGCGACGGGCAAGGGCGTCGCGCTCGCCACCGTCGTGCGCACCTGGGGGTCGTCGCCGCGCGCGGAAGGAAGCCTGCTCGCGGTCGAGCAGGGGGGCGGCTTCCTCGGCTCGGTCTCCGGCGGCTGCGTCGAGGGCGCGGTGATCTCCGAGGCGCTCGAGGTGATCGCCGACGGCAAGCCGCGGATGCTCGAGTTCGGCGTCAGCGACGAGCAGGCGTGGGAGGTCGGGCTCGCCTGCGGCGGGAAGGTGCAGGTGTACGTCGAGCGCGTCGAGGCCGGCGAGGGCGCCCGATTCTGATGGTGCGACGGCTTCAGCGCTCGCCGTCGCCGCGCGCGCGGTCGCCGTCCGCGCAAGCGCGCAGGCGGACCTTGTCGATCTTGCCGACGACCGTCTTCGGCAGCGCATCGACGAGCACGATGCGCGACGGAATCTTGTAGGGCGCGAGCCGCTCGCGGCAGTGCTCGACGAGCGCGTCGGCGCTCGCGTGACGACCGGGCGCGAGCGCGACGAACGCACGGATCGCCTCGCCGCGATACGCATCGGGTACGCCGATCGCCGCGGCTTCGGCGACCGCCGGGTGCAGGTAGAGCACCTCCTCGACTTCGCGCGGGAACACGTTGTAGCCGGAGACTTTCGCCATCTCCTTCTTGCGGTCGCGCACGTACAGGTAGCCGTCGGCGTCCAGTTCGCCAATGTCGCCGGTGTGCAGCCAGCCGTCGCGCAGCGCCGCGGCGGTCTCGATGGGCAGGTTGCGGTAGTCGCGCATCACCTGCGGCCCGCGCACGCGGATCTCGCCTTTCTCGCCGATGCCGAGCACGCGCGATCCGGTGTCGGTGTCGACGATCTGCACGTCGGTGAGCGGGAGCGGCACGCCGACCGAGCCGGGCTTGCGAACGCCGTGCACCGGATTGAAGCTCACGACCGGCCCGGCTTCCGACTGTCCGTAGCCCTCGAGCACGGGCGTTCCGGTGGCCTGCTCCCAGCGGCGCAGCAGCTCCTCGGGAAGCGCCGCCGAGCCCGAGTACGACAGGCGCAGGGTCGCGAAGGCGTCCCGCGAGAATCCGGGGTGGTTCAGCAGCCCGGTGAACAGCGTGGGGCTGCCGGCGAAGATCGTGATCCGTTCGCGCACGAGTGCATCGAGCACCGCGTCGGGCGTGTAGCGCGCGACGATGACCAGCGCTCCGCGCGCGAGCGCCATGTTGTGCAGGCACATCGCCACCGCGTAGACGTGGAAGAGCGGCATCACGCACAGCAGTCGTTCGTCGTCGCGACGCGTCGGCAGCAGTGCCTCGCGCTGCAGCACGTTGGTCGCGACGGCGCCGTGCAGCAGGTTCACGCCCTTCGAGAGGCCGGTGGTGCCGCCGGTGTATTGCAGCGTGGCGAGTGCGTCGGCGCGGGGAAGCGGCCGCGGCAGCGACATCGACGCGTCGTCGCGCCACGCCGTGAGGCGCCGGTGCATCGGGCCGATGCGGAAGCGGTGCGCAATGTCGAACTCGTCGGCGAGCGCCTCGACGCGCGGCGCGTTCTCGTCGGCGTAGACGACCGCATGCAGTCGCGCGTCGGCGAACAGCGGCCGAAGCTCGTGCTCGGTGTAAAGCGGATTGAGCGGCACCGCCTGGGCGCCCGCCGCGTGCACGGCGAACAGCGCGACGCAGGTGTCGAGCGAGTTGCCGAGCACGATCGCGACGCGCTCGCCGCGCGCATCGCGCTCGACCAGCTCGCGGGCGAAGCCGGCGACGCAGCGCAGGTATTCATCGTAGCGCAGCCGTTCGTCGCCGCAGACGAGCGCCTCGCGCTGCGGGGCGAGCCGCGCCGCTTCGTCGAGCATGTGCACGACGCTGGGGTAGCGGGCGAAGTCGTTCGGGTCGGTCATCTTCGTCGTGTCGGATCGGGCAGGCCGAAAGCCGCGGGTGCCGCTCGCGCTGCACGGCCGCATCGGCGATCATCGTGCAATGGATCGATCCGCGAGGGAAGGGGAAACGGGAGCGAAGGCGTCGCCGGTGATCGAGCGCGTCTTCGTCGACGTGCCCGCCGGCACCATCCACTGCGCGTGTTGCGGCACCGGCCCGGCCGTCCTGCTGCTGCACCAGACGCCTCGCTCATGGGACGAGTTCCGCGACGTGCTGCCGCGCCTCGGCCGGCGCTTCCGCGCGGTCGCGATGGACACGATCGGCTTCGGCGACTCGGCGCGCCCGCCGCTCGAGGAGGACTCGATCGAGCGCTGGGCCGAGGTCGCGGTGCAACTGCTCGATGCGCTCGGCATCGAGCGTGCGATCGTCGTCGGGCATCACACGGGTGCGGCGATCGCGATCGAGCTGGCCGCGATGCACGCTTCTCGCGTCGACGCCGTGGTGCTGTCGGCGCCGCCGTTCGTCGACGCCGCGTATCGCGCGTCTCACACGGGCCCGCCCGCGGTCGATCACGTCACGCGCAGCGCCGACGGCTCGCACCTCGTCGAGTTGTGGCGCATCCGGCAGCCCTGGTATCCGCCGGGCGACGTCGACCTGCTCGAGCGCTTCGTCATCGACGCGATCAAGGCGGGACCGCGCGCATCGCACGGGCACACGGTGGTGGCCCGCTATCGGATGGATGAGCGCCTGCCGCGCATCCGATGCCCGGCGCTCGTCGTCGCGCCCAGCGAGGATCCGCATGCATGGCCGCGTGCGCCGCGCGTTGCACGCGCGATCGCGGGCAGCCGGATCGTCGAGGTGCCGGGTGGAATGGTTCCGCTGCCCGACCAGATGCCGGAAGTGTTCGCGCGGATCGTGGAGGAGTTCGTCGACTCGCTGCCCGCCCGTACTCCCCCGGCCGTATAGGTTGCACCCCGGAGCGGTCGATGCGCCTGCGCGAAACTTCAATTTCGCCGCGAAACTCGGCATTTTCAGCGGGGCAGTCATGTGCAGGGCTGAAAATGCCGCGTTTCACGGCGCTTGGGCTTGACCCGTTTCCGTGGACACGATGCCGTTTCCGCCTCGGCGCATTCGAAGTGCTGCGCGGCAGACATGTCCACCGGCGGCGTGGCGCATGCCACGCAGACGCCGGCGGTGGGCAAGTCGTGTTCGATGCGCGGACGGAACGGATGCTTCCGGTCTGGATGGCTCCTTTCGAAGCGGGCTCTGAGCGATAGCCAAGGCGCTGTGGCGCCGGCGCGGGTTGTACCAACCAGCGATGTGCGAGAACAGCGCCAGCCGCGCCTCGGGCTTCGTCCGGAAGATGCGCCGATCGAAGGCCATGTTCGACGCCGCCAGCACCCGATCGGTCCTCATGCGCTCCCCGATCGACCAACCCGCGATGCGGCGACGCCACGCATCGAGCACGATTGCGAGGTACACGGAGCAGTCCCAGGTCGGCACGTGCGTCACGTCGGCCACCCACAGGCGATCTGGTCCGTCGGCGTGAAAGTACCGGTTCACGAGGTCCGGCGCTGGGCGTTGCCGGGCGTCGCGCTGCGTCGTGACGGTGAAGCCGCGACGCCGGCTGACGCCCTGCAGATGCGCCGGGCGCATCAGGCGCGCTACGCGCTTGCGGCTCACGGAAACGCCTGGGTCGAGCAACTCGGCGCGCACTCGTGGCCTCCCGTGCGTCGCGTCGGACTCGGCGTGGATCGTGCGGATGCCTTCGCTCAGCTTCGCGTCCTAGCGTGCGTGCCGGGACGGCTCGCGGTTGCGCCAGGCGTAGCAGCCGCCGCTCGACGCACGCAGCACACGGCACATCGTGTACACGGCGAAGGCGGCGTGGTTGTCCTTCACGAGATCGAAGACGGCGTGGACGTCTCCTTGCCCCTGTTGCCGAACCAGGCCGTAGCCTTTGGCAGGATGGCGCGCTCCGTCTGCAAGCGACCGTTCTCACGACGCAGGTAAGCCAGCTCCTGGCAATCAGCGATGCCCAGCGCGTCGACCGCTGGTGCTCCGTCGGCGAGTGCATCCAGCCGGATCCCCGTTGCGGATGTCCGTGAAAGCGGGTCAACTCCACTTCGCTGCAAAACACGGCGTTTTCAGCGGGGCAGTCATGTGCAGGGCTGCAAATGCCGCGTTTCGCGGCGCCTTACCGAATCGGCGCAGCACGTGCGCCCCGTTGCACCACGCGCCCGGTTGCACCACGCGCCCGGTCGCACCACGCGCCCGGTCGCATCACCCGCCGGTGTCGCACCATCCCGCTCGCACGACACCGGCGTTTCCCCGCCCGCAGCCGGCCGGCCCCCGTCAGATCAGCGAGCCGCGATTCGCCATCCCTCCGTCGATCGTCACGATCGTCCCCGTCGTGTAGGACGAACGGTCCGACGCGAGCAGCACGACGGTGGCGGCGATCTCTTCGACGGTGGCCGCGCGACCGAAAGGGAAGCCCTGGCCGAGTTCGCTCCAGCGCTCGGCGTCGCCCAGCCGCCTCGCCGCCTCCTTTCGCATCAGCCCGACGAGGCGCTCGGTGGCCACCGGCCCGGGGTTCACGCCGACGACGCGCACGCCGAAGTCGCCGCTCGTGCCGCCCAGCGCGCGCGTGAATGCCATCAGCGACGCGTTGCACGCGGCACCGGCGATGTAGCCGGAATCGACGCGTTCGCCGCCGTTGCCGAGGATGTTGATGATGACGCCGCTGCGGCGCGCCTTCATGCGCGGGAAGAAGTGCCGGCACATGTCGATGTAGCCGAAGACCTTCAGGTCGAAGGCGGCGCGCCAGCGCTCGTCGTCGATCTCCTCGAGCGTTCCGCGCGGCGTCGATCCGGCGTTGTTGACGAGGATGTCGACGTCGCCGCAGTCGCCGGCGAGCTCGGCCGCGCACCCCCGGCGCGACAGATCGAGCGGATGCACGTGCACCTGCACGTCGGCGCGCTCGCGGATCCGCCGGCGCGCGTCCTCGAGATCTTCGGCGGAGCGCGCGACGAGATGCAGGTGACAGCCCTCGTCGGCGAGCAGGCTCGCGATGCAGAAGCCGATCCCCTTCGAACCGCCGGTGATCAGCGCGCTACGGCCGCGCAGTCGCATGTCCATCGTCGTCTCCTCGCTGTGCTTCGATCACGATGTGCTTCGTCTTGCCGGCTTCGCGCGGCAGCATCCCGGGCGCAAGCCACTCGAATGCGGGCCGGATGCGCAGCCGGTCGCGGAACTGTGCGAGCAGCTCGTTCTCGAGCGCGGACAGCGCGTCGGCGGCGAGCCCCGCGTGCTCCAGGCGGATGCGCAGTGGCGGCTGCACGCGCGGACCCGGTGCATCGAGAACGATGCGGAAGGCGCCGGTCACGCGCGGGACCGCGCGGAAGATCTCGTTGGCGATCGCCTGCGGATAGACGTTCACGCCCTTGACGGTGAGCATGTCGTCGCTGCGGCCGAGGATCGAGAAGCGCATCCCCGGCAGGCCGCAGCGGCACGGCTCGGTGAAGACCTGCAGCAGGTCGCCGAGCGCGTAGCGCATGAACGGGCCGCCGCGCCAATCGAGGAAGGTGAAGACCATCTCGCCGATCGCGCGATCCACGAGATCGATCGGCGCCCTCGTCGCCGGGTCGACCAGCTCGAGCAGGCAGTGGTCCTCCGACACGAAGTGCATGCCTTCGAAGCCTTCGTCGGCCGCCTCGCACGAGATGCCGTGGAAGGCGTGTCCGCCGCCGGTGTGGTCGAAGACCTTCGCGCCGAAGCCGTCGGCGAGCGTGCGGCGGATCGCCGGGTCGCTGCCGCCGCCTTCGCCTGCGCAGAAGAACCAGCGCAGCCCCAGCTCGTGCGCAGGGCGTCCGGTCAGGCGCGGCGCCTCCTCGATCAGGTAGCGGCCGAACGAAGGCGTGGCGACGATCGCGTGCGGGCGCGTGATGCGCGCGATGTCGACGACGCGCTGCGTGCCGCCCTCGACGCCGACCGGCACGACGCACGCGCCCAGGTGCATGATCCCCTGCGACAACGGCAGGCCCCCGGTGAACATGCTCAGCGACAGCGCCTGCAGCATCACGTGCCCGGGCCGGATGCCGGCGCGCCAGTACTTGCGCGCGTGCATCTCGTTGACGACGCCGACGTCGCGCGCGGTGAGCGTGTACAGCGTCGGCGTTCCGGTGGTGCCGGAGGTGGCGTTGATGCGAACGATCTCGTCCGGGCGCGCGCAGGCGAGCAGCGCAAATGGATCCCCGTGCCGATCGAGCGACGCCTGCTGGGCGAGGCGGTGCTCGTCCTTCGTCGTCACGGGAATGCGCGCGAAGTCGTCGAAGCCGCGCACGTCGTCGGGCGTGGCGTCGGCAGCGTCGAACTTCGCGCGCAGGAACGGCGAGCGCTCGTAGTTGTAGCGCATCTGGCGCTGCAGCCGCTCCCATTGCAGTGCGCGCAGCGCGTCGCGCGGCATCGCCTCGATGCGTTCGTTCCACAGGCGCCGCTCGGCGATCCTCGTTTCGCCGCTCATCGCTTCGCCTCGTTCGCGTCGGGCTCGCACAGCTCGAACAGCAACCCGGTCCCCGGATCGCGCGGCAGGAACGCGATGCGCCCATGCGCGCCGCGCCGCGGGAAGCCCGCCGTTGGCTCGATGCCCTGCGCGCGCAACGCGGCGAGCGCGCCGTCGAGATCGTCGACGGCGAGCGACAGGTGGTTGACGCCGCCTTCCGGGCCCATCACCGCGCGGCCGAAGCCGTCGCCGTCGTCGGTGTACTGCAGCAGCTCGACGACGACGTTCGCGGCGGCGAACTCGGCGACCTCGAGGCCCGCGTCGGGAATCGAGCGACGCGTGATCGGCGCACCGGGAAGGATGCGCGTCATCGACGCGATCGACGCGTCGAGGTCGTCGACGACGATACCGATGTGATCGATGCGCGGCGGCTTCATCGCGCGTCTCGCAGCGCAGCGGTGGCGGTCTCGTCGACTGCTCCGGTCGTCGCGTCGACGACGACGCCGTAGTCGGCGCGCGCCGCGTCGACACTGAGCACGCCGTCGAGCACGTCGGCGACCACCATCGGCACCGGCCGCTCATGCGGATCGCCGTACCCGCCGCCGCCCCCCGCGTGCTGGCGGTACACCGATCCGCGCGGGATGCCGCGCACGATCTCCTTCGCCTTCGGGCGGCGCACGACGCCGTCGGGCTGCACGATCTCCAGCCGGTTGACGCTTCCCGGCCGGCCGCCGAAGAGACCGAAGGCGCGCGCCGGCTCCTCGATCCCGTCGCCGAAGGCGATGCCGGTGACGTCGTCGCCGTCGATGACGAACTCGGTCTCCACGCCCAGTCCGCCGCGCCAGCAGCCGGCGCCCGCGGAGTCGGTTGCGTATTCGTGGCGCAGCAGCCGGTGCGGGTCGTGCACCTCGAACATCTCGTAGTCCTGCGCGAGGATGCCGCCGGCGCAGTTGATCAGCCCGATGTGGTCGTAGCCGTCGGCGCCCCACGTCGCGCCCGAGCCGCCCTTCAGCGCGAGGAACAGGATGTCGACGTAGGGGCGGTCGCGCCGCGGGTCGCGGCCGGTGATCGTGAAGCCCATCATCCGGTTCCAGCCGGCGGTCACCATCTTCGGCAGCGCCTGCGCGAACGCGCGGAAGATCGCGTCCGACGTCGGTCCGGTGATCGAGTTGCCGAAGGTGGTCGCGGCCGGAAAGCGCGCGTTCAGGAACGAGCCCTCGGGGTTCACGATGCGGATCGGGCGCAGGATGCCGGCGTTGTGCGGCACCTGCGGGTCGATCAACATCAGGAAGGTGAGCAGCAGCGCGGAGGCCGTCGCCGAGTAGGGC
>DASWVL010000114.1:0-5360 GCA_036406255.1 Zeimonas sp.
AGCTCGGCGTGAACGTCGTGATCGTCGTCTTCGGTGCCTTCGTCGCGCTCGTGATGCTCCTCGTCATCCGGCGCCATCGAGCGAATCAGCGCGTCTTCGATGCCGTGGCGCTCATCGGACAGAGCAAGCACTGAGCGCCGCTTCGCAGGCCGCGCGGGCAAGGCACAGATCCGCCCAGGCACCGGCCTTCTCCTGGGGTGCCTCGAGCAGGCGGGCGGGATGCCAGCTGACGACGAGCGGAAGCGCACGCGCACCGACGCTCGCCTCGTGCACGCTTCCCCGCAGCGACGCGAGCGGCGCATCGGTGCCGAGAAGCAGTCGCGCAGCGCCCTCGCCCAGTGCGACGACCACGCACGGCTCGCGGACGGCGGTGCGTGCCGCAAGCGCCCGCGGATCGAACGCAAGCGCTTCGTCGGCGGCTCGCAGGCCGAGGGCCGCGAGCATGCGGTCGAGCAGGTGCATCGAGTCGGCGCGCGGCGCGGCCGCGTCGTCGAGGCCTGGTCGCGCGAGATCTTCGCCGATGAACAGCCATCGCCCGCTCTCGTCGGGCAGCACCGACAGGCGCTCCGCGTCGAGCGGGGACGACGCGCCGGCGCTCGGTGTCCGCTGCGCCGTCGCGTCCGGACGCGCGCACGCGGAGACGCTGCGCGCACACCACAGCGGACCGATTCCGAGCGCCGAGAAGGCGCGCCGTTGCGATTCGTTCATTGCCTCCGTGTCCGGTTCCGCAGGTGCCCGCAGGAACTACAGCCGCTTGAAGAGCACCTGCGCATCCTCGCGACCATTCTCCGCCGGATAGTAGCCGCGACGCACGCCGATCGATTCGAACCCCGTCGAACGATACAGCGCGAGCGCGCGCGCATTCGACGGTCGCACCTCGAGCAGCATCCCGCGTGCACCGCGTGCGCCGGCGTCGCGCAGCAGCCAGTGCAGCATCTCGCGGCCGTATCCCCTGCCCTGCATCGGGGCGGCGACGCTGAGGTTGAGCAGATGCACTTCGTCGGGCAGCCACATGACGACCGCGTACCCGATCAGCTGCGGCGATTCCTCGATCTCGATCTCGAAGACCCAGGCGTCGTGACCGGCGAGCAGCGAGTCCGCGAAGTTGCCTCGCGTCCACGGGAACGGATAGACCGACCGCTCGATTGCAGCGACGGCGTCCAGGTCGCGACGTCGCATCGGGCGCACGCGCATCACTCGCGCGATCGTGCGCCGGATCGTTCGCGCACCGCGCGTTGCTCGTCGCGATCGAGCGCGACCTTGTCGCGCAGGTATCGCGGCGCGGCATCGGATGCGGCCAGCGCCAGGCCGGCGTGCCAGTCGGCGCAGCCCAGCTCGGCGAGCGCGTCCGCGCGCACGTAGACGTTGTCGGCAACCGGCGCAGCCGGCATGCGTGCGCCGAAGCGGGCGTCCCAGGCGAGAGCCGTCGACGCATGCACCCAGGCGTCACCGGCGCGCAGCAGCACTGCCTCGCCGGTGAGCGCGCGATGCGTGCGCAGCCATTCGTCGATCTCGTCGACGAACCGGTCGCGCGCGACGATACGGGGCACCTCCAGCGTCTCGAGCCGGGCAGCGCCCGCGATTCCGCTTGCGTCGTCGGGGATCGC
Organism: Zeimonas sp.; assembly: GCA_036406255.1. GTDB lineage: Bacteria > Pseudomonadota > Gammaproteobacteria > Burkholderiales > Burkholderiaceae_E > Zeimonas. Next base: position 1,608 of record DASWVL010000114.1, read on the forward strand.
CCCGATCCGGTACAGCCCGACGTACAGCTCGCCCATCCGCGCGTCATTCGCCGCGAGCACGGTCGCCTCGCTGGCACCGAAACGCACGCGCTGCCAGGCGAGCGCGCGCAGCGAATCGACCGGCACCAGCGGCAGGCCGAGCGCGAAGCCGAGACCCTGCGCGACGGCGCAGCCGACGCGCAATCCGGTGAACGAGCCGGGCCCGGCGTCGAAGGCGATGGCGTCGAGCTGCGACAGCTCGATGCGGGCGGCACTGCACAGGTCGTCGACCATCGCGAGGACGTTCATCGACTGCTGCGCACCCAGCGGTTCGGAGACGCAATCGCTCTCATCGTCGCCGAAGCCGTGCCGGTACAGCGCGACCGAGCACCAGGTGCCGGAGGTGGACAGCGCGAGCACGCGCGCAGGTTGCGCCTGCCCGGCAGCGAACCCGTTTTCGGGTCGCGGCGCCTGCGCGCGCGAATCGGATTCGGGCCTGGAGTCCACGCGCCGATTCTAGCCGTGACGCGTCACCCACGGTGCCTGCGCGACGAATGCGCGCCGAGTTCGCGTCAGCGGCGGCCGTTGCGCCGGAACTGCTCGGGCCGGGCCTCGCGCAGTTGCTGGCGCAGGCGTTCGCGCTCGTCGCGCGACAGGCGCCCGCCCTCGGGTGCCGACGGTGCGCGCCGTCGCGCCTCGTCGGCGCCACCGCGTTGGGCACGCTGCGCGCGTTCGCCACGCTGCGCGTCGTGCTGGCGCAGCTCGCGCCGGAAACGCTCGCGCTGGTCCGGGTCCATGCGTCCGTACGGCTGTGCGGATGCCTGCGCGGCGAGCAGCGTTGCGAGCGCGAGCGCGCAGGCGGCGACGGTCGTGCGCCGAAGAGAGGAACGGATGCGCGCGTTCATTGCGCGCATTCTAGGGTCCGGCGGGCGCCATCGCGAGGCACCCGAGCGGTAAACGATGTAACAGCGGGTAACGAGCGTGCCGCCGCGGCGCTGCGCGGGTCGGCTGCCGCTATCATCCCGGGCCATGAGCCCCCAGCCCCGCAAGCTGCTCGTCGTCGACGACGATCCGAAACTGCGCGAGCTGCTGCGCCGCTACCTGAGCGAGAACCAGCTCGAAGTGAGCGTCGCGCAGGATGCTGCCGCGATGAACCGCCTGATGCAGCGCGAGAGCTTCGACCTCATCGTGCTCGACCTGATGCTGCCGGGCGAGGATGGGCTGTCGATCGTGCGACGGCTGCGCGCAGCGAACGATCGCACGCCGATCGTCGTGCTCACCGCGAAGGGCGACGACGTCGATCGCATCGTCGGCCTCGAGCTGGGTGCCGACGACTACCTCGGCAAGCCCTTCAACCCGCGTGAGCTGCTCGCGCGCATCCACGCGGTGCTGCGCAGGCAGCCGCCACCCGAGTTGCCCGGCGCGCCAAGCGCCGAGCCGGCCGAGGTGCGCTTCGGACCGTTCCGGCTGAACCTGGCCACGCGCCAGCTCACGCGCGACGGGGAACCGGTGCCGCTGACCACCGGCGAGTTCTCGGTGCTCAAGGTGCTGGTTCAGCACGCGCGCACGCCGCTCACGCGCGAGAAGCTGATGTCGCTCGCGCGCGGCCGCGAATACGGCGCCTACGACCGCAGTCTCGACGTGCAGGTGTCGCGGCTGCGTCGGCTCATCGAGGCCGACCCCCAGCAACCCCGCTTGATCCAGACTGTCTGGGGCGTCGGCTACGTGTTCGTCCCGGACGGCGAGTGAAACGCGAGACGCGGATCCCGATCGGGGCGACGGCGGGCAGGCGAGCGCGTCCGATCAGCCTGTTCTGGCGCACCTTCGGCCTGGTCGCGCTGTTGATCGTCGCGAGCTTCGTCGCGACGCTCGCCGCCGCGCGCCTGCTCGAACGTGCACCGCCCGAGCAGCGCCTGGCGTGGGAGATCGCCTCGGTGGTCAATCTGACCCGCTCTGCGCTCGTCAGCGCGGAACCCGACCGCCGGCTGCAACTGCTCGACGAGCTTGCCCAACAGGAAGAAGTGCGCGTGCTGCCGAAGGAGCCGGGAGACCGCGTCGACACCTCGGCCACCGGTCCGCGACTGCGCGCGCTCGAGCCGCGGCTGCGACCGCTGCTCGGGCGCTCCACGCGCGTAGCCGGCCGCGTGAACGGCGTCGACGCGGTGTGGATCAGCTTCGAGATCGACGGCGACGAGTACTGGCTGATCCTTCCGCGCGACCGCGTCGAGCGGCAATTCGGCCCAAGCCTGGCGCTGCTGTCGCTGATCGCGGCCGCGTTCGCGCTCGTCGGCGCCCTCGTCATCTCGCGCCTCGTCAATCGTCCGTTGTCGGACCTCGCCGGCGCGATCGGCGTGCTCAGCCGCGGCGGCGCGCCGGCGCCGCTCGCGGAGAACGGACCCACCGAAATCGCCGCGGTGAACCGGCGCTTCAATCGGCTCGCGGCCGATCTCGCACAGCTCGATGCCGACCGCGCGGTGGCGCTCGCCGGCATCTCGCACGACATCCGAAACCCGCTCGCCCGGCTGCGCATCGAGATCGAACTCGCGCCACTGGCCGACGCCCAGCGCGCGTCGATGGTCGACGACATCGAACGAATCGACCGGATCGTGGGGCAGTTCATCGGCTACGCGCAGATCGCCCAGCCGCCACGCGTCGAGCTGGTCGACGTCGGCGCGCTGCTCGCCTCGATCGCGACCGCCTACCGCGGCGAGATCGACGCCGGCGTGCTCGCGTTGTCGATCGACGCGGACGAGGCGCTGCGCTGGCAGGGCGATCCGACCGACCTGCAGCGGGCGGTCGGCAACGTCGTCGACAACGCGCTGCACTACGGCCGCAGCGCGGGCGACCGGCGCGCGCGCGTCGAGCTTCGGGCGCGCAGGATGCGGTCGGGCATCGCGCTCGTGCTGCGCGACGACGGTCCCGGCATCGCCGACGAGGAGACGGAACGGCTGCTGCGCCCCTTCACGCGCGTCGATCGCGCACGCGGCGAGCACGGCGGCTCGGGGCTCGGCCTTGCGATCGTCGAACGGCTCGCGCGCCGATACGGAGGACACGCGCGACTGTCCAACGACCCGCGCGGCGGCCTGCGCGTCGAGATCTACCTGCCCGACTACGCGGCGGCGGGCAGCGCCGACGGCACGGCGATCGCCTGACGGAAGCGTGAATGTTCGACGATAGCCAGAGCCAATTAATCGGGTATCGTCAATCAATTGGATTTTTCAATTGCCCTTTGCTACAGTCGGCCCGATCGGCGCAGTGAGCGCCCCTGCCCGCGGGCGGCGTCCAACGCCCGCATCCCCTCATCGAACAGGAGACTTTCCATGGCCGCGTTGAAAGGCACCCGGACCCATCAGAACCTGAAGGACGCGTTCGCCGGCGAGAGCCAGGCGAACCGCCGGTACCTGTATTTCGCCAACAAGGCCGACGTCGAAGGCCAGCCCGAGGTCGCCGCGCTGTTCCGCTCGACCGCGGAGGGGGAAACCGGACACGCCCATGGACACCTCGACTACCTGGCCGAGGTCGGCGATCCGGCCACCGACCTGCCGATCGGCAACTCGGAGAAGAACCTGAAGTCGGCCGTCGCCGGCGAGACGCACGAATACACGGACATGTATCCGGGCATGGCGAAGACGGCGCGCGAAGAAGGCTTCGACGAGATCGCCGACTGGTTCGAGACACTCGCCAAGGCCGAGCGCTCGCATGCGAACAAGTTCGCCAAGGCGCTCGAGACGATCGCCTGAGTTCGCGCGCCCGGGCAGCGCAGGCCCGGGACGC
>DASWVL010000115.1:0-5095 GCA_036406255.1 Zeimonas sp.
GAACGGAATCACGATCCAGGCCCCGCCCGCGGCACACACGAGCGCGATCGCCAGCGAGGCGAGCGCGACCGTGACGAACCACGTTGCGAGTTGCCGGGGGCGCAATGCGCAATTGCGCTTGAGCAACCATTGGTGTCGACCGGACTCGACGACGTACGACCAGCGGTAACCCATGCGCCGTTTCCTTAATCAGGATCATGGCGCCCATTGGCGGGCTGCATTATAGGAGCGCACCCGAAGCCCGGCAAATCAGCGTGCGCCGTCGTCGCGACGACGCGGCTGGAATTCGATCGACGCGAGCCCGTCGGAGCGCCGCTTGCGCTCGGGGCACCACGCGTGTCCGAAGGCAACCTCCACCGTACAGCGGATGAGGCCGTCACTGCCGCGCAACGAGTCGATCGCACGCAGCCAGTCGTCGCGTGCGCGGCGGCCGAGCAGGCCGCGGAAGCGGTCCCGCAGGGCATTCCCGCCGAGCGAGCGCAAATCTTCGAGCAGCGCCTGCGGCGTCTTCCAGGACAGGGTGAGCCGTTGCGTGTCCATCACCGGCTCGGAGAAGCCGGCCTCCATCAGCGCGTCGCCGATGTCGTGCATGTCGTGAAAGGACATCGTGCGCGCGCCGAGCGTGCGCAGCTCGACGAAGGTGTCGACGCCGAAGAACGAGAAATCGAGCAGCGCGCCCGGCCACATCACGCGGTACCACTCCTCGATCGCGCGCTGCGGCGACGCGAACCAGTGCAACGCGAGGTTCGACCAGACGAGGTCGACACTCGCGTTCTTCAGCGGCAGAGCGTGGGCGTCGCCGGCGACGAGCGCCGCGATCGGTTCGCCGTCGCTGCCGAGCATGCGGGCGAAGAATCCGCGCGACGGCGGCGCGAGCGCGCGGCGCGCACTGCGCACGACCGCCGGCGCGGCATCGACTCCCACGAGCCGCGCCTGGGGATACTGACGCTTCAGTGCCAGCAGGCCCTCGCCCCGGCCGCAGCCGACGTCGACGATGCGTTCGGGCTGGAGCCGCACGAGCGGCAGGCGTTCGAGCATCCGGGACTCGATCTCGCGCAGCAGGAAATCGCCGCGCGGCGCCTGTCGCGCGCGCCGCGCGAACTGCAGGCGGACCGCCGACGGATCTATGTCGGGTGGGCTAAGCATCGATTCCAGTATAGGCGCCGGTCGTATTCAATGCCTGACATGAAGGTTTCGACCGACGCCTTCCCGATGCGCGCATGGCGCGCCGCCGCGCGGCGCGTGGCCGCACTGGCCGACGCCTGCCTGCCGGCCACGTGCATCGTCTGCGGCGGCGACGAGCCATCGGGGCTGTGCGACGGCTGCGCAGGCGAACTGCCCGGCTGGGGCGTCGGGCGTTGCGTGCGATGCGGGATCGGACTGCCGGACACCGCGATCGGGCCACCGGCCGAGTGCGACGCGTGCCTCGCGACGCCTCCCGCCTTCAGCCGCACGATCGTCCTCGCCGACTACGCGGCGCCGCTCGATCGCGTCGTGCACGCGCTGAAGTTCGGCCGCGACGCCTCGCTCGCGCGGCCGCTCGGACGTCGGCTCGCGCAACGCGGCGCCGAAGCGCTGCGCACGCTGCGCGCACGGCACGCAGCCGCCGCCGTCGTCACGGCGATACCGCTCGCGACCCGGCGCCTCGCCGAGCGCGGCTTCAACCAGTCGCTCGAGATCGCGCGCGCGGTGTCTCGTTGCCGCTCGCTCGAACTCGAGCACCGCCTGCTCGTTCGCGTGCGCGAAAGCGCGCCGGCGTCGACGCTGCACGCGCGGCAGCGCCGACACGCGCTGCGCGGCGCCTTCGACGCGCCGGTGCGCCTCGACGGACGCCCGGTCGTCGTCGTCGACGACGTGATGACGACGGGTGCGACGCTCGAAGCGGCCGCCGAGGCGCTCGTGCGCGCCGGCGCCGCATCTGTGGTCAACTTCGTCGTCGCCCGTACGCCCGCACGATGATCCACGTCGTCCTCGTCCATCCGGAGATCGCACCGAACACCGGCAACGTGATCCGGTTGTGCGCGAACACCGGCGCGCAACTGCACCTGATCGAACCGCTCGGCTTCACGCTCGACTGCGCGAAGCTGCGCCGGGCCGGGCTCGACTATCGCGAACACGCGACGATCCGCGTGCACCGTTCGTGGCAGGCGTTCGTCGAGCAGGCGCAGGATGCGCGGCTGTTCGCGTTCACGACCTCGGCACGCACGTCGCCGCACGAGACGGCGTTCGAGCGCGGCGACCACCTGGTGTTCGGCAGCGAATCGAGCGGGCTGCCGGCGCGGGTTCTCGAGACCTTCCCGGCCGGACGGCGCCTGCGGCTTCCGATGCGTCCGGACAACCGCAGCCTGAACCTGTCGAACGCCGTGGCGGTGGCCGTGTTCGAGGCGTGGCGGCAGTTCGGCTTCGAGGGCGCCGCGTAGGCCGCGCTCACTGCGCTTCGGCCTTCGGCTCGCGCGCGAGCAGCGCAACGACGGCCGCGCGCGGATCCAGCCCTCCGTGCAGCACCGCGTTCACCGCGGCGACGATCGGCATCTCCACATCTTTCCGCTGCGCGAGCGCATGCGCGGCCGCGGCGCACGCGACGCCTTCGGCGACGTGACCGAGGCGCGCGACGATCGCCTCGAGCGGATCGCCGCCGGCGAGAGCGAGTCCCACGCGCCGGTTGCGCGACAGGTCGCCGGTGCAGGTGAGCACCAGGTCGCCCAGCCCGGTCAACCCCATGAACGTTTCGGGGCGGGCGCCGAGCGCAACGCCAAGGCGCGCGATCTCCGCGAGCCCGCGAGTGATCAGCGCCGCGCGCGCGTTCTGGCCGAGCGCCAGCCCGTCGCAGATGCCGGCAGCGATCGCCATCACGTTCTTCAGTGCACCGCCGAGTTCGACGCCGACGACGTCGTCGCTGCGGTAGATGCGGGCGGCGCCGTGATGCAGAGCCTGCACCGCGGCGGCCTGCAGCGCTTCGTCGTGCGAAGCCACCGTCAGCGCCACCGGAAGACCGGCTGCGACTTCCTGCGCGAAGCTCGGGCCCGAGAGCACGCCGCCCGGGACCGCGGCCAGCGCCTGGGCGGCAACGGCGTGGGGCAACAGCCCGCTGTCCGCCTCGAGCCCCTTGCACAGCCAGACGACGCCGGCGCAGGCGCCGCTCGCGGCAAGCCTCGCATCGAGCGCAGCGAGCGTCGCCCGCAGCCCGGCGACCGGGGTCGCGACGACGGCCAGCGACGCCTCGCCTTCGTCGAGCCAGCGGCAGGTCGCATCGAGATCCGCGTCTGCGCCGATGCGCGCATCGAGCGCGAAGCCGGGCAGGTACCGTTCGTTGCACCGGTCGCGCAGGATCGCTGCGGCGAGCGCCGGATCGCGCGCCCAGAGCCGAACGTCGTGGCGCAGCGCCGCGTGAAGGGCCAGTGCCGTACCCCAGGCGCCGGCGCCGAAGATCGCGATACGCACGCTGTCGGCTAGTGTCCTGTCGCGCGACAGGACACTAGCGCCCCCAGACCTCGACCGACTGGACGTATCCGGTCGGGCCGTCGCGGTGCCGCACGTGCACCCATCCGGTCGGCGCTTCGCCGCCGACCACTTCGAGCAGCACACCGCGCTCGACCTGCACGACCAGCTCGGCATTGCCCTGCGGTGCGCGGCGGACCGCGGCGAGCGTGTTCGCCACGACGTGCCGCGGCTCGCCGAGCGCGCCGCGCTCGATCCAGAGGACGTCGCCGGAGAGGTCGCGCACCTTCGCCCAGCCGGCCACCGACGAGACGACCTCCAGCGGAGTGCCGCGCGGTACCAGGAAGAGCTTTCGCGCGTGCTCGGACGGGCCGTCGTACAGCACGCCGGCGGCGCTCGTCACCTCGCGGAATTCGGCGGCCGAGACGACGCCCGCCGCGAGGCCGAGGAAGAGCGCGGCCGCTGCCGCAGCGAAAGAGGCGAACGAGCCGCTCCGGGGGCCGACCCCCGCGGCGCGTCGTGCCGGCCCGGTGCGCGCGATCGGACCCATTCAGCGCTGTCCGCCCGAACCCTTGCCGGAGCCGTTGCCCGAGCCGTTGCCGGAGCCGTTGCCCGAGCCGTTCCCGGTCGAGGCCGCGCCCGCCTTGGCCTGCTCGGCCTGCATCTGCGCGAGCCGCTGCTGGTAGAGCCCCTCGAAATTGATCTCCGCGAGGTGGATCGGCGGAAAGCCGGTGCGCTGCACGGTGTCGGCGACGTTCGAGCGCAGGTACGGGTACACGATGTTCGGGCAGACGACGTTCACGAGCAGCGGCATCTGCTCGTCGAGAACGTTGCGGATCTCGAAGATGCCGCCCTGCTTGGCCTCGATCAGGAACGCCACCTTCTCGCCGACCTTCGTCGTGATCGTGATCGTCACCGTCGACTCGTAGATTCCGTCGGCGATCTGCTCGCTGCCGACGTCCATCTGGATCTCGACGCTCGGCTGCTGCGTCTCGAGAAAGATGCGCGGCGCGTGCGGGATCTCGACCGAGAGATCCTTCAGGTAGACGCGCTGGATGGCGAAGACGGGGGCTTGCGCCTGGTCGGTCATGAGTGGTCCTTTGATGACCGGCGCGGCGGCCGGTCGGGTGGAAATACGCGAGAGCCGGCGCCAGCGCCCTCGGGAAGCGGCTTCAGCCCTGCAGCATCGGCACCAGCTTGCCGGCACGGTCGAGCGCGGCCAGGTCGTCGTAGCCGCCGACGTGCTGCTCGCCGATGAAGATCTGCGGAACCGTCCGTCGGCCCGTGCGCTCGATCATCGCGTCGCGCTGCGCCGGATCCTGGTCGATACGCACCTTCTCGATGCTCTCGACGCCGCGCGCCTTGAGCAGTTGCTCGGCTCGCTGGCAATACGGGCAGACCGCCGTGCTGTACATCACCACCTTGGCGCTCATCGCATACCCCCTTCGTTTGGCGCGCTGGACTGGAAGCCTACTTGACGACCGGCAATCCAGCCTGGCGCCAGCCGTCGAGCCCTCCGGACAGATTGAAGACGTCCTTGCGTCCCGCCTTGCGCAGCACGCCGGCCGCCCGCGACGAGGTGACGCCCGAGGTGCAGCAGACCAGCACCGGCTTGTTCGCCGGCAGCTCGCCCGCGCGCTTCTCGAGCTCGGCGAGC
>DASWVL010000116.1:0-2500 GCA_036406255.1 Zeimonas sp.
TTCCGATCGACCGGGACCGGGCGCGATGAGGCTGCAGAAGAACACGCTGCTCGCGCTGTACAGCGTGCTCGAGTTCGCGTTCGATCCGACACGGCACATCTCGGCGTCGGAGATCGCGCAGAAGTACGACGTCTCGCCGCACCACCTGGCGAAGGTGCTCTCGGAGCTCGCGCGCTCCGGATACGTCGAGTCGGTGCGCGGCGTCGGCGGAGGCTACCGCTTCGCGGCCAACGCGCGACGCGTCACGCTGATGGACATCATCCTGCTGTTCGAGGATTTCGCGCCGGCCACCGGCGACCGGCACGAGCCCGGCGAGAGCACGCCGGTCGGACAGGCACTCGCTTCGGTGATGCTCGAGATCGACGAGATCGCGAAGGCCACGCTCAGCTCGATCACGCTGGCGACCATGCTGCAGTGGATCGAGCGCAACCGGCAGAATCGAACGGGGCGCCGTGCCGTCGCACGGCCTGCTCAGAGGGTCCGGGCAGGCGAGACGCGCGGCGGCTGACGCGAGGGGCAGGCGCCGTCGAGCGCCGGGCGCTCACACGGCCACGTCGGCGCGGATCGGCGGATGCGGGTCGTAGTCCTCGACGGCGAAGTCGTCGATCGAGTAGTGATCGATGTCCGGCGGACGGCGAAGCAGCCGCAGCCGCGGCACGGCGCGCGGGGCTCGGGACAGCTGTTCCTTCGCCTGCTCCAGATGGTTCAGGTACAGGTGCACGTCGCCCGCCATCCAGACGAACTCGCCCGGACGCAGGCCGGCCTGTTGCGCGAGCATCGCCTGCAGGGCAACCGTGCCGACCCAGTTGAACGGCGCGCCGAGCAGCAGGTCGCAGCTGCGCTGGAACATCAGGCAGTTCAGTCGCCCGTCGCTCGTGCAGTGGAACTGGTAGACCATGTGGCACGGCGGAAGCGCCATGTCGTCGATCTCGCCGACGTTCCAGGCATGGAACAGCATGCGGCGGCTCGACGGCGCCGTTCTCAGCGTGTCGAGCAGCGTGCGGATCTGGTCGTGCTCGCGCCCGTCGGCGCCGAGCCAGCGTCGCCACTGCTTGCCGTAGACGGGCCCCAGCTCGCCCCAGGTTCGCGCGAAGGACTCGTCGGCGAGGATGCGCTGCTCGAATCCGTGCTGGTCGATCGCGTCGCCGGTCGCCTCGCGGTACCGGGCGAGCGGCCAGTCGGTCCAGATGCGCACGTTCTGCTCGAGCAGCGGCCGGAGATTCGTGCCGCCGGTGAGGAACCAGAGCATTTCCTTGATCGCCGTCTTCCAGTAGACGCGCTTCGTCGTGAGGATCGGTGCCTGGTCGGCGGAGACGTCGAAGCGCGCCATGGCGCCGAACACCGACAGCGTCCCGACGCCGGTGCGGTCGACGCGGCGGTCTCCGTGGGCGAGCACGCGGGACAGGAGATCGAGGTACTGCTGTTCGGGATGCGGCATCGGCGCGATTTCAGTGCGCCGCGTTGCCCGGCGGCGCGGCGGCATTCGCCGGTGTGCCGAGATTGCGCACGCTGCCCGAGCGGATGCCGGAAAGGCGACCGGGCTCGACGACCGGTGCACCGCGCGGCGAGAGCGTGGCCGCCTCGGTCGCCGGGTCGTCGGGAATGTCGGGAACGACCGGGGTGGGGCGCAGGCCGTTCGCGTTCGGGGTCCCGGCTGCGTTGGGCGGGAGGGGCGCGTTGCGCGCATCCGAGGCGGCCGGTGCACCTGCGCCGGCGGAACGATCGCCGGCGTCCGCGTCCCGTTCGTCGCGTTCGATCGGGGGCGGGGCCTGGCCGGCGGAGGCGTTGGCTGCGTTCTGTCCGCTCGACAGCAGCGCGACCGACGGGCGCTGCGGTGCCGGAAGCTCGATGCGCTTGCCGTTGCGCTCGAGCACGGCGGCATCGGAGCGCACCTCGACCAGGCGAAGATCGGTGCCGAGCTCGTCGCCGACGAGGTAGGCCTTGGCGGCGCCCGAATCGATGACGAGCACGGCGCTGCCGCGGGTGGGGCTCGCGGCGACGCCGAGCACGCGAACGTCGACGTCGGGCGAACCGGCGACGATGGCGTCGGACGTGCTGCTGCCGAACAGCGCCTGCGCCGCGGCGAGATCGGGCGCGCTTCGCGTGTCGACGAGCGATCCGGCGGGCGCGATCGCGACGGGCGGTGCGAACAACTGCAGCGCCCAGTACGCGCCGGTAGCACCGAGCGCACCGAAGGCCGCGACCGCCGCGATCGACGGCGCCCAGCGGCGCGAGCGGAACGTTCGTTTCATCCTGGAAGGGGGCGAGCGGGCGAATACCCGCTGATATCATAGCCCGAGTCTTCGCAGAAACGTCCCGGGGGAGGGGATGCACCGTTCGTCGGACGATTGCCGGCGCACCGCCGGCGAGCGCGGCTTCACGCTGATCGAGATCATGGTCGTCATCGTGATCCTCGGCGTTCTCGCCGCCATCGCGGTGCCGCGCATCATGAGCAAGCCCGATGAGGCGCGCGCCAAGGCCGCGCAGACCGAAGTCGCGC
>DASWVL010000117.1:0-3436 GCA_036406255.1 Zeimonas sp.
CTGCGCAACTCGCGGACCAGCGTGTATCCGGCCAGCCCGCTGCCGACGACGACGATCGGGGCACTCATGGGCACGCGCTCAGGCGGTGATCTCGATCATCTCGAAATCGGACTTCGCCACGCCGCAGTCCGGGCAGGACCAGTCGTCCGGGATGTCTTCCCAGCGGGTGCCGGCGGCAATTCCTTCCGACGGCAGCCCGTCGGCCTCGTGATAGACGAATCCGCAGACGACGCATTGCCAGCTCTTCATTCCGTTCTACCTGTAGCGGTGTGTCTTCTTCGATGGGTCGCCCCGGGGCCGCGTTCCCGTCGTCCAGGGCCGCAGTCCGCCTCGGGCGGCTTGCGCCGCCTTTCCCGGAAATCGATCCGCCGATTATATTTGTCATACAGATCGATTTCCTGGATAAGCGCGACTCCGCTCATGTCGAATGCCCTTCCGTCGCTGCGCCAGCTGTCGTATCTCGTCGCCGTCGCCGACCGGCTGAACTTCACGCAGGCCGCGCACGACTGCTTTGTCACGCAGTCGACGCTGTCCTCGGGGTTGAAGGAACTCGAGAGCACGCTCGGCGCGCGGCTCGTCGAGCGCGACCGGCAGTCGGTGCGCATGACGCCGCTCGGCGAGAAGGTCGTCGAGCGCAGCCGCGCGCTGCTCGGCGCCGCGCGCGATCTCGTCGGGCTGGTGCAGGCCTCGGCGGCGCCGATGACGGGCATCGTGCGGCTCGGTGCGATTCCCACGATCGCTCCGTTCCTGCTTCCCGGGCTCGTTCGCCAGACGCGCGCCCTGCACCCCGATTTGAAGCTCGTGTTGCGCGAGGACCGCACCGCGACGCTGCTCGAACGCCTGCGCGGCGGCGAACTCGATTTCGCACTGATCGCGTTGCCCTACGAGACGCAGGGCCTGCTGGTTCGCGAGCTGTTCGTCGAGGAACTGTGGCTGATCAGCCCGATGCGGGCAGATGCGCGCGAGAGTTCGCGACGTCCGAAGATCAGCCACCTCGATCCCGAGCACCTGCTGCTGCTCGAAGAAGGCCACTGCCTGCGCGAACACACGATCGAAGCCTGCGGCCTGGCCGAGCGCGCGAACCCCTCGGGCATCGAGGCGACCAGCCTCGTGACGCTCGTGCACATGGTCGAGTCGGGGTTGGGCGACGCGTTGCTTCCGCAGATGGCGATCGACTCGGGGTTCCTCTCCAACGCATCGGTGCTGCCCAGGCGCTTCGCGCCGCCGGCGCCGACGCGGCGCATCGCGCTCGCTGCACGCACGAGCACGACGCGCATCGAGGAGTTCGACTTCCTCGCCGAGCAGTCGCGCGGACTCGCGCCCGGCGTTGCGCGCTGAAGCCGTCGCGTACCATCGCCGCTCATGCCGCTCGAAGCCCCGATCCAGCTGCCGACCCGTTGGCCTACGCTCGTGCGTGACGGCGGCACCGTCTACGCGATCAACGGGCTCATCGGCTTCCTCTTCGCGGCCACCGGCCCGGTCGCCGTCATTTTGTCGGTCGGGCTGCGCGGCGGTCTTTCGGAGTCGGATCTCGCGTCGTGGATCTTCGGCGCGTTCTTCCTGAACGGACTGATCACGCTGCTGTTCTGCTGGCTGTACCGGCAGCCGCTGGCGTTCTTCTGGACGATTCCCGGAACCGTGCTCGTCGGACCGGCGCTGGAGCACCTGAGCTTTCCCGAAGTGATCGGCGCCTTCGTCGCGTCGGGTGTCGTGATGCTCCTCCTGGGCTTCAGCGGCTGGGTGCGTCGCGCGATGGCCGCCGTGCCGATGCCGATCGTCATGGGCATGGTCGCGGGCGTCTTCCTGCGCTTCGGCACCGACCTCGTGCGTTCGCTGCACGACGACGCGGCGATCGCCGCTCCGATGGTCGTCGCGTTCCTGCTGCTGAACGCGTCGCCGCGTCTCGGCCGGCGCATGCCGCCGATGCTCGGCGCATTGCTCGTCGGTGCGATCGCGGTCGCGGTGTCCGGCCGCTTCGCTCCCGAGCTGTCGGCGAGCGACGTGCTCGCGCGGCCGAACCTGTACGTGCCGCAGTGGTCGCTGCAGGCAATGGTCGAGCTGGTGCTGCCGCTGGTCATCACCGTGCTCGTCGTGCAGAACGGGCAGGGCGTCGCGGTGCTCCATGCGGTCGGGCATCGTGCGCCGGTCAACGCGGTGACGGTCGCCTGCGGTGCGGGGTCGGTCGTCAGCTCGTTCGTCGGTGCCGTGTCGACCTGCCTCACCGGACCGACCAACGCGATCATCTCGTCGGCCGGCGAGCGTGAGCGCCACTACACCGGCGGGATGGTGGTCGGCGTGCTCGCGCTCGCCTTCGGGCTGCTCTCGCCGTTCTTCACGCGGCTGATGCTCGCGACGCCGCCTGCGTTCATTGCCACTCTCGCGGGCCTGGCGATGCTGCGCGTGCTGCAGACCGCGTTCGTCACCTCGTTCGCCGGGCGGTTCACGCTCGGCGCGCTCGTCACGTTCCTCGTCACGGTGACCGACCTCGCGATCCTGAACGTGGGCGCGGCGTTCTGGGGGCTCGTGGCGGGCGTGATCGTCTCGCTGCTGCTCGAGCGGGCGGACTTCGCGACGCTGGCGAAGGAATAGCCCAGGACGGACCGCAACTGCGTGCCCCGACAAAGGAGGGAAAGCGATGAGCACGACCGGCAACGACGCGATCGCTCCGCTGCGCGATTTCGTCATCACGATGACCCGGCTCGTCGGTCGCACGAACGACGAAGCCGAGCTGCTCGATGAAGGGCGAAGGCTGCTCGCGGCGTTGGTGGCGACCGACGGCTGGCTTCCCGAGGCCTTCGCGCGACCCGACTCGCATTCGTATCGACAGTACCTTTTGCACGCCGATCCGCTCGAGCGATTCTCGGTGGTGAGCTTCGTCTGGGGGCCGGGCCAGCGCACGCCCGTTCACGACCACACGGTGTGGGGACTGATCGGCATGCTTCGCGGTGCCGAGCGTTGCCGGCGCTACTTGCGCGACGCCGGCGGTCGCCTGCGACCGGCCGGAGAAGAGTCGATCCTGCGGCCCGGCGAGGTTGATGCGGTCTCTCCGCGAATCGGAGACCTGCACGTCGTCGCCAACGCGCTCGACGATGCGCCGTCGCTGAGTATTCACGTCTACGGCGCGAACATCGGCGCGGTGCGCCGACACGTCTTCGACCCGAGCGGGTCGCCGCAGACCTTCGTCTCGGGCTATTCGTCGGAGGTCGTGCCGAACCTGTGGGACCGCTCGATGCGCTGACGAGCGGACGCCGACGGGAAACCGGCCGAGCGTCACTTCACCGTGACGACGCTCACCGCACCACTGCGCCGAAGCACGCTGATGCCGACGTCCTCGCCCCGACGGGCGAGCATCAGGTCGATGCTCGCGTCGCCGACGCGCAGCTTGCGCAGGCTCATCCGCTTCACGAACGCGGGCAGCACCGGGCTGGAGAACTTC
>DASWVL010000118.1:0-1975 GCA_036406255.1 Zeimonas sp.
TGACGATCGCGACCTCGGCGCCGGCGAGCGCATTGAGCAGCGAGCTCTTGCCGACGTTCGGCTCGCCGAGCAGCACGACGTTCAACCCTTCGCGCAGCAGCGCGCCGCGGCGCGCCTGCGCGAGCAGTGCATCGAGATCGGCGCGCAGCACCGCGAGCCGTCCGCGCGCGTCGGAGGCCTCGAGGAAATCGATCTCCTCCTCGGGAAAATCGAGCGTCGCCTCGACGAGCGTGCGCAACTCGACGAGGCGGTCGACGAGCGCGTGCACCGCATCCGAGAACTCGCCGGTCAGCGAGCGCGCGGCCGAACGCGCCGCCTGCTCGGTGCTCGCATCGATGAGGTCGGCCACCGCCTCGGCCTGCGCGAGATCGAGCTTGTCGTTCAGGAACGCGCGCTGCGTGAACTCGCCCGGCTCGGCGAGCCGTACGCCGATGCCGCGACCTGCCTCGAGCACGCGCCGCAGCAGCAGCTGCAGCACGACGGGCCCCCCGTGGCCCTGCAACTCGAGCACGTCCTCGCCGGTGTACGACTGCGGCTGCGGGAAGAAGATCGCGATGCCCCGATCGAGGACGCCCGCATCGGCGGCGAAGAAGGGGCCGTAGCTGGCGTGCCGGGGCGCGAGCGGACGGCGCAGCACCTCGTCGATCACCGCCTGCAGCCCGCTGCCGGAAACACGCACGACGCCGATGCCCCCTCGGCCGGGGGCGGTCGCGATGGCGGCAATGGGCTCGCGGACGCAAGGAGGATCGGGCGGCGGCAAGATCTTCCGAAATCGGCAGGATCGGCCCATCATTATCGCGACTCCAGGCCTTCGGAGCACAGCGATGCGTGCACTCGTCACCGGCGCGAACGGGCATCTCGGCTACAACCTGGTGTCATCGCTGCTCGCCGAAGGGCACCGCGTGCGTGCGAGCGTCCGAAAGCTCGACGACGAGTCGCGCACGGCCCGCCTGCGGGCGCTCGGCGACGTCGAACTGGTCGAGGCGAAGCTCGAGCGGCCGGAGCAGCTCCGCGCGGCGATGGAAGGAATCGAGTGCCTGTTCCACGCGGCGGCCACCTACGTCTACGTGGCGACGGGCCGCGAGCAGGAGATCCTCGACGACTCGATCCGCGGCGCCGACGCCGCCCTGAACGCCGCGGCCGACGCCGGTGTCCGGAAGGTCGTTTTCACGTCGTCGCTCGTCACGCTGCCGCTGACGCTCCGCGGCGCCGCTCCCTCCGACGAAACGCTATGGACCGGCGACGTCTCCGTGCCCTACATCCGCGCGAAAACCGAGGGCGAGCGCGTCGCGTGGCGAGTGGCGCGCGAGCGGGGCATCGACCTCGTCTCGATCCTTCCCGGCGCGATCACCGGCCCGGGTTTCGTGCGCAACACGCCGTCGATCGACGTGATCGAGGCGATGATGCGCGGCGGCCTTCGCGCCGGTGTACCCGACATGAATTTCCCGATCGTCGACGTGCGCGACGTCGCACGAGCGCATCTTCTCGCCTCGAGGATCGATTGCGAAGGACGCTTCGCGGTGTGCAACGACGTGCTGCCGAGCTTCCGGGCGATGCTCGAGACGATGCACGCGATCGATCGCTCGATTCCGCTGCCGTGGATGTCGATTCCCGATTTCGCGGTTCGCGCGCTGCCGCTCTTCGATCGGCTCAACGAGCGCCTGCTTCGCACGCCGAGAACGATCACGCGCCAGATGCTCGGCACCTTCAAGGGAAAGATCTGGAACGCGAGCAACCGCCGTGCACGCGAGGTGCTCGGATGGCGGCCGGAGATCTCGCTGGAGCAGACGCTGCGCGACACGATCGAGACGATCCGCGCGCGCGAGCGCGCGCCAGCGACGCTACCTGCCTGACGGCACCGATCGTCGGTGCCAACGCCCGCGGCGCGGATCGACCGATCCGGCCTGATTCCTCTTGGCCCATGTCTGGTGCCGGTCGTGGCCCGAAGCCGCATCACCCGCAGCGGCAAGCTGGA
>DASWVL010000119.1:0-4756 GCA_036406255.1 Zeimonas sp.
GTCGTTGATCGTGTAGTTGCGCACGTGCCCCATGTGCAGCTTGCCCGACGGGTACGGCAGCATCGAGCACGCGTAGAACTTGCCGTTGGGGAAGCGCGGGTCGTTCTCGACGGCGCGGTACGCGTCGATCGACTGCCAGTGAGCCTGCGCGGCCTTCTCGACCTGGGAGGCGTCGTAACGTTCGTGCATGGCGCGGCGGGCAGGGAAATCCGGGGAAACGTTCGAGTGTACACGGCGCCCGCGCGTCGGCCGCCCGCGCGGGAACCGCGCTTGCACGGCGTGGTCACCGCAACGCCTTCTAGGTGCGCCGTGGCGATCGCGACCCCTTCCACCGGCCGTGTCGAACGCAACACCGACGCGGAGATCAACCGCCGGATCCGGCTCGACACCGAAGCGCGCGTTGCGATGATCGGCCGGCAGGGGCCGCTTGCCGCAGCCCGTCGGCGGGACGAACTCGAACGGGAGTGGGACATCGAACGCGCGCTGGAGGCGAACGCCTCGTCGCTGGTGCTGCTGGGCTCGGTGCTCGCGCTCACCGACGACCGGCGCTGGGCGGCCGTGCCGGCGATCGTCGGCGCGTTCCTGCTGCAGCATGCCCTGCAGGGGTGGTGCCCGCCCTTGCCGTTGCTGCGTCGGCTCGGCTTTCGCACGCGCGACGAGATCAACGAAGAGCGGATGGCGTTGAACGCGTTGCCGTTCGGCGACGAGCGTCAGGAATCGGGTTCGACACCCTGAGCCTTCGCGTCGTGCCGCTGCCGCGGCGCATCGGCCTGCTTCCACGCACGCACCGCCCATCCCAGGACGGCCACCAGGGCGACCAGGTTGATCGCGATGCCGGCGATCCAGAAACCGTTCACGACTGCTCCCTTTCGCGCGGTCGATTCATTTCGGCGCGTTCCTTCGCGCTGGTTCGTCAGAACGCCGTCTGCGCGCGCACGCCGGCGAAGAAATTGCGTTCCGGCGCCGACTCGTAGAAGCGCCCGCCGGCCGCATTGACGATCACCGAGCCGACATAGCGGCGGTCGAAGACGTTGTCGATGCGTACGAAGGGCTCGATGCGCCACCCGGCGGCGCGCAGGTCGAAGCCGGCCCGCAGGTTCGCTACGGCGTACGAGTCGGCGTGTTCGGAATTCGCGTCGTCGACAGCCACCTTGCCGCTCCACGAGGCCTCGACGCCGCCGACGAATCCGCTGGACGCGTGGCGCCAGAGCGCTTCGGCGAAGAACGACGCCTTGGGCACGCCGGGAAGGCGGTTGCCGGAGAGCACCGTGCCGTCGAGCGCCCGGTAATCGCGGAACTCCGCCCGCATCCACGTCCAGGCGAGCGACGCGGCGAAACCCCGTCCCAGCTCGGAGTCGACGCCGAGCTCGACGCCGCGCCGCGCCGTGCGCGCGGCGTTGCGGAAGGTGGTGCGACCGCCGACATTGGCGTCGGGAACGATCTCGTTGCGCGTGTCGGTGCGGAACAGCGCGAGGTTCAACTGCGTGCCGGCGATCGGTCGCCACTTCATGCCGATCTCGTGGTTCCGGCTGCGGCTCGCCTGCAGCCCGAAATTCAGGCCGGGACGGCCGTCGGGCCGGTACGCGAGTTCCGCGAAGGTGGGCGTCTCGAAGCCGCGGCCGATCGATGCGTACAGGTTGGCCGAGTCGGACAGCGCATACAGCACGCCGAGCACGGGGCTGGTTGCCGAATATTCGCGCGAACCCGAATCGTCGGGGTTCGTCGCATCGATGAAGGCGTCGCGCACCGTGAAGCGGACGTTCGAGCGGCGCGCCCCGCCGGCGAGCTTCCAATGCGGCGTGACCCACCACTCGACGAGCGCGTACTGGTCGAAGTCGCGCACGGTGTCGGACTCGTTGCGGCGCAGCTCGCCGACGATGCCGGCCTCGTTCACGAAGCCCTTGCGCCGCTCGTTCATCCGGTCGTAGTCGACGCCGAGCGTCGCGTCGACGCGGCCGGCGGCCGTGCGCACGCTCTTCGTCCACTGCAGGTTCAGCCCGCCGAATCCGCGATCGAGGTCGACGACGCCGCCCGAGGAGCCGGGCGCGGCCCCGCTGAAGGCGAGGAACTGGCGCAGGCTGCGTTCGCCGCCGTAGGCGCGTACCTGCAGCGTGGAGCCGTCGCCGATCCGTCGCTGCCAGTCGGCGCCGACCTGCCGGTGGGCGACGCTCTTGCGGGTGTCGAAGGCGGCGGCGCCGTTGCCCGCCTGCCGTGGGTCGCGCTCGAGTTGCGCGCGCGTGAGGCCGAGCGGATCGAGCGTGTCCGGCTGGTCGAGCGCCGTGGCGCCGAGCGAGAAACGACTCGCGTCGTCGGCCCAGACCAGCCGTGCGTTGGCGAGATCGCGCCGTGTGCGACTGTGGTCACGCCAGCCGTCGGTGCGGAAACGCGATGCGTCGGCGCGCGCGCCGAGCGCACCGGCGCTGCCTCCGAATTCCACTGCGAGCTTGCGCGCGCCGAAGCTGCCGGCGCCCGCGCGTACGCCGAGCGTCGGTCGCTGCGGCGGGTCCTCGGTGAACACGGTGACGAGTCCGCCCGACGAGTTCCCGTACAGCGCGGCGAAGGGGCCGCGCAGCACCTCGATGCGCGAGGCGCTGTCGAGATCGAACAGCCCGGTCTGGCCCTGTCCGTCGGGCATCGTGAGCGGCACGCCGTCCTGCACGAGCCGCACGCCGCGCACGCCGAAGCTCGCCCGGGCGCCGAAGCCGCGCGACGAAACCTGCAGGTCCTGCGCGAAGTTCTGCCGGTTCTGCACGCGGATCCCGGGGACGCTGCCGAGCGCCTCCGACAGGTTCACGCCGGGTTGCTGTGCGCCGAGCGGGCCGACGCCGACGACGTCGACCGAGGCGGGAACGTCGAACGCACGCTGGGCACTGCGCGTCGCGGTGACGGTGACCGGTTCGAGCGACTGCGCGAACGCGCCCGTCGCCGCGAAGGCGCAGGAAGCGGCGACGTACGCGGAACGGGAAAATGCAGGCGCGCGGGCGAGCCGACTCGCTGGCGCGCGCCGCTTCATGCTGCTTCGTCGACGACGAAGGCGGAATCGGAACCGCGCGGATTCGCCCGGTACGCGCGCCGCACGACGTCGGCTCCGTATCGGCGCTCGAGCGAGCGAATCGCGAAGTGGCCTCGGCTCATCGTCTGGTAGTGATCCATGAAGAGCAGGTTGATCGCCGCGCCGGCGGCTGCGCCGACACCGGGAACGAGCATGCCTGCTGCCTTCTGCGTGAGCTGGATCTTGTACCGTGCGGCGACCATTGCGATCAATCGCACCATTGCCGGCGCGCCTTCCTGCAGGACGCCGCGCTGCGCGACGTAGCGCGAGGCGTCGCTGACGGCCCGGGCGAGCACGGCGCGCACCGCGTAGTAGCCCGATTCGGCGGCATCGTCGTGCGGGGAGTCGCCGCCGAGCGCGAAGACCTCGAGCGCCGCCAGGCGCGTGGCCGACGAACCGGGGTCTTCGCCTTCGGCGCGTGCGACGTCGAGGATCGAGCGCATGATCAGCACGGTGGACAGCGGGATCTCGATCGACAGCCCGGCGATGCCCAGCGCGCCGCCCGCGCCGCCGCTCACCGAGCCGAGCAGCTTGTGAAGGCGCGGACTGGCCTCGCGCCGGCCGGACTCGAGCGTGCGCGCGGCCGCATCGACCGATCGCTGCAAGGCATGGTGCGTGATGATGCCGAGCCGCTTGCGGATCGACGGCGGGAGCAGGTCGACGGTGCGCTCTATCGGACCGCCGAGCAGGTCGCTGAGCCGGACGGCCAGGCCCGGCCGCGCGAGCAGTTCGCGCGCCTGCTCGAGCTTGTGCAGGTCGGCGGCGTCGATCTTCATGATTCGAAGCGAGCGCCGGCCGCGACGTTACGGCACGCGCACGACGATCGGCACGCCGCCCTCGCGCAGCAGTCCGGCCGTGACGCTGCCGAGCACCGCGGCCTGCAGCGCCGAGCGTCCGCGCGTGGCCATGACGACGAGGATGTCGCGCCGGTCGCCGATGAAGCGTGCCATCGCGTCGGCGGGATCGCCGTGCAGCACTTCCCAGTTCGACTCCACGCCATAGCGCCGGCCGAGCTCGACCGCGTGCGAACGAACGTAGGAGCTTTCGAGCGCGTCGTTGGCCGGTACCTGCGGATCCGGCCGCGCGTCGGGCGAGATCACCTGGATGACGAGGAGCCGGGCCTTGAGCGCACGCGCCCATTCGCCCGCCTGCTGCTCCATCCATTCGGAGTGTCCGGTGCCGTCGATCGGCAGCATCACGGTGTTGATGTCGATCGGCGCCTGCCCGTCCTTCGCGTGGCGCCCGTTCGGTCGGTAAACGAGCACGGGGTTGTGCCCGGTGCGCACGACGTCGTGCGCGACGCTGCCGAGCATCGCCTCGGCGATTCCGCTGCGTCCGTGCGTGGTCATCGCGACCAGCGTGCCGGACACCCGCGCCGCCTCCTCGAGGATCGCCGCCGCGACGTTGCCGCGCCCCGGCACCGTTCGGGTCTCGGCCTGCACGCGCTGCGCGAGCGTGCGCAACTCGCCCGTCGCATCGTCCTGCTCGGCGTCGCGTTCGACCACGCGCATCAGGGCCAGCTTCGCGCCGGTGGCGCGCGCGATGCTCTGCGCATACGGCAAAACTTCTTCGGAGAAGCGCGAGCCGTCGACGGGTACCAGGATTCGCTCGTACATGTTCGTCCTCTATGCGGGGAATGGTCCGCTCTGTTTTCTGCATAATGGCGTGGCCATGAGAAATCCGCAAATCGTCTCGGCGCTCGTC
>DASWVL010000120.1:0-4432 GCA_036406255.1 Zeimonas sp.
CTGCGCGGAATGTTCTCCACGCACCCCGACACGGCCGAACGCATCCGGCGCCTGCTCGCGATGTCGATGGGCGCGAGCGGGAGCGAAACCGCGCGGGTGTGACCACCCGTGCGAACCGCTCGCGGGGCGGCGGCAACGACGCTCCCGCGCAGCGGGCGCCGCTGTCGCGTGAACTCGCCTGCGCGGCGCGCGCGATCGAGTCGCTCGGCGCCGGCCGCGCGCTTCCCGTCGCGCTCGACGAGACGATCGCGGCCGAATCCGCACGGGATCCACTGCCCGCGGCCTCGCACGCCGCGATCCGTGACCTCACCTACCGCACCTGCCGCGAGCTTGGCCTCGTTCGCGCGCTCGCGGATTCCCTGAACGCCCGCCGGCCGGCACCCGCGCCCGCCGCACTGCAATGGGTGGCGCTCGCGCAACTCGTCCACGGCGTGCGCGCCGACCCGGTCGTCGTCGACCAGGCGGTGCGAGCGGCCCGCACGCTGCCGGGCGGCGCGGCGCTCGCCGGATTCATGAACGCGACGCTGCGCCGCTTCTCGCGCGAGCGCGAAGCGCGTCTCGAGGCCGCCCGCCGCGAGCCGGAAGCGCGCTGGAATCACCCGGGCTGGTGGATCGAGCGGCTGCGCAGCGCCTACCCGGAGCACTGGGCGCAGATCCTCGAGAACGGCAACCGCGCGCCGCCGATGACGCTGCGTGCGAACCGGCGCCACGTCACCGTCGACGGCTATCTGGCTCGACTGCAGCAGGAGGGGTTCTCCGCTCGCCGCGTCGGCCCCCAGGCGATCGTGCTCGATGCCCCCGTACCGGTGGAGACGCTGCCCGGTTGGGGCGAAGGCCTCGTCAGCATCCAGGACGCGGCCGCGCAGCTCGCCGCACCCTTGCTCGCTCCAGCTGATGGTGAGCGCATACTTGACGCCTGCGCTGCGCCCGGCGGCAAGGCGACGCACCTGCTCGAGCTTGCCGATGTCGAACTCACCGCGCTCGACATCGACGTGGCGCGCCTGCGCACCGTGCGCGAGAACCTCGAGCGTCTCGGCTTCGCCGCCGGCCCGCGCACGCCGCGGGGCGAGACTTCGGGCGCGGGCACACCGGATCGGCACGTCGCTCCTCCCCTGCTCGTCGCCGGCGACGCCAGCCGCCCCGTCGACTGGTGGGACCGCCGACCATTCGATCGCATCCTCGTCGACGCGCCGTGCACCGCGTCCGGCATCGTCCGACGGCACCCCGACGTGCGCTGGCTGCGGCGACGTAGCGATCTCGCGACACTGTCGCGGCGTCAGTCGGAAATCCTCCGCGCGCTTTGGTCGCTGCTCCGCCCGGGTGGTAAATTGCTCTACACCACGTGCTCGGTCTTTCCCGAGGAAGGTGAGTCAGTAATCGCTCGCTTTCTAGAGCAGCAAACAGACGCGTCGAGATTGTCGCTGCAGTGGCGCTTCGACGGCCGAACGCCGGAGCGGGTCGCCACCCTGCTGCCCACTGCGACGCCCACGCGCGACCACGACGGATTCTTCTTCGCACTGCTGGAAAAACGCCCTTGATCGCCCGTCTCGCCCTGGCGCTGGTGCTGGCGGCCACGCTGTGCGGACAGGCCCCGGCAGCACGCGCCGCCGATGACCCGGCACTTTCGCGTCCGCGCCTCGAACTCGACGCCGCCGGCGACAGCTGGATGCTGTCGGGCGACTTCGAGGTGCCGCTGACGCGTTCGCTCGAAGAGGCGGTGCGTCGCGGCGTGCCGCTGTATTTCGTCCTCGAGTTCGAGCTGATCCGCCCGCGCTGGTGGTGGACCGACGAGACCGTCATCGAGCGTTCGATCGTCTACCGGCTCGCCTACCACGCGCTGACGCGCCAGTACCGGCTGAACTTCGACGGGCTCACGCAGACCTGGGACACGCTCGCCGACGCGACGCAGGCGATGAGCCGGGTGCGGCACTGGCGCCTGTTCAACGCTTCGACGGTGAAGCCCGGGACCGAGTACGAGGCTCGGGTACGCTTGCGACTCGACGCCGCGCAGTTGCCCAAGCCGTTCCAGGTCAACGCGATCACCGACCGCGACTGGAACCCGCAGTCCGAATGGAAGCCTTTCGAGTTCAGGCCGTAGATCCCGAGAAGCGCGCGGTCGGCCGACTGCTGCGCTTCGCGCTGATCGGCTCGGTGGTGCTCGCGGTCATCCTGCTGCTGCTGCTCGCGGTGGCGAGCGCGAACACCGAGCTGTTCGAGAGCCAGTACCCGATGCTGCTGTGGCTCACCGTCGGGCTGGCGGTGGGCCTGTTGCTGCTCGTGCTCGAACTGCTGCGCCGGCTCGTCGTGCGCTACCGGCGCGGGCTCTTCGGCACCCGGCTGATGGCGCGCATGGCGATGTCGTTCACGCTGATGACGGTGCTGCCGGTCGCGCTGATCTATCTCGTGTCGGTGCAGTTCGTCGGACGCTCGATCGAATCGTGGTTCGCGGTGCCGGTCGAGCGCGGCCTCGAATCGGGACTCACGCTCGGTCGCACCGCCCTCGACTCGCTGCTCTCCGACCTCACGCAGAAGGCGCGCAGCGTCGCGATCGAGCTGTCGGAGACACCGCGCGCGGCCTGGCCGGAGATGCTGAACAGCCGGCGCGAGCAGCTGAGCATCACCGACGCGATGATCGCCTCCGGAACCGGCCGCATCATCACGACGAGCGGCAGCCGCTTCGCCGGACTCGTTCCCGACCTGCCGCCGCCCGGCGCGATGCGCCAGGTGCGCCTCACGCGGCAGTACGCGGCGGTAGAACCGGAAGGCGAGACGATGCACCTGAAGATGCGCGTCATCGTCGCCATCGACACCGAGGGCCAGTTGCCCGACGAGCACCGCTACCTGCAGCTCGTGCAGCCGGTGCCGAGCGCGCTGTCGGAGAACGCCGAGGCGGTCGAGCAGGGTCGGCGCGATTTCCAGCAGCTGTCGCTGTCGCGCGAGGGGCTCGCGCGCATCTTCCGCATCACGCTCACGCTGATCTTCCTGCTCACCGTCTTCTCGGCGGTGGCGGCGTCGTTCCTGCTGTCGGGATGGCTCACCGGTCCGCTGTCGATGCTCGCCGCCGGCACGCGCGCCGTCGCCGAGGGTGACTACCGCCCGGTGAAGGACTACACGGGGCGCGACGAACTGGGCGCGCTCACGCAGTCGTTCAACCTGATGACGCGCCAACTCGAGGATGCGCGCATGCAGGTCGAGCGCAACCAGCGCGAACTCGAGCGCGTGAACGCCCGGCTCGAGAGCGTCCTGGCGAACCTGACGGCCGGCGTGCTCGTGCTCGACTCCGACTTCCGCCTCACGCTCGCGAATGCGGGGGCCGAGCGCATCCTCGGCCTGTCGCTGCTCGAGCATCTCGACAAGCCGATCGCCGAGGTTCCGCGCCTCGCCGCGCTGGCCCCGCCGATCCGGGCCGCGTTCAACGAGCAGGCGGCGGCGGGCGCGCTGAGTTGGCAGCGGCAATTCGTCCTGCCGCAGGCACCGCAGGCTGCGCAGGCGAAAGCGCCGCCGGCGTTCGACATCGCCAACGCGCCCGGCTCGAACTCCGACCAGACGATCTTCGCGCGCGGCTCGATCCTGCCCGAGCGGCGTGTCGGCTACGTCGTCGTCTTCGACGACATCAGCGAAGTGATCTCGGCGCAGCGTGCAGTGGCGTGGGCGGAGGTCGCGCGCCGGCTCGCGCACGAGATCAAGAACCCGCTCACGCCGATCCAGCTCGCCGCCGAGCGCACGCAGCGCAAGCTCGCCGACAAGCTGCCGCCGGCCGAAGCCGAGCTGCTCGCGAAGAACTCGCAGACGATCGTGAACCAGGTGGCGGCGCTGAAGCGGATGGTCGACGAGTTCCGCGACTACGCCCGCCTTCCGGCCGCGCAGCTTGCGCCGCTCGACCTGAACGAGCTGATCGACGAGGTGCTGCGCCTGTACGCAGCCGCCGGCGGACGCGTCGCCATCCGGCCGCGCCTGGCGCCGGCGCTGCCGCAGGTGCTCGGCGACCAGACGCAGTTGCGACAGGTGATCCACAACCTGGTGAAGAACGCCGTCGAGGCCACCGAGCACGTGGAGCAGCCCGACGTCGAGCTGCTCACCGAGGCGCTCGCGCTCGCCGACGGCGAAGTCGCTGTCCGCCTGCTCGTACGCGACAATGGCGGCGGGTTCTCGCCCACGGCGCTGTCGCGCGTGTTCGAGCCGTACGTCACCAACAAGCCCCGCGGAACCGGCCTCGGCCTGGCGATCGTCAAGAAGATCGTCGACGAGCACGGCGCGCGCATCGACGTGGCGAACTGGGGCGAAGCCGCCACCGGCAAGCCCGTCGGCGCCCAGATCTCGGTGCTATTTACGAAACTGGCCAAAAACGAGGACAATCGTCGCTTGGTCGCAACACTGCACGGTTGAGAGGGTAGACGGCACCCATGGCGGAAATTCTCGTTGTCGACGATGA
>DASWVL010000121.1:0-1710 GCA_036406255.1 Zeimonas sp.
GGAACATGGGCCTGGAGGAGGCGATCGAGGCCGAGGCGCAGGCGCAGGCGATCTGCATGCAGACGCAGGATTTCCATCGCGCCTATCATGCGTTCGTCGCGAAACAGACGCCGAAGTTCGAAGGCAACTGAGAGGTAGCCCCCGCATGGCCGACCGGACGTTCCTCGACTGGCCGTTCCTCGACGCGGCGCACCGCACGCTCGCCGACGCGATCGAGGCCTGGGCGGGGAGCGCGCTTCCCGGCCTCGACATCCCGCACGACTGCGGCAACGACGCGCTCGACGCGGCGTGCCGCAGGCTCGTCGCCTCGCTCGGCGACGCCGGCCTGTTGCAGTTGAGCGTGCCGTCGCCGTACGGCGGGCGCCACCCGAAGCTCGACGTGCGCAGCCTGTGCCTGGCGCGCGACACGCTCGCGCGCCACCACGCGCTCGCCGACTTCGCGTTCGCGATGCAGGGGCTGGGCAGCGCGCCGATCACGCTGGCAGGGTCCGACGGGCAGAAGAAGCGCTGGCTGCCCGAGGTCGCGCGCGGTCGTGCGATCGCCGCGTTCGCGCTCTCGGAGCCCGACGCGGGCTCCGACGTCGCGGCGATGCGCACGCGCGCCGAGCGCGACGGCGACGGCTGGCGCCTGGACGGCGCCAAGACGTGGATCTCGAACGGCGGCATCGCCGACTTCTACACGGTGTTCGCGCGCGTGGGCGACGAGCCCGGCGCGAAGAACCTCGCCGCCTTCGTCGTTCCCGCCGACACGCCCGGGCTCGATGCATCGGAGCGCGTCGACGTCATCGCGCCGCACCCGCTTGGCACGATCCGCTTCGAGAACTGCCGGATTCCGGGCGAAGCGCTGATCGATCGTCCCGGCGCCGGTTTCCGCATCGCGATGGCAACGCTCGACGTGTTCCGTTCGACGGTAGGCGCAGCCGCCCTCGGCATGGCGCGTCGCGCGCTCGACGAGGCGCTGGTGCGAACGCGCGAGCGCGAGGTCTTCGGCCAGAAGCTGGCCGACTTCCAGCTCACGCAGGCGAAGGTCGCCGAGATGGCGCTCGCGGTCGACGCTGCGGCGCTGCTCGTCTATCGCGCGGCATGGACGAAGGACACGCAGCGCGAACGGGTCACGCGCGAGGCATCGATGGCGAAGCTCTTCGCCACCGAGTCGGCGCAGGTCGTCATCGACCAGGCGCTGCAGCTGTTCGGCGGAACGGGCGTGATCCACGGAGCGACCGTGGAGCAGCTGTATCGGGAAATCCGCGCATTGCGCATCTACGAAGGTACCAGTGAAATCCAGAAACTGGTCATCGCCGCGAAGACGTACGAGGCCTTCGACGAACACGGCGGATGAACGCGCTTCGCTTCGCGGCCGGAGCGCTCGGGCAATCTCAAGGGAGGGACACATGGAAAAGAGGACGTTTCTGAAGAACTCGCTTGCCGTCGCGGGCGCCAGCGCGCTGGGCATCGCGGGCAAGGCCACTGCGCAGGAGCCGATCAAGCTGCGCATGTCGCATTTCCTGTCGCCGATGGCACCGGCGCAGAAGATGCTGTTCGAGCCGTGGGCCAACCGCGTCGAGAAGGACTCCGGCGGGCGGATCAAGTGCGAGATCTATCCGTCGATGCAGCTCGGCGGCAAGCCGCCGCAGCTCTACGACCAGGCGCGCACGGGCGTGGCCGATATCGTCTGGACGGTGCCGGGCTACACGCCGGGTCGCTTCCCGC
>DASWVL010000122.1:0-3492 GCA_036406255.1 Zeimonas sp.
CGCGCAGATGCGCGGCGCGCCGTACCTGAAGGCGTACATGCGCGATCCGTCGAAGTTCTACGACGAGCAGCGGCACCGGCGGCTGATGCCGACGCAGGACCTCGCCGAGGACGAGATCGATCACCTCATCGCGTTTCTCACATGGGTGAGCCAGGTCGACAACCAGGGTTGGCCACCGCGGCCGATCCTCGTCGCCGGCGCGACGATTCCCGGCACCGACCTGCCGATCGGGTCGCTGGTGGGCGGAGGAACGACGCCGGAGTCGGGGGCGGCCCCACCCGCGGCAGCGCCGGTGTCGGGCAGCGAAGATCCCGCCGCGCTCGGCGAACGGCTCTTCCGCACCGTGGCCCCGTCATGCAATGCCTGTCATTCGATCGCCCCCGGCGTGAACATGGCGGGCCCCACGCTCGCCGGTGCCGGCGCGCGCGCCGAGCAGCGCATCGCGGCGCCCGGCTACGAGGGCTCGGCGAAGGACGCCGCCACGTACCTGCGCGAATCGATCGTCGAGCCGAGCCGGTACCTGGTGCCGGGCGAGATGTACTCCGCCGACGGCACGTCGTTCATGCCGAACACCTACGGCAAGGACCTCACGCCCGAGCAGATCGACCAGCTCGTCGAATACCTGATCACACTGCGCTGAACCTGCGGCTTGCGCGCCTGCGGGTCGCGAGCCGCTGTGAGGAGAGAGTTCCGGATGCGCTACCGTTCCCAGTCCGTCGCCTATTGGTATTTCGCCGTCGCGATGCTGCTGTTCGGCCTGCAGATCGCCTTCGGCCTGCTGTCGGCGACGAAGTACCTCGGGCCCGACCCGCTGCTGTACGTGCTGCCCTTCGACGTCACGAAGATGATCCACACGAACCTGCTGATCGTGTGGGTGCTGACCGGCTTCATGGGCGCAACCTACTGGCTCGTTCCCGAGGAGTCGCGCACCGAGCTGTACAGCGTGAAGCTCGCCTACGTGCAGCTCGTGCTGTGGACGCTGATGGGCGTGACCGCGGTCATCGGATACCTGTTCCGCTATGGAACCGGCAACAAGATGCTCGAGCAGCCGTTGCCGCACAAGATCGTCATCGTCGTCGTCATGCTGATGCTCCTCTACAACGTGGGGATGACGATCCGCAAGTCGGGGCGCTTCACCACCACCGAAGGCGTCCTGCTGCTCGGGCTGGCAAGCTCCGCCGTCCTCTACCTGCCGGCGCTGCTGCACTTCGAGAACTACACGGTGTCGATCTTCTATCGCTGGTGGACGATCCACCTGTGGGTCGAAGGCGTGTGGATGATGATCATGGGCGGCTTTCTCGCGTACCTGCTGATCCGTCTCTCGGGCGCCGATCGCGAGGTGATGGAGAAATGGCTGTACGTGATCGTCGGCCTCGTCTTCATCGCCGGTCTGCTCGGCACCGCGCACCACTACTACTGGACCGGCGTGCCCTACTACTGGCTGCCGCTCGGCGGCTTCTTCAGCGCACTGGAGCCGCTGGCGCTGATCGGCATGGCGATGTACGCCTACGGTGCGATGCGCCGCTCGGGCCTGTCGCACCCGAACACGCTGGCGCTGCACTGGACGCTCGGCTCCGCGGTGTTCGCCCTGTTCGGCGCCGGGTTGCTGGGCCTGGCCCACACGTGGCCGGGCATCAACAAGTGGACGCACGGAACGCTGATCACCGCAATGCACGGGCACGCGGCGTTCTATGGCGCCTACGCGATGATCGTCCTCGCTATGATCCGGTACGCGTTGCCGGAGATCACCGGCGAGCGACGCGAGGACGGCAACGCGATCGGCTACATGGCCTTCTGGCTGCAGCTCGCCGGCATGTTCGGCATGACGATCTCGTTCGCCACGGCCGGCATCGCGCAGGTCTACCTCGAGCGCATCCTCGGGCTCGGCTACCTCGACACGCAACTGAAGATCCAGGTGCACTTCATCATGCTGATCTCCAGCGCGTCGATCTTCGCCACCGGCGTCGGGCTGTACATCTACGACTTCTTCCGCCGTGCGCCGCTGTTCCGTACCCTCGACGAGCCGGCTGCGTTGCATGCGGACCGCGAACCGCCGACCCCGGATGCTCGTGCAGGCGTCGCAGGATCGCGCGCCTGACCGCGTCGTGACCGTGCAGGCGATCGCCCCTTCCGCATCCGTCGCCGGGCGTGCCGCGGAAGCGCCCTACTACCTGCCCTGTGCCGACGAGATCGCGATCTTCGAGCGCTGCCACGCACGCAAGCTCGCGGTGATGCTCAAGGGACCGACCGGGTGCGGCAAGACGCGCTTCGTCGAGTACATGGCGTGGCGGCTGCGCCGGCCGCTGGTCACCATCGCCTGCCACGACGATCTCACCGCGAGCGATCTCGTCGGCCGCTTCCTGGTCCGCCACGACGGGACCGCCTGGCAGGACGGCCCGCTCACGCGCGCCGTTCGCGAGGGCGCGATCTGCTATCTCGACGAGGTCGTCGAAGCGCGGCAGGACACCGTCGTCGTCCTGCATCCGCTCACCGACCACCGCCGCATGCTGCCGATCGACCGCACTGGCGAGACGCTCGTCGCTGCGCCCGGCTTCCAGCTCGTCGTTTCGTACAACCCGGGCTACCAGCGGATGCTGAAGGACCTGAAGCCGAGCACGCGCCAGCGTTTCGTCGCGCTGGAGTTCGACTTCCCCCCTCCCGAGCGCGAGGCGGCGATCGTCGCGCGCGAGGGCGGAGTCGACGAGCCTCTCGCCCGCGCACTCGTCGCGCTCGGCACGCGCCTGCGCGGCCTGCACGACCGCGGGCTCGCCGAGGTGCCGAGCACGAGGCTGCTGGTTGCCGCAGCGCGGCTGGTCGCGAGCGGCACCGACGTGCGCGCCGCATGCCGGGCGGCGATCGTCGCTCCGCTGTCCGACGACGCATCGCTCGCCGATGCGATGCGCGACCTGGTCGACGCCACCTTCGCCTGACCGCCGCAGCGGTCGATCGTGGCCGAGCCCGAAGAGCTGATCAGCGACGCCGCACGGCACGCGACGGTCTACGTACGCGAGCTGTGGCTGCGACGTCGCGCGCGCAGCGGCGTCGCGCGGCCGGTCACGCTCGCCGACGTTGCGCAGCGCCTGGACCTGCTGGTGTCGGCGGCTTTCGGCACGGGCTTCGCGTTGCGGGTCGCGCAGGCGCCCGCACCGACGACGCTGCTCACGCGTTGCTTCCGTCGCGCGCAGCTGCCTCGTGCTCCCGACGCCGTGCCCGCCACCGACGGCGTCTCGATCTGGCTCCCGGCTCGGCTCGACGTCCCCGACGACGAACAGGCGCTGCGTCTGTACCGCACGATGGCGCTGCAGCAGGCGATGCGCGCGCGCCGCGGCAGCGCCGACCTGCTTTCCGCGGCGACGACGACCGGCCCGCTCGTGCGCGATCTCTACCTGCTGCTCGAGGCGCATGCCGCCGATCGGGCGCTCGTCGCGGCGCTGCCGGGAACCGCCGGTGCGCTCGCCGCATTGCGCCGCGCGGCGGGGCTGCGCCGCCCCG
>DASWVL010000123.1:0-4096 GCA_036406255.1 Zeimonas sp.
CGGAATTCCCGGTTGGCAGCGCTGTTTCATGTGAAATTTTTCCCAGGCGGCGTGAAACGAACGTGCAATCGCCGCGGGAGACGATGACGACTCGGACAAGTCATTCGCGGGAGTCGTCAGCCATGTACCCCAATGAAATTGCACAGGCGGCTCGGACCCTTTCAAAGGACGCGCTGATGCGCATCCGCAAGGGGCGCGGGCAGGTCGTAACCGTTCTCGAGGGTCTCGTCTGGATCACGCAGGACGCGCACCCCCGCGACACCTTCCTGGCCGACGGCGAGTCGATGCAGCTCGAGGGCTCGCGCATGACCGTCGTGCAGGCACTGCAGGACACGCGCCTGATCGTGCTCGCGCCGCCGCCGGAGGTGGTCGTTCCGCAGGCGCGGCGCACGCAGGTGCACGAGAACCGTATGCCGGGGTATGCGACATGAACATTCCGTCTTCGATCGCCCGCCTGCAGCGGGGAACCGCGTTCCTGCTCGCGCTCGGGGTGGCTGCCGGAAGCAGCGGCGCCTGGTTGCTCTACACGGCGCCGGGCGGCGCGACGGCGCAGGCACTGGCGCGCTTCGACGCCGAGGCCGGGCCGCTCGCCCGCGCGAGAACGCCGCCCTTCGTTGCCGCGATGCGGGTCGCGATGCGCGACGACGGAGCCGGCTTCTCGATGCAGCGCGATCGCGCGCCGGGCGATGCGGACTTCGTCGTATCGGTCGAAGTGCGTGCGCAGATCTCCGGTCGCGTGGCCGCGGTGCGCTTCGAGCCGGGCTCGTACGTCGAGAAGGGCGAGACGCTCTTCGTGCTCGACGCCGAGCCCTTCGTTGCCGCCGTGCAGCATGCGCAGTCGACGGTGGCGTCGGCGCGTGCGCGGCTCGCCGCGGCGACCGCCGAGCTGGGCCGCGCGCAGCGTGCGTTCGACGAAGGAACGATCGGCCACGCGCAGCTCGATGCCTGCGTGCGCGCCCAGCGCGAAGCCCACGGCACGCTGCGCGCTGCCGCGATGGTGCTCGAGGGTGCGCGACGCGACCTCGGCCTCACGCGCATCGTCGCGCCGATCGACGGACGCGTCGCCGCGGTGCAGGTGAACGTCGGCGATCGCGTCGCCCCTGCGCCCGGCGGACGCGCGCTGGTGACGATCGTCTCGTCCGAGCCCGTCTATGCAGGTTCCGAGCGCGATGCGAACGCGATCGTCCGCCTCGCCCGGGCCGAGTGATGACCGTGCGGCGTTGCGCACCTCGCGCGGCGCCGCCCACGACGAAGGAAATCCCCCGATGACGACATCGAATCCCCAACGGCGGCGTGGCCGCATCGCATGGCTGCTCGCGCCCGTCTTCACGATCGCGGCCGCCGTCGCGTGGGTGTCGTACGAGAATCCGGTCGGAGCGACCGCGCAGCAGAAGGCCTCGACGCCCGACGCGATGCCGGTCAGCGTCGCCGAGGTGGTCGCGCGCACCGTCACCGAATGGGATGACTTCTCGGGCCGGCTGGAAGCCATCGACGGCGTCGAGGTTCGCTCGCGGGTCGCCGGCTACATCGAGGCCGTGGGCTTCGAGCCGGGATCGTTCGTCGAGAAGGGCGACACGCTGTTCGTCATCGACCCGCGGCCTTTTGCGGCGACGGTGGCGCGCGCCGAGGCCGCGCTTGCATCGGCGCGTGCGCGGCTGGTGCTGACCACCTCCGAGCTGGGGCGCGCACAGCGCCTGCTCGCCGACCGCGCGATCGCACGGCGCGAGTTCGACGAACGCGACAACGCACACCGCCAGGCACAGGCCGCCGTACAGGGCGCGCAGGCGGCGCTCGACAGCGCTCGCCTCGAACTCGGCTACACGCGCATCACGGCGCCGATCTCGGGACGCGTCGGCCGTGCCGAGGTCACCGTGGGGAACCTCGTCGGCGCGGGTGCCGGTGGACCGCGCCTGACGACGATCCTCTCGACGGCGCCGATCTACGCGACCTTCGAGGTCGACGAGCGCAGCTTCCTTCGATACGCCGCGCACGCCGGCCCCGATGGCGTCGAGTCCGCGTCGGATCCGGTTCCGATCTTCCTCGGGCTCGCCGACGAGGACGGGCATCCGCATCGCGGCCGCCTCGAGTTCGTCGACAACCGGATCGACCCGCGCTCGGGAACGATCCTGCTGCGCGCCGTGTTCGACAACTCCGACGGGCGCCTGAAGCCGGGGATGTACGCGCGGCTGAAAGTCGGCGGCTCGGGTTCGACCGATGCCGTGCTCGTCGCCGACCGCGCGGTCGGAACCGACCAGAGCAAGCGCTACGTGCTCGTCGTCGGCAACGGCGACAAACTCGAGTGGCGCGAGGTGAAGCTCGGGCCGATCGTCGACGGGCTGCGCATCGTGCGCAAGGGACTGCGCCCGGGCGAGCGCATCGTCGTCAACGGCCTGCAGCGCGTGCGGCCCGGGATGCGCGTCGCGCCCAGGCCGGTTGCGATGGAAGAGGTCGGCGCGGCGAAGCTCGTCGCAGCCGCGCCAGTCGCCGCGGAGAGCGAAGAAGCTGCGCCGGCGCACGCGGGGAGCGCCCGATGAAACTGCCGCACTGGTTCATCGACCGGCCGATCCTCGCCGGCGTCCTGTCGATCCTCGTCTTCCTCGCCGGCGCGATCGGCATCTGGAACCTGCCGGTCTCCGAGTATCCCGAGGTCGCACCGCCCGCGATCGTCGTGAACGCGAGCTATCCGGGCGCCAACCCGAAGGTGATCTCCGAGACGGTCGCCTCTCCGCTCGAGGAGGCGATCAACGGCGTCGACGGCATGCTGTACATGGGATCGCAGGCGAGCTCCGACGGCAAGCTCGCGCTCACCGTGACCTTCGCGCTCGGCACCGATGCCGACCTCGCGCAGCAGCTGGTGCAGAACCGCGTCTCGCAGGCGCTGCCGCGGCTGCCGGAGGAAGTGCGACGGCTGGGCGTCACCACGGCGAAGAGCTCGCCCGACCTGCTGCTCGTCGTGCATCTCGTGTCGCCGAACGGACGCTACGACGTCAACTACCTGCGCAACTACGCGGTGCTCAACGTGCGCGATGGGCTCGGGCGCATCGAGGGCACCGGACAGGTCCAGGTGTTCGGCGCCGGCGACTATTCGATGCGCGTCTGGCTCGATCCGACGAAGGTCGCCGCGCGCGGCCTGACCGCCTCCGACGTCGCCGCCGCGATCCGCGAGCAGAATGCGAACGTCGCCGCCGGCGTCGTCGGCGCGTCGCCGTCGCTGCCCGGGGTCGATTACCAGATGCCGGTGCACGCACGCGGGCGCCTGACGAGCGAGCAGGAGTTCGGCGACATCGTCGTCAAGGCCTCGCCCGACGGCGCGGTCACGCGCCTGCGCGACGTCGCCCGCATCGAGCTGGGCGCGGCCGACTACTCGTTGCGCAGCCTGCTCGACAACCAGCCGGCCGTCGCGGTCGCGATCTTCCAGGCGCCGGGGTCGAACGCGATCCAGGTCGCCGACGGCGTGCGCGAAGCGATGGCCGAACTCGGCCAGGCGATGCCGGAAGGCGTCGAGTGGCGCATCGTCTACGACACCACGCGCTTCGTCAAAAGCTCGATCGACGAGGTCGTGAAGACGCTGCTCGAGGCGGTGCTGCTCGTCGTCGTCGTCGTCATCGTGTTCCTGAAGACGTGGCGCGCGTCGGTGATCCCGCTGATCGCGGTGCCGGTGTCGATCGTCGGAACCTTCGCGCCGATGCTCGCGTTCGGCTTCTCGATCAACGCGCTGACGCTGTTCGGGCTCGTGCTGGCGATCGGCATCGTCGTCGACGACGCGATCGTCGTCGTCGAGAACGTCGAACGCAACATCGAGGCGGGACTCGCGCCGCGCGACGCCACCTACCGCGCGATGGAGGAAGTCAGCGGGCCGATCGTCGCGATCGGCCTGGTGCTCGTCGCGGTGTTCGTCCCGCTCGCCTTCGTCCCCGGGCTCACCGGCCAGTTCTACCGGCAGTTTGCGCTGACGATCGCGATCTCGACGGTGATCTCCACCTTCAATTCGCTGACGCTGTCGCCGGCGCTCGCCGCGCTGCTGCTCAAACCGCACGGTGCGAGGAAAGACCGGCTCGGCACCGCGATCAGCGGGATCACCGACGCGCGCCACGTC
>DASWVL010000124.1:0-4567 GCA_036406255.1 Zeimonas sp.
AGCGGCTTCACGGTGCCCGGTCGACGGTCCGCGCAGCGTTGCCGGCGCCGGGACTGCGTTGCGCGCGCCGGGCGTCGATCGCGTTCCACACGCCGCGGCGAGCATCGTCGTCCATCGAACCCCAGCGCGCGATCTCGTCGAGCGTGCGCAGGCAGCCGTCGCACAGACCGCTCGCCGGGTCGACCCGGCAGACGGAGATGCACGGCGACGGCACCGGCGCTCGCGTCACGCCGCGGCCTCGGCCTTCGCGCGCTTGCGCGCCGCGATCGCGTTGCCGGCGCGCGAAGCGCTCGCGCGGCCGAGCTGCTTCGAGATCCACTGCCCGGTGTCGACCAGCGCGTCTAGGTCGAGTCCGGTGTCGATGCCCAGGCCGTGCAGCAGGTAGACGACGTCCTCGGTGGCGACGTTGCCCGTCGCGCCCTTCGCGTACGGACAGCCGCCGAGGCCCGCGATCGAAGAGTCGAAGCGGTAGATGCCCGACTGCAGGCTGGCGAACACGTTGGCGACCGCCTGGCCGTAGGTGTCGTGGAAGTGCGCCGACAGCCGGTCGACCGGGATCTCGCGCGTCACCGCCTCGAACACGCGCTGCACGTGCGACGCGGTGCCGACGCCGATTGTGTCGGCGATGCCGATCTCGTCGCAGCCCAGGTCGCGCAGCCGTTTCGCGACGTCGACGACGTCGTCGATCGACACGTCGCCCTGGTACGGGCAGCCGAAGGCGACCGACACCGCGGCGCGCAGCCGGATGCCGTTCTCGCGGGCGGCGGCCGCCACCGGCGCGAAGCGTTCGATGCTCTCGGCGATCGAGCAGTTGATGTTGCGCATCGAGAAGGCCTCGCTCGCTGCGCCGAAGATGACGACCTCGTCGGCGCCCGAGGCGAGCGCCGCGTCGAAGCCCTTGCGGTTCGGCGTGAGCACCGAGACGCGTACGCCGGGACGTCGGCCGACGGCGGCCATCACGTCGGCGGCGTCGGACATCTGCGGCACCCATTTGGGCGAGACGAAGGATGTGGCCTCGAGCTGGCGGACGCCGGCCGACAGCAGGCGCTCGCACAGCTCGACCTTCGTCGCCGTCGGCACCGGCTGCCCTTCGTTCTGCAGCCCGTCGCGCGGGCCGACCTCGGTGACGTGGACGCGTTGCGGCAGCTTCATC
Organism: Zeimonas sp.; assembly: GCA_036406255.1. Taxonomy (GTDB): domain Bacteria; phylum Pseudomonadota; class Gammaproteobacteria; order Burkholderiales; family Burkholderiaceae_E; genus Zeimonas. The sequence continues at coordinate 1,154 of DASWVL010000124.1, forward strand.
GTGGTACTCCCGATTCAGTATCCGCGCCGGCGATCGACGAGCCCGCCGACGGGGTCGCCGCGCTCGAGCGCGGCAATCTTGCGCGCGATCTGCCGGGCCGATTCGTCGATCTGCGTCATGCCGGAGACGTGCGGCGTGAGGCGGATTCCCCGATGGTGCCAGAACGGGTGTCCGGGGGGCAGCGGCTCGACGGCGACGACGTCGAGCGATGCGCCGGCGAGCCGGCCCGCGTCGAGTGCGGCGAGCAGCGCGGCCTCGTCGACGAGGCCGCCGCGCGCGACGTTGAGCAGCCACGCGCCGGGCGCGAGCCACGACAGGCGCTCGGCATCGAACAGGCCGGCCGTGTCGCGCGTCAGCGGCGCGACGAGGACGAGCAGGCGCGTGCGCTCGAGGAACGCGCGCAGCCCGTGTCGTTCGTCCATGCAGTCGACGCCGTCGATGCGCTTGGGCGAGCGCGAATAGCCGTGCACCGGAAAGCCGGCATTCGCCAGCGCATGCGCGACCTGCGTGCCGATCGCGCCGAGACCGAAGACGCCGACCGGCCACGCGGCCTTCGACTCGACCTCGAGGCGGCGCCAGCGCTGCGCGCGCTGCTGCGCGGCGTACTCGTGGAATCGCCGCTGCACGTGGATCGCCTCGTGCAGGCAGTACTCGGCCATCTGGGCCGCCATGCCGCCGTCCTCGATGCGCACGACGGGAAGCGTGTCGGGCAGGGCGCCGCCGCCGAGCAGCGCGTCGACGCCGGCCGACGTCGCGAAGAACGCGCGCAGCGTCGGGTGCGCGGCGAAGAAAGCGGGGCCCGGGTTCCAGCCGACGGCGTAGTCGGCTCCCTCGCCCGTCTCGCCGCCGACCCCGTGGACGGCTGCGTCGGGGAGCAGCGCCGCGAGCGCTTCGATCCAGCGGCCAGGCTCGCCCCAGGGGTCGGCAACGACGATGCGACGCGTCATCGGCCCCGTCACTGCGCGGCGAATTCGACGAGCTGCGCACCTTCGACGACCTGGTCGCCGACGCCGTAGCGGATCGATGCGACGCGCCCGGCCGCGGGCGCACTGATGGTGTGCTCCATCTTCATCGCCTCGATGACGAGCAGCGGCTGTCCGCGCTCGACGGTCGCACCCGCTTCGACGAAGAGCGCGATCACCTTGCCCGGCATCGGCGCGACGAGTGCCGAGTCGTCGTCGTGCTCGCCCACGTGTGCCAGCGCCGGCGCGTAGCCGAGCGCGTAGTGTCCGAGCGGGCTGAACACGTGCAGCGTCTCGCCGTCGATCACCGAGTCGACGACGAAGCTGCGGTCGTCGACGACGCCGCGCACGGTGCGCGCCGACGGCGAGGACGCGCTCCAGCGCAATTCGGCGAGCCGGGCGCATTCGTCGCCTTCGCGCACGAGCCATTCGTCGCCCGCGTACTCGACCTGCACCGGGCAGGGCGCGCCGGCCTGCTCGAATTGCAGCGTGCGCACGAGCTTCGAGCCCGGGCGCCACCCGTTGCGTGCGTTCCACGGGTCGCCCGACCACTCGTGCGCGGCGCCCGATCGCGCTTCCTCGAATTCGGCGGCGAGCACCGCGGCGACGGCGAGCGCGCGCCGGCGCAGCGAAGGCTTCGCGGGCGCCGGCAGCAGCGAGTCCTTCTCGCGCTCGATGAGGCCGGTGTCGAGGTCGCCCGATGCGAACGCCGGGTTTGCGACGAGCCGCGCGAGGAAGTCGACGTTCGATGCGGGGCCGACGACCTCGAACTTCGCGAGCGCGCGCGCCATGCGCGCGAGCGCCGTCTCGCGGTCGGCGCCGTGCACGATGAGCTTGGCGATCATCGGATCGTAGTGCGCGCTGATCGTGTCGCCCTCGCGCACGCCGCTGTCGATGCGCACCGGCGCGGTCGGCGCGCCGGCGGCCGGGATCTCGGTGCGCGCGAACTCCACGGCGGGCGGCGTGCGCAGGTAGCGCAGCGCACCGATCGACGGCAGGAAGCCCTTGTCGGGGTTCTCGGCGTAGATGCGCGCCTCGATCGCGTGCCCGTCGATTCGAAGTTCGTCCTGCGAGACCGGAAGCGGCTCGCCGGCGGCGACGCGCAACTGCCATTCGACGAGGTCGAAGCCGGTGATCATCTCGGTGACCGGGTGCTCGACCTGCAGGCGCGTGTTCATCTCCATGAAGAAGAACGCGCCCGACGGGTCGGCGATGAACTCGACGGTGCCTGCGCCGACGTAGCCGACCGCGCGCGCGGCGGCGACCGCGGCCTCGCCCATTGCGCGGCGGCGCTCGTCGGACATGCCCGGTGCCGGGGCTTCCTCGATCACCTTCTGGTGCCGCCGCTGCACGGAACAGTCGCGCTCGAACAGGTGCAGGCAGCTTCCCTGCGTGTCGGCGAAGACCTGGATCTCGATGTGGCGCGGCCGCACGACGTAGCGCTCGACGAGCATCGTGTCGTCGCCGAACGCGTTCTTCGCCTCGCGCCGGCACGAGGCGAGCATCGCGTCGAACTGCGCGGCGTTCTCGACGATGCGCATTCCCTTGCCGCCTCCGCCGGCGCTTGCCTTGATCAGCACCGGGTAGCCGATGTGCGCGGCCTCGGCCGCGAGCTTTTCGTCGGACGGGTCGGTGCCGTGATAGCCGGGAACGAGCGGAACGCCCGCCTGCTCCATCCGCCGCTTGGCGGCGGCCTTGTCGCCCATCGCGGCGATCGCCGACGCGGGTGGGCCGACGAAGACGAGGCCGGCTTCGGCGACGTTGCGCGCGAAGGCCTCGTTCTCCGACAGGAAGCCGTAGCCGGGGTGGATCGCCTGCGCGCCGCTGCGCCGGGCGACCTCGAGCACGCGCGCAGCGTCGAGATACGACTCGCGCGCAGGTGCCGGGCCCAGGCGCCACGCCTCGTCGCACAGCGTGACGTGCCGGGCCGACGCGTCGGCGTCGGAGTACACGGCCACGGTGCGCACGCCCATGCGTCTCGCCGTGGTGGCGATCCGGCACGCGATCTCGCCGCGGTTGGCGATCAGCAGCTTGTCGAACATCGGTTCGTTTCCCCGGATCTGCGCGTCAGTCGCCTTGCGGAACCCATGCCGCGCGGCGCCGCTCGAAGAACGCCGCGATGCCTTCCTGCGCTTCGTCGCTCGCGCGCAGGCGCGCGATGCGCGCGGCCGTGTCGTCGACGAGCGCATCGTCGATGGGGCGGCCGTCGACGTCGTGGATCAGCCGCTTCGCCTCGGCGAGCGCCTTCGGCCCGCCCATCGCGAGCTGGCCGAGCACGACGTTGATCGACCCGTCGAGTTCCGGCTCCTGCGCGATGTCGTGCACGAGGCCGATGCGGTACGCCTCGGCGGCGTCGAAGACTTCCGCGGTGAGGAAGTAGCGGCGCGCCCGGTGCGCGCCGATCGCGCGGATCACGTACGGGCTGATCACCGACGGAATCAGCCCGAGCTTG
>DASWVL010000125.1:0-12040 GCA_036406255.1 Zeimonas sp.
CGGGCGCCGCGCCGTCGCGCACGACCGCGCCGAGCGCCCGCGCGGCGGAAGCGACGAGCGCGGCGCGCGGACCAGGCGCGACCCATACGGGCGGACGCACGTCGATCGAAGGCGCGGCAGGCTCACCGGGGGAGTCGGCGCGAACGCCACCGCTGCCGTAGCGGTAGAAGCCTTCGCCGCTCTTGCGCCCGAGCAGGCCGGCCGCGAGCCGCTGCGCGCCGAGCACCGACGGGCGGAACCGTGGCTCGTCGTAGAACTGCCGGTAGATCGACTCCATCACCGGCTGCGAAACGTCGAGCGCCGTGAGGTCGAGCAGCTCGAAGGGGCCGAGCCGGAAGCCGTTGCCGTCGAACGAGACCTGCTCGCGCAGGATGCGGTCGATTGCCTCGACGTCGGCCACGCCCTCGCCGAGCGCGGCGAGCGCCTCGGTGCCGTACGCGCGCCCGGCGTGGTTGACGATGAAGCCCGGTGTGTCGCGCGTGACGACCGGGCGATGGCCGGTCGTGCGCACGAGCGCGACGAGACGTTCGACGGCCGTCTCGTCGGTGCGCATTGCGCGCACGACTTCGACGACCTTCATCAGCGGAACCGGATTGAAGAAATGCAGTCCGGCGATGCGCTCGGCGCGCCGGCAGCGCGCGGCGATCGCGGTCACCGACAGCGAGGACGTGTTGGTGGCGAGCACCGCTTCGTCGCCGACGATCGGCTCCAGCGCCTGGAACAGCTCGCGCTTGGCGTCGAGCCGCTCGACGATCGCCTCGACGACGAGGTCGCAGCCGGCGAGCGCGTCGAGCGAGTCGACGGCCGTCAGCGAGCTGCGCGCACGTTGCGCGGCCTCGGGAGCGAGTCGACCCTTGTCGACGAGCCGGGCGAAGGTATCCTCGAGCGCCGCGATGGCGGAAGCGACGGCCGCCGGATTGGCGTCGTACAGGCGAACGGCGAAGCCTGCCTGGGCGAACAGCTGCGCGATGCCGCGGCCCATCGCGCCGCTGCCGACGACGCCGATGCACTGGAAGGGGACGGAGTTGGAGGCGGGCGAGTTCATCGGGCGATTCTACCCGCAGGTGCTGGCGCCTCGAGCCGCCTCGGCCGGCGCCTCAGCGTGCGCCTCAGTGTGCGCCTCAGCGTGCGCCTCAGCGTGCGCCTCAGCCGGCGCCTTCGTCGCGTTCGAAGCTCTCGCGTTCTGTGTCGCGCGCGGTGCTGCGTTCGATCCAGCGTTCCTCGAGCGACTCGCGCTCGCCCTGCAGCGCCGCGCGTTCGCGCGCGAGCGCTGCCGCCGCATCGGCGTCACGGTACGCAGCGGGCTCGGCAAGGCGAGCGTCGATCGGCGAGATGCGTGAAGCGATCTCGTCGAGCCTGCGTTCGATCGCCGCGATCTCTTCATCGAAAGGTCGCAACCGTTCGGCGAGGCGCGCACGCCGGCGCGCGCTGGTGCGACGATCTTCGCGTCGGGAACTCGACGGCGGCGCGCCGGCCGACGGCTCGGAGGCTGCGTTGCCGCTCGCGGCGGCGGGCGTCGCGTCGCCGTTGCCGCGGGGCATCCGCCCCGATGCCCCCGGCGTCGCTCGCTGCAGCAGCCAGCTCGCGTAGTCGTCGAGGTCGCCGTCGAAAGGCTCCACGCGTGCGCCGGCGACGAGAACGAACGAGTCGACGGTGGAGCGCAGCAGGTAGCGGTCGTGCGAGACGAGCAGCAGCGCGCCGTCGAATCCGGCGAGCGCCTCGGCCAGCGCATCGCGGGCCTGCGCGTCGAGATGGTTCGTCGGCTCGTCGAGCACCAGCAACTGCGGCCGGGGATGCAGGGTCAGCGCGAGCAGCAGGCGCGCCTTCTCGCCGCCGGACATCGGCCCGATCGGTCGTGTCGCGTCTTCGCCCGAGAAGCCGAAGCGCCCCAGGTAGTCGCGCAGCGCCTGCTCGCGCTCGAGCGGGGCGAGGCGCCGCAGCTGCACGAGCGCAGAATCGTCGGCGCGCAACGAGTCGATTCCCTGTTGCGCGAAGTAGCCGATCCGTACCGTGCGCGCGAGCTGCACGTCGCCGGCCAGCGGCGCCAGCTCGCCGACCAGCGTTCGGACGAGCGTGCTCTTGCCGGCGCCGTTGCGGCCCAGCACTCCGATGCGCGCTGCCCGCCGGACGGTCAGCTCCACGCCGTGCAGCACGACGGTCGCGCCGTAGCCCGCGTCGAGTGCCTCCGCGCGCAGCATCGGATCGGGGCATTCGCCGACCTCGTGCAGCGGAAAGTCGATGCCGCGCATCGCTCGCACCGGGGCGACTTCGGCCATGCGCTCGAGCGCCTTGATCCGGCTCTGCACCTGCCGGGCCTTCGTCGCCTTCGCGCGGAACCGTGCGATGAACGCGTTCAGGTGCTCGATGCGCTGCTGCTGCGCAACGCGCTCGCGCTCGGCCTGCATGCCGCGCTGGGCGCGCAGGCGTTCGAACGCGCTGTAGCCGCCGGCGTAGCGCACCAGCTTGCCGTCGTCGATGTGCAGCGTCGCGCTGGCGACGCGGTCGAGGAAGTCGCGGTCGTGCGAGACGAGGACGATCGTGCCGGGATAGCGCAGCAGCCACCGTTCGAGCCACAGGATCGCGTCGAGGTCGAGATGGTTCGTCGGCTCGTCGAGCAGCAGCAGCTCGCTCGGCGCGAAGAGCGCGCGCGCGAGGTTCAGGCGCATGCGCCAGCCGCCGGACAGTTCGTCGACCGGCGTCGTCGCCTGCGTGGCGTCGAAGCCGAGGCCGGCGAGCAGCGTTCGTGCGCGTGCCTCGGCGCTTGCGCCTCCGGCGTCGAGCCAGCGCTCGTGCGCAAGCGCGATCCCGATGCCGTCGGCTGCGCGTTCGGCCGCGGCGAGCGTCGTCGCGGCTGCAGCGAGCGCCTCGTCGCTCGCGACCAGGAAGCGCCACGCCGGCAGCGTGCTCGACGGCAGCGACTGCTCCAGTCGCATCGTCGCGCGCCAGGGCTGCTCGAGATTGCCTTCGTCGGGAAGCACGTCGCCGGCGAGCGCGGCGAGCAGGGTCGTCTTGCCGCTGCCGTTGCGACCGATCAGCGCCACGCGCTCGCCGGGCGCGATCGACGCGCTCGCGCGATCGAGCAGCACGCGGCCGCCGCGCGACAGCACGATCCCGTCGAGCCGGATCACGGGGCCGGAAGTGCCGCCGCCTCGATCAGCACGAGCATCCGGTCGCCCGCTGCGACCGGCAGGTAGTGGAACTCGAGCGTCGGGAACGCCGCCTCGAAATACCCGGCCTCGTGACCGACCTCGACGAGCAGCAGGCCGTCGTTCTCGAGGTGCGCACGCGCCTGCGCGACGATGTACCGCACGAGGTCCATGCCGTCGGGTCCGCCGGCGAGTGCCTCGCGCGGCTCGGCGCGGAATTCCGCCGGCAGCGTGCGCATCGAGGCGTCGTTGACGTACGGCGGGTTGCAGACGATCAGGTCGAAGCGACGATCGCGCAGCGATGCGAACAGGTCCGAGCGGACCCAAGCGATCCGCTCGTGCACGCCGTGCAACGAAGCGTTCGCGCGTGCCAGCTCGAGCGCCGCCGGCGAGAGGTCGGCGCCGACGACCGACGCCTGCGGAAAGGCGAGCGCGGCGAACACCGCGAGGCTGCCGCCACCGGTGCACAGATCGAGCACCGCTCGCGGTTGGGGTTCCGGAGACGGCCGGTGCAGCGCGAACCACTGCGGCAGCGCCTCCTCGAGCGCCTCGGCGATCGGCGAGCGCGGAACGAGTGCACGCTCGTCGCAGAGAAAGCGGAGGCCGCGCAGCCACGCCTCGCCGGTGAGGTAGGGTGCGGGAGCGCGTGTCGTCGCGCGGCGTTCGACGAGCGCGATCGCCGCTTCGCGCTCGTCGCGGCACAGACGGGCGTCGAGATACGGATCGAGGCGATCGGGCGGCAGGTGCAATGCGAAGAGCAGCAGCGAGGCTGCCTCGTCCCACGCGTTGTCGGTTCCGTGGCCGTACGACAGCTGCGCGGCCTCGAAGCGCGAGACCGCCCAGCGCAAGAGGTCGCGCAGCGTGCGCAACTCGCGAGCGGCGCTCGCGGCGTCGGCGACCGTTCGGGGCTGGGTCGCGGAACTCATTCCCGCAGCAGCGCGGCGATCGTTCGCCGATAGACGTTCTTCAGCGGCTCGAGTTCGGCGATGCCGACCGATTCGTCGACGCGATGGATGCTCTCGTTCACCGGTCCGAACTCGACGACCTGCGGGCAGATCCGCGAGAGGAAGCGGCCGTCGGAGGTGCCGCCGGTCGTCGAGCAACGCGGCTCGCAGCCGGTCTCGCTGCGGATCGCCTCGGCGAGCGCGACGGACAGCGCGCCCGGCGCGCAGCGAAACGGTTGCGCCGGCGCCGCCCATTCGAGCGTGTAGCGAAGTGCGTGCGCCTCCAGCCGCTCGATGAAGCGTCGCTGCAGCGATTCGACGGGGCTCGCCGGCGAGAAGCGGAAATTGAAGTCGAGCGTCGCGTCGGCGGGAATGACGTTGCCGGCGCCGGTTCCCGCGTGCAGGTTCGACACCTGCCACGTCGTCGGCGGGAAGTCGGCGTCGCCGCGATCCCACACGGTGGCGACCAACTCGGCCAGCGCGGGCGCCAGTTCGTGCAGCGGATTGCGCGCGAGCTGCGGATACGCGACGTGGCCCTGCACGCCGTGCACGACCAGCCGCCCCGACAGCGAACCGCGACGACCGTTCTTGATCGTGTCGCCGAGACGACTCTCGCTGGTCGGCTCGCCCACGATGCAGAAGTCGAGCACCTCGCCGCGCGCGGCGAGATGCTCGACGACGCGCGCGGTTCCGTCGACGGCGGGCCCTTCCTCGTCGGACGTGAGCAGCACGGCGATCCGCCCGCGACGAGCGAGTCCGGCGGCGAACGCCTCCTCGATCGCGACGACGAAGGCGGCGATCGAGCTCTTCATGTCGGCTGCACCGCGTCCGTAGAGGCGTCCGTCCCGTTCGACCGGTTCGAAGGGATCGCTCGTCCACGACGCGCGCGCGCCGACGGGAACGACGTCGGTGTGGCCGGCGAAGACGAGCGTGGGACCCGATGCGGCGAGCGCGCAGGTCGCCCACAGGTTGGTCACGCCGTTCGCGTCGAAGCGTTCGAAGGCGAAACCGAGCGGCGCGAGACGCTCGACGACCAGCGCCTGGCAGCCCTGGTCGTCGGGCGTGAGCGAAGGTCTGCGGATCAGCGCCTCGGCCAGGCGCAGGACTGCGCTCATTCGAACACGCCGGCGTAGAGCGCCTCGGAGAAGCCGACGACGATCTGTCCCGGCATCTGCAGCACCGGACGCTTGACGAGCAGCGGTTCCTCGAGCATCAACTCGGTGGCGCTCGCCTGGTCGGTCACGCCGGCTCGACGCCCGGCGTCGAGCCGGCGCCAGGCGAGCCCGCGGCGGTTCAGCAGCGAGTCCCATGGAACCCGTCCGAGCCAGTCCGACAGCCGGCGCGCATCGAGGCCGTCGCGACGCAGGTCGTGAAAACGGTACTCGATGTGGCGTGCGCGCAGCCAGGCGCGCGCCTTGCGCACCTGGTCGCAGTTCTCGATCCCGAAGACGACGACGTCGGGCATCGCTCGTGTCCTGTTCCGCACAAAGGCAGGGAATCTGCGGAGCAGACTCCTAGACGTTGAGCAGGAAGTCGCTGAACGACGCGCCGTCACCCGACTCGCCGCGGCCTTCGGCCGGGGGTTTCTGCAGCGTCGACGACGCCGTGGCGGCGGAGCCGAGCGGCGGCTGCGCGGGCGTGGCGCGCGCTTCGCCGTGGCCGGGCCGGGCACCCTCGTTCTCGAGCAGCCACAGCAGGTTGGTCGGCGAGTCGGCGTGCGCGAGCGCGTCGGCCCGGCCGATGCTGCCCGAGCGAACGAGCGCAGCGAGCGCGTGGTCGAAGGTACACGATCCGGGCGCGAGGCTCTGGTCCATCGCGTCCTTGATCTCGGTGAGTCGGCCCTGTTCGATCATCTCCGAGATGTGCCGCGTGTTCGTCAGCACCTCGAGGGCCGGCAGACGCCCGCCGGCGGACGAACGCACCAGCCGTTGCGAGACGATTGCCTTGAGCGTGGCGGCGAGGTCGGACAGCAGCACGGTGCGGTTGTCGGGCGGGTAGAAGCTCACGATGCGCGTCAGCGCGTGGTGCGCGTTGTTGGCATGCAGCGTCGCGAGCACGAGATGGCCCGATTGCGCATAGGCGAGCGCCGCCGACATCGTCGCGGTGTCGCGGATCTCGCCGATCAGGATGCAGTCGGGCGCCTGGCGCATCGCGTTCTTCAGCGCGATCTCGAGCGAGTCGGTGTCGGTGCCGATCTGGCGCTGGTTGACGATCGAGCGCTTGTTGCGGAACGTGAACTCGATCGGGTCCTCGAGCGTGAGGATGTGTCCGCTCTTCTGTTCGTTGCGGTGATCGAGCATCGCCGCCATCGTCGTCGACTTGCCCGAGCCGGTCGCGCCGACGACGAGCAGCAGTCCGCGTTTCTCGAGGATCAGTTCGCCGAGGATCTCCGGCAGGTGCAGATCGCCGAGCGAGGGAATGTGGTGCGGAACGAAGCGCACGACGCCGGCGGTGCTGCCGCGCTGGCGGAATGCGTTCACGCGAAAGCTGCCCACGCCGCTCAGTCCGTAGCCGATGTTCAGCTCGCGCTCCTCCTCGAAGCGTGCCCACTGTACGTCGGAGACGATCTGGCGCAGCAGCGCCTCGACGTTGGTCGGAGCGAGCACCTGCGAGTTCACCGCGACCATCGTGCCGTCGATCTTGATCTGGACCGGAGAACCGGGCGCCAGGAACAGGTCCGAGGCCTTCTTCTCGGCCATCAACCGCAGCAACCGGTCCATCGCCATTTCGTTCCCCTCTCCGTCGTGTCGCGATGCGCTCGCGATCGCCTGTTCAGTCACCGCGCAGCAACTCGTTGATCGCGGTCTTCGCGCGCGTTCGCGCGTCGACCCGCTTGACGATGACCGCGCAATAAAGGCCGACCTTTCCGTCCGCCGAAGGCAACGTGCCCGGGACGACGACCGAACCGGCCGGAACGCGCCCGTACAGGATCGCGCCGCTGGCGCGGTCGTAGATCTTCGTGCTCTGCCCGATGAACACGCCCATCGAGATCACCGAGTTCTCCTCGACGACGACGCCCTCGACGATCTCCGAGCGCGCGCCCACGAAGCAGTTGTCCTCGATGATCGTCGGCGCGGCCTGCACCGGCTCTAGCACGCCACCGATGCCCACGCCGCCCGAGAGGTGCACGTTGCGCCCGATCTGCGCGCAAGAGCCGACGGTGACCCAGGTGTCGACCATCGTCCCCTCGTCGACGAACGCCCCTATGTTCACGTACGACGGCATCAGGACCACGTTCCTGCCGACGAAGGCGCCGCGCCGCGCGACCGCTGGCGGCACGACGCGGATGCCCGCGGCGGCGAAATCGGCCGCGCTCCAGCGGTCGAACTTGGTCGGGACCTTGTCGAAGAAGCGCATCGGTCCGCTTCCCGACGGAGCCGCCACGTTCAGCCGGAACGACAGCAGCACGGCCTTCTTGATCCATTCGTGCACGACCCAGTCGCCGGGTGAGGGCGAATGTTTCTCGGCCACGCGCAGCGTGCCGGCGTCGAGCATCGCGAGCACGCGTTCGACCGCTTCGACCAGGGCCGCCGGCGCCCCGGTGGGCGAGCACTCGGCGCGCCGCTCCCACGCTTCGTCGATCGTGCGCTGGAGCGCATGCCGCTCGCGGGCGCCAGCGGCGCCGCCCTCGGTATGCGGCGGGAGCGTGCTCATGGACGGGTGCTGACGCCGGGGGCGAAGCTGCCGACGTCGATGCGCGGAGCAGGCGACCATCCGGGCTTGCGGTGCTCGGCTTCGACGGTGGTGAAGATGCCGCCGCGGACGTACCAGCGTGCGGTCAGCCGCAGGAAACGCGGCGCGAGCGCCGAGACGAGATCGTCGAGGATGCGGTTGGTGACGGCTTCGTGGAACGCGCCTTCGTCGCGGTAGCTCCACATGTAGAGCTTCAGCGCCTTCAGTTCGACGTTGCGCTCGTCGGGGATGTAGTCGACGGCGAGGGTGGCGAAATCGGGCTGCCCGGTGAGCGGGCACAGGCAGGTGAATTCGGGAACCTCGATGTGCACGAGATAGTCGCGCTCGCGCGCCGGATTCGGGAAGGTCTCGAGTTGCCGGGACGGTCGGGTAGGCGAGGGCGGCATGGAGGGCTTCGTGGTGCCGTTCGGCACGGGGCCGGTGCTATTATACGGAGCGACACGAGCCGCCGCAGAGCGGCTTTTGCTTAAGTTCCGCAGGAACACTTCCCAGCCCAGCGGCGAGTGGCCGTACCGCGGGTCCGCGTCGGTGCCCGTCGATCCTTGCATAGGGCTTTCGGTGCGACTCAAACAGATCAAACTCGCCGGTTTCAAGTCCTTCGTCGATCCCACCTCCTTCGATGTCCCCGGCCAGCTGGTCGGCGTCGTCGGGCCCAACGGCTGCGGAAAGTCGAACCTGATCGACGCGGTGCGCTGGGTTCTCGGCGAGTCGAAGGCGTCGGAGCTGCGCGGCGAGTCGATGCAGGACGTCATCTTCAGCGGTTCGTCGGAGCGCAAGCCGGGTGCGCGGGCGTCGGTCGAACTGGTGTTCGACAACTCGCTCGGTCGCATCGGCGGCAGCTGGAGCCAGTTCGGCGAGATCTCGGTGCGGCGCGTGCTCACGCGCGACGGACAGTCGAGCTACTTCATCAACAACCAGCCCGTTCGCCGTCGCGACGTGCACGACATGTTCCTCGGCACCGGGCTGGGGCCGCGCGCGTACGCGATCATCGGGCAGGGCATGATCTCGCGGATCATCGAGGCGCGCCCCGAGGAACTGCGCGTATTCCTCGAGGAAGCCGCCGGTGTCTCCAAGTACAAGGAGCGGCGGCGCGAAACCGCCAACCGGCTCGCCGACACGCGCGAGAACCTCACCCGCGTCGACGACATCCGTCGCGAACTCGAGACACAGATCGAACGCCTGCAGCGCCAGGCGGAGGTCGCGCGCGAGTTCCGCTCGCTGGAGGCCGAACGCGAGCGCAGGCAGCACACGCTGTGGCTGGTGCGACGCGACGACGCCGACGCCGAGCAGTGCCGCCTCGCCGCGCAGGCCGCCGACGCGGCGAACCAGGTCGAGGGACGGCTGGCCGAGCAGCGCGCGATCGAAGCCGAGGTCGAGACGGTTCGTGCGGCGCATTTCGCCGCCGGCGATGCCGTGCACGCCGCGCAGGGACGCTACTACGAGTGCAATGCAGAGGTCGGTCGCATCGAGGCTGAGATCCGCCTGGTCTCGGAAACGCAGGGGCAACTGCGCGAGCGGCTCGACAGCATCGAGCGCGCCGCGCGGCGGGCGCAGGAGCAGCAGGAGAACGCGCGCCGCGATCGCGAAGCGGCGCACGCGCAGCGCGCGGCGGCACACGTCAACGCCGAGGAACTCGCGCGCGTCGTTACCGAGCAGGCGGCCGCGCTGCCCGAATTCGAGGCGCAGGCCCGCGAGGCGCGCGTGCAGGTCGACGAGGCACGCCAGCGCGTGGCACAGACTCGGCAGTCGATCGAGTTGTGCGCACTGCACGAGCGCAAGGCCGGCGAGTCGCTCGACGTCGCGACGCGCCGGCGCGAACGTCTTCGCGCCGAGGCCGATGCGCTGCATCCGTTCGATCCGCACGAGCTGGAGCAGGCGATCGAGGCGCTCGCCGCGGCGGAGGAAAGCCACCGGCATACGGCCGAGCAGATCGCCGAAGTCGAGCCGCAATGGAGCGCGCTCGAGGCGCAGCGCCAGCCCGCGCAGCAGGCGCTGCGCGAGGCCGAGGCGCAGCGTGCGCAGATCGAGGGCCGGTTGCACGCGCTGCGGCAGCTCCAGGAGCGGGTCGAGAGCCAGGCGAAGGTGCAGCCGTGGCTCGCTCGTCACGGGCTCGAACGGCTCTCGCGCTTCTACGAGAAGGTGCGAATCGACGACGGGTGGGAAAGCGCGATCGAGTCGGTGCTGCGCGAACGCGTCCACGCACTCGAAGTCGGGCGGCTCGATGCGGTCGCCGGCCTCATCGGCGACGCGCCGCCGTCGAAGGTCGGCTTCTTCGCCCCGCTGCCCGCAGCCGCCGGCGGCGATCGCGCCGCTGCTGCCGCCGAAGCGGGCGGCCTGCGCCCGCTCGCGCAGCTGGTGCACACCGCCGATGCCGGCGTGCAGTCGCTGCTCTCCGAATGGCTGGCCGGCTGCTTCGCGGCCGAGTCGCTCGAGAGCGCGCTCGCGCAACGCGCTTCGCTGCCGCAGGGTGGCCAGTTCGTCGTCGTCGACGGCCACGTCGTCGGCCGCCAGTCGGTGGGCATGTACGCGGCCGACTCCGAGCAGGAGGGCGTGCTCGCGCGCCGGCACGAGATCGAGAACCTGCAGCGCGGCCTGCGCGCGCAGGAGCTGCTCGCGGACGAGGCGCGCGCCACCGCCGCCCGCACCGAGAGCGGTGCCGCCGAACGGCTCGCCGAACTGCGGCGCTTGCGCGAGGAGCATTCGCGCGAGCTGCAGCGCATCAGCGCCCTGCGACTCGATGCGCAGCGGCTCGAGCAGGAGCGCGACGCCACGGCGCAGAGCCGCGAACGGATCGACGCCGAGCTTGCCGAGCTGGCCGCGCACATCGAGGAGCACGAGGCGACGATCGCCGGCGAGACCGAGCGCTTCGAGGCGCTCGACGCCGAGCTGGCGCAGCACCAGGAACAGGCCGAGACGCTGCAGCTGGCGCTCGAGGACGCCGAGCGCGTTCTCGGCGAGCGTCGCGAGGCTCTGCGTCGCGACGAGCGCGAGGCGCAGGAGGCATCGTTCGCGGTGCGTGCCGCCGAATCGTCGATCGAGCGGCTCGAGGCGCAGATCGAGCAGGCGATCATGCTCGCCGAGCAGGCCGCCGCCGAGCGCACCAGCCTGCGCTCGAAGCTCGACGAGCTGACCGACGCGAGCGCCCGGCACGCGCTCCAGGAGGCGCTCGAAGCGCGCACCCGGGCCGAGCAGGCGCTCGCCGAGGCGCGCGCGCGCCTCGACGCTCGCGGCCAGTCGCTGCGCGAGCGGGAAGAGGCACGGCTCGGCGCCGAGCGCGCGCAGGAGCCGCTTCGACAGCGCGTCACCGAACTGCAGCTGAAAGAACAGGCCGCGCGGATGAACCGCGAGCAGTTCTCGCAGTCGCTCGCCGAGGCCGGCCTCGACGAGGCGGCGATCGAGGCCCTGCGCGCATCGCTCACGGACACACCGAAGCCGTCCTGGCTGCAGGGCGAAGTCACTCGACTCTCGAACGCGATCGCCGCACTCGGCGCGGTGAATCTCGCTGCGCTCGACGAGCTTGCGCAGGCCGAGGAACGCAAGGGCTTCCTCGACGCGCAGTCGTCGGACCTCGAGGAGGCGATCGCCACGCTCGAGGACGCCATCCGCAAGATCGACCGCGAGACGCGCGAGCTGCTGCAGCAGACCTACGACACCGTCAACGCGCATTTCGGCAAGCTCTTCCCGGAGCTGTTCGGCGGCGGCGAGGCGCGGCTGATCCTCACCGGCGACGAAATCCTCGATGCGGGCATCCAGGTGCTCGCGCAACCGCCGGGCAAGCGCAATACGTCGATCCACCTGTTGTCGGGCGGCGAGAAGGCGCTCACGGCCATCGCGCTCGTCTTCGCGCTGTTCCAGCTCAATCCCGCGCCGTTCTGCCTGCTCGACGAGGTCGACGCGCCGCTCGACGATGCGAACACCGAGCGCTATTGCGAGATGGTCCGGCGCATGTCCGACCAGACGCAGTTCCTGTTCATCACGCACAACAAGATCGCGATGGAGCTTGCGCAGCAGCTGGTCGGCGTGACGATGCAGGAGCGAGGCGTGTCGCGCATCGTTGCCGTCGATCTCGACGCGGCTGCGCGCTACGCGGAGGCCGCATGAGCAGCCTGGGCGTCAGCCTGCTCCTGCTGGTCGTCGTCGCGATCGCCGTCGTCGTCGGCTACAACCTGCGGCAGGGCGCGTGGCCGCGCTGGCAGCAGGCGTGCCGGCGCATGGTGGCCGCGTTGCGCGCGCGCATACCGGCGGCCCGGGTCGATG
>DASWVL010000126.1:0-12706 GCA_036406255.1 Zeimonas sp.
CTTGTAGTACTTGTAGACGACGCGGTCGAAGTTGAACATCCCGCGCCGCACGTTCAGGTCGCGCGCCCAGTAGTTCGGGTCGCGGCGATACGAGATCGACCGCCCCCAGTCGGTGCGATCGATGCGGTAGGGGCCGCTGGCGATCGGCTCGTCGCGCACGACCTCGTCGAAGGGCTGGCCGTCGCCCCACTTGTGCGAGAACACCGGCAACTGCATGCCGATGATCATGTGCAACTCGTGGTTGCGGCGCTTGAACTCGAAGCGGATCGTGCGCGCGTCGACCTCGACGGCACGCGCGACGTCGCCGAAGTACTGGCGAAAGCGCGGGTGTGCCTTCGGGCCGACGAGCGACTCGAACGAGTACCGCACGTCGGCCGCGGTGACCGGGTCGCCGTTCGAGAAACGCGCGGCCGGGTTCAGCCGGAACGTGATCGACAGGCCGTCGTCGGCGAAGCGCATGTCGTCGGCGAGCAGCCCGTACATCGTGAACGGCTCGTCCTCGCTGCCTTCGGCGAGCGTCTCGAAGACGAGCACGCCGAGCCCTTCGGCGGCCATGCCGCGCAGCGTGAACGGATTGAGCTTGTCGAAGGAGCCGAAGCCGGCGAGGTTCAGCGTGCCGCCGTTCGGCGCGTTGGGGTTCACGTAGTCGAAGTGCGCGAACCCGTTCGGGTACTTCGGCGCGTCGCCCCAGGCGATCGCGTACTCGGCGCGCGCGGCATTCGCCGCGAGCAGCGACAGCAGCACGAGCAGGGCGGCCAGCGCGAGCGGGGCGCGAAAGCGGCACAACGCGCGTGCGACAATAGCCATCGGCGAGAATTCTAGCGGAGGCCTCACGAATGGGATTCCTCAGCGGCAAGCGGATCCTGATCACCGGGTTGCTGTCGAATCGTTCGATCGCATACGGGATCGCGCGCAAGTGCCGTGAACAGGGCGCAGAGCTCGCGTTCACCTACCAGAACGAGCGCTTCCGCGACCGCGTCACCGAGATGGCCGCGGCCTTCGACTCGTCGCTCGTCTTCGCCTGTGACGTCGCCGACGATGCGCAAATCGACGCGCTGTTCGCGTCGCTCGCCGAGCGTTGGGACGGCCTCGACGGCCTCGTGCACGCGATTGCGTTCGCGCCGCGCGAGGCGATCGCGGGTCGCTTCCTCGAAGGCGCCAACCGCGAGGCATTCCGCGTTGCGCAGGACATCTCCGCCTGGAGCTTCGTCGCGCTCGCCAAGGGCGCGCAGCCGCTGATGCAGGGCCGACGTGCCGCGCTGCTCACGCTGAGCTATCTCGGCGCCGTGCGCGTCGTTCCGCACTACAACACGATGGGGCTGGCCAAGGCGAGCCTCGAAGCGGCCGTGCGCTACCTGGCGGCCGACCTCGGCCCGCAGGGAATCCGCGTCAACGCGATCTCCGCGGGCCCGATCCGCACGCTCGCCGCCAGCGGCATCCAGGACTTCTCGAAGATCCTCGACCACGTGAGTGCGAACGCGCCGCTTCGCCGCAATGTCACGATCGACGACGTCGGCAACGCAGCGGCGTTCCTGCTGTCCGATCTCGCCGGCGGCATCACCGCCCACGTCACCTACGTCGACGCCGGCTTCAGCGAAGTCGCCGGCGGCATCCCCGGCGTCGAGTCCTGACCGATGACCGCTGCCGAAGGCACGGTCGGAACGGCCGCGACCGCTGCACCTGCCCCGCGCCTGACCTCGTTCTCGCACGGCGGTGGCTGCGGCTGCAAGATCGCGCCCGGCGTGCTGTCGCAACTGCTGCGCGGCACCGTACGCCTGCCGGTGCCGGCGCAACTGCTCGTCGGCCTGGACACCGCCGACGACGCGGCGGTGTATCGGCTGAACGACGAGCAGGCGCTGGTCGCGACCACCGACTTCTTCATGCCGATCGTCGACGACCCGCACGACTTCGGCCGCATCGCCGCGGCCAATGCGCTGTCGGACGTCTACGCGATGGGCGCCACGCCGGTCCTCGCGCTGGCGATCGTCGCGATGCCGATCGATCGTCTTCCGCTGGAAGTCATCGGTCGCATCCTGCAGGGTGGCGAATCGGTCTGCGCGAGTGCCGGCGTGCCGGTCGCCGGCGGGCACACGATCGATTCGGTCGAGCCGATCTACGGGTTGGCGGCACTCGGCCTTGCACATCCTGCGCACATCCGCCGCAATGACGAGGCACGGCCCGGCGACCGCCTCGTGCTCGGCAAGGCGCTCGGTGTCGGCATCGCGTCGGCGGCGCTGAAGAAGGAGCGCCTTTCGGCCGACGGCTATGCGGCGATGATCGCGTCGACGACGCAACTGAACGTCTCCGGACCGGAACTCGCGCGCATGCCCGAGGTTCATGCAATGACCGACGTCACCGGCTTCGGGCTGCTCGGCCACGTGCTCGAGATGTGCCGCGGGGCGCGCGTGCGTGTGCGGCTCTCGTCGGCGTCGCTGCCTCGGCTGCCAGGCACCGACCAGCGGATCGCCGACGGTTTCGTCACCGGCGCGTCGGCGCGCAACTGGTCGGCGTACGGCCACGAAGTGCGGCTTCCCGAGCGCGCCACGCAGGCGCTTCGCGCGCTTCTCACCGATCCGCAGACCTCCGGCGGACTGCTCGTCGCGTGCGAGTCGCGCGCGGTCGGCGACGTACTGGAGATCCTGCACCGCGACGGCTTCGCCGCGGCGTGCGAGATCGGCGAAGTCCTCGCCGGCGAACCGGGCGTCGAAGTCACCTGAGGGTCACCTGAGGGTCACCGGGGGGACGCCCGCGCGCCCTTTGCGGTCGGACGAGCCACGAGCACTGCGTCGGCTTCGCGCTCGATGCGCGCGCGCGACGTCACCATCGGCAGATGGCGGACCCGCGACCACGGCTCGACCAGATCGTCGTAGTGCGGCGACAGCCGGTGCCCGCTTTGCCCCGTCGAAAGGATGAAACGCGACGCATCCGGGTCGCCGAGATCGTAGATCGCACGGTAGCCGGGAGCCCAGCGATTCTCGAAGGGCGCGACCGGATCCCACGGATCGTGTCGAGCGAGATCGATCGTGCTCGGGTCTCCACCGCTCGGCACGCGCAGGTCGAGCCACTTCGACAGCAGCCAGTGCCGCCCGAACGGACGATGCATCGAGACGGCGGGGTGCAGGCGGCCCCACTGCCAGCTTTCGGGCTCGCCGCCCAGCCGGCGCGACAGCTCGTCGACGACCTCCTCGAGCGAGCGCGTCAGCATCTCGTCGCAACTCTCGGTCGCCGCGGTGCCGCGATCGTCGCACCAGTGCGCACGATCGGGATCGGCGAGAACCTCGCGCAGCGGGTTGTGGCGCATCCGGTGGCGCTCGAGCTGCACGAACAGCTCGGCGCCGACGTCGTCCTCGAAGACCGCACGACGCAGTCGATCGATCCAGGCGACCGCGATCAGCGGCTCCGGCCGTTCGGCAAGGAGCGCGGGAGCTTCCGGCTCGGCCTGCGCGTCGCGCCATGCCCGCAGCATCGCGAGCACCTGCCGGGCACGCTCGCTGCGCGGCCGCGCCTGCAGCAGCACGGGAAGGAGTTCGCCGACCGCCGGCGAGCCGACGTCGGCCTGGATCGCAGCGAACGCGTCGCCGTCGTGAACGTCGAGCGCGCCCAGCTTCGTGCGGATCCGGTCGGAGCGGTACGGCAGCGCCCATTCGCCGGCGATGTGATGCGGGTAGTCGTCCCCGACGATCCGCTGGTTCGCGGTGACGAGCACTCCGTCGGCAGGCTGCTCGGCCTGAGGCAGCTCGTCGAAGGGAATCGTCCCGATCCAGTCGTAGCGTGCGTCCCAGCCGGGTGCCGGAAGGCTGCCGCGCAACTCGTTGTCGTCGCGACGCAGCGGAACGGTGCCGGCGGCGACGAAGGCGATGCGCCCGTCGACATCGGCATAGACGACGTTCTGCTGGGGTCCGCGAAAGTCGCGCAGCGCCGTGCGGAACGACGTCCAGTCGGTCGCCGTGTTCATGCCGAGGCCGGCGCGCACGGTACGGTCCTGCGAGGCGAGCATCGTCCACGCGAACGAAAGCACGTGCGGCGCCGGGCCGCGTGCGTCGAGCAATTCGCGGCCGGCCGCAAGGACGTCGGAGATCACTGGCCCGTGCCGCGTCTCCCGCACGACGTGTTCGACGTCGTGCGACCCCTTGACGCGGATCGTTTCGGTGCGTGTTTCGAATCGGGCCCATCCGTCGAGCGTTCGGTAACGGCCCGGATCGTCCGCATCGACTCGCTCGAGATAGACGTCCTGCGTGTCGGGATAGGTATTCGTGAAACCCCAGGCGAAACGGTCGGTGCGCCCGAGCACGACGTACGGCAGTCCCGGCAGCGTCGCGCCGATCACCTCGAGCCCGGGCGCCGACAGATGCGCGAGATACCACAGCGATGGCGCGCCGAGCGCGAGGTGCGGATCGTTCGCGAGCATCGGCTTGCCGCCGGGCGTCCTGCGACCGTCCACGGCCCAATTGTTCGAGCCGAGGCCATCGAGCGAGGTCGACGGAAGCACGCGCGCGATCGTCTGGGCGAGCGCGAGCGCCTGCGCGGGCGCGAAGCCGGCGACGGGTGCGTCCCCGGAGCGCGCCGCGGCGCCGTTGCCGTACAGCGTCGCGGGTTCGGCGAGTGGGCGCGAAGGCATCGTTCCGACGAGTTCGGCGACGCGCTTCGCGTCGAGCCGGCCGAGCAGCGCCAGGCGCAGCAGTTCGAGCCCGTGGTTGCCCGACAGGTCCCAGGCCATCATCGTCGCCCACCCGATCGAGTCGGCCGGTTCCCAGCGCTGCGGCCGGACGCCGAGCAGCAGGAACTCGGGCGACAGCTGCCAGGGGCGCGTCCGGACGTGCTCGACCCACGCGTTGACGCCCTCGGCATAGGCCTGCAGCGCGGCCCGCGTTTCGGAGTCGAGGCCGGCCTCGATGCGCTCGGCGTTGCGCCGGATGCCGAGCGTGCGCAGGAACCGGTCGGTGTCGACGGCGCCGGGGCCGAGCGCCTCGGCGAGCGTCCCACCCACGATGCGACGGTGCATCTCGAGCTGCCACAGGCGGTCCTGCGCGTGCAGCAGACCGAGCGTGCGAAATGCGTCGCTCGCGGACGAAGCGAAAACGTGCGGGATGCCGTGCGCGTCACGAACCGCTCGCACGGGCGCATCGAGACCATCGAGCGCCAGCTCGCCGTTCGTCCTCGGCAGCGCAAGGAAGCGCCAGGCAAGCGCGACACCGACCAAGAGCGACAGCACGAGCGCAAGCAGCGTCGCGGCCAGCCGCACGAACGGTCGCCGCCTTCCCGCGCGATCCATCGTCCCCTCCCCGCCGCTTCGGGAGCGGCGAATGCGGCAACGTATCATGGGCGGCCGCATCCGGCTGCCCGCATCTGCGAATGATTCCTGCCGTGGATCTCGTCGGCGTTCGCAAGACCTTCGGCGCGCACCTCGTGCTGCACGACGTGTCGCTGCGCGTTGCCCGCGGAGAACGCGTCGCCCTGCTTGGCGAGTCCGGCAGCGGCAAGTCGACGCTGCTGAACCTGATCGCCGGGCTCGAGTCGCCCGACGCGGGCCTCGTGCGCGTCCTCGGCCACGAGATGTCCGCCCTCGACGCCGACCGGCGCGCGCGCGTGCGCCGCGAGAACATCGGCTTCGTGTTCCAGGCCTTCCATCTGCTTGCGCACCTGAGCGCCGTGCAGAATGTCGCCGTGCCGCTGCTGCTGGCCGGCGAGCGCGCCGACGCCGCGCAGCGGCGCGCCGCGCAATGGCTCGACGACGTGGGGCTCGGCGAGCGACTGCATGCGCGGCCGCGCGAGCTGTCGGGCGGCGAGCAGCAGCGTGTGGCGCTCGCCCGGGCGCTGGTCCACGAGCCGCAGCTCGTGCTCGCCGACGAACCGACGGGCAACCTCGATCCTTCGAATGCACAGCGCGCACTCGAGCGGATCGCATCGACCATCGAGCGCTGCGGCGCCGCACTCGTGCTCGTCACGCATTCCGAGCAGGCCGCACGGATCGCCGGACGGCGCGTACGGCTGCAAAGGCACACGCTCGAGGAGGAACCGGAAGCGGCTTTACTGCACGCAGCGCGAAAGGCGACGCCGTGAACGTCCGGCCGCGAAGCCGCACACCGATCACGCTGCTGCGCTGGATGCTGCTCGCGCAGTGGCGTGCGCAGCCCGGGCGCGCCGCGATCGCCGTGCTGGCCATCGCGATCGGGGTCGCCCTCGCGCTGGCGATCGCGCTGGTCAATCGTTCCGCGTTCGACGAGTTCGCTTCGGCGATCGCGCACGCCGAGGGCCAGGCGCAGGCGCAGGTGCGCGCGCGCGGAAGCAGCTTCGACGAGAGGCTCTACGCGCGCCTCGCGCGCGAGTCGCAGGGAGCCGTCGCGAGTCCGGTCGTCGACGCGCGTTTCGCACTCGCCGATCGACCCGCGACATCACTGCGGGTGATCGGCATCGACGCCTTCCGTGCGGCACGCGTCACGCCGAACCTCGTTCCGTCGGCGGCGGGCGACGAGGGCGGTGGCGCCGGCTCGCGGCTCTTCGACGACGACGCGATCTTCCTTTCCAATGCCGCACTGGCTTCGCTCGCGCTTGCCGAAGGCGACCGGATCGATTTGCTCGCCGGGGGCGAACGCGTGTCGCTGCGCATCGCCGGCACGGTGCCCGGCGCCGCCGCGGGGCAGCCGCTCGCGGTGATGGATCTCGGCACGCTGCAATGGCGGCTCGGCTGGATCGGTCGCCTCACGCGCATCGACCTGCGCTTCGAGCCGGGAACCGACATCGAACGACTGCGCGCCGACTGGAGCGAGCGGATTGCGCCGCAGGCGTACTGGACGACGCCGCAGTCGGGCACCGAGCGCGCGTCGACGATCTCGCGCGCGTACCGGGTGAACCTGAACGTACTCGCGCTCGTCGCATGGTTCACCGGCGCGTTCATCGTCCACTCGACGCTCGCGCTCGCCGTCGCCCGCCAGCACCGTGAGCTGGCGCTGCTCGCCGTGCTCGGCGCACGCGAGCGGTGGCTCGCTCGGCACGTGCTGGCGCAGGGGCTCGTCATCGGCACGTTGGGCGCGGTTCTCGGCGTCGCCGCCGGCATCGGACTGGCGGCGCTGCTGCTCGAGCGGTCGGGCGGAGACCTCGGTGGCGGCTACTTCGTCGGGACGAGCCCGTCGCTGGTCGTCGACCCGCTCGCCGCGCTCGCGTTCACGGTCGCCGGAATCGTCACCGGCCTCGCCGGCAGCCTGGCGCCTGCACGCGCGCTGCGCCGCCTGCCTGCGGCCCGTTCGCTGCGCGCCGGCGGCATCGAGGAAAACGTCCCGGCCGGCGATCGGCGCGGCGCGGCGCTCGCCTGCTTCGTGGTCGGCATCGCGCTGCTCGCGCTGCCGCCGATCGGCGAGATCCCGTGGCCCGCCTATGCGGCGATCGCCGCCTGGCTCGTCGGTGCGATCGCGGCGCTGCCCGGCATCGTCGTGTTCGCCGGCAAGCTCGGCGCACGCACGGTCGAGCGGGCGCGCGGCAGCGCGCTCGGCTGGCTGGCGGTGCAGCGGCTGCGAGGGGCGCCGCGCAGCGCCTCGGCGGCAATGTCCGCGATCGTAGCCAGCTTCGCACTCGCCGCCGCGATGGTCATCATGGTCACGAGCTTTCGGGAATCCGTCGCGCACTGGCTCGACGAAGTGCTGCCGGCCGACGCATACGGCCGCGTCGCCAGCGGCGCCGCCGAAGGCGCTCTCGATCGCGCCCTGCAGAAGCGGATCGCGTCGGCGCCCGGCGTCGCGCGCGCCGAATTCCTGCGGACTGTCGAATGGAATCTCGACGCGCAGCGACCGCCGGTGACGCTGCTCGTGCGCCCGATCGACGCGAACGACCCGTCGTCCCGGCTCGCGATCGTCGGCGCGACACGGGCCGCGCCCGAGGGCACGACGGCGGTCTACGTCAGCGAGGCGATGGTCGACCTGTACGGCTTCGCACCGGGGACGATCGTCGAACGCGCGCTGCCCACGGCGACGCACGGCGAGGCCGCAGCGCATGCCGGGACGACGCGCCTGTTCGTCGCCGGTGTCTGGCGCGACTACGCGCGGCAGCACGGGAGCGTCGTCGTCGACGCGGCCGCCTGGCGCGCGCTCGGCGGCGACGACACCGCGAACGACGCCGCCGTCTGGTTCGACGAGGCGACGCCGCGGGACGAGGCGTGGCGCGCACTGCGCGAAGCGGTCGACGCAGTCGCGGGCTTCGAGTGGCGCAGCAGCGGCGATCTTCGCGCACTGTCGCTGCGCATCTTCGATCGCAGCTTCGCGGTCACCTACGCGCTGGAGGCGATCGCGATCGCCGTCGCGCTGTTCGGCGTCGCATCGACCTGGGCGGCCGAGGGCCTCGCGCGTCGTCGCGAGTTCGCCACGCTGCAGAACCTCGGACTCGCGCGTTCGCAGATCGCCGTGTCCTTCGCCCTCGAGGCGCTGCTGCAGATCGCCATCGCTCTCGCCTGGGGAACGGTCGTCGGCCTCGCCATCGCACTGGTGCTGATCTACCGCGTGAACCCGCAGTCGTTCCATTGGACGATGCAGTTCGCCTGGCCCGGCGGCCTGCTCGCCGCTTCGGCGCTGGGCCTGCTCGCGCTCGGCACGGCAGCCGCCGTGCTCGCGGCATTGCGCGCGGTCGGCGACCCGGTGCGCACGCTCGCGGAGGACACCTGATGCACGATGCGCGCCGTCGCTGGCTGCGCCGGGCCGGCGCATCGGCACTCGCGAGCGCCTCCGGCCTGTCGCCCGCGGGGTCGGCGCGCGCGGGAACCCCGCAATATCCGGAGGTCGTGCGCGGCGTGCCGCTGTCGTTTCCCCGCGACCACGGTGCGCACGACGAATACCGCACCGAGTGGTGGTACGTCACCGGGTGGCTCGAGCGTCTCGACGGGGCGCACCGCGGGCAGCCCGCGGGAGTGCAGATCACGTTCTTTCGCACGAGAACGCACCACGACGCGGCGAACCCGAGTCGCTTCGCGCCGGTGCAGCTGCTGTTCGCACACGCCGCGCTCGCGCTCGCCGAGCGCGGCTCCCTGCTCCACGCCCAGCGTGCGGCACGCAAAGGGCTCGGGCTGGCGCAAGCGTCCGGCACCGACACCGACGTGCGGATCGGCGACTGGTCGCTCGCGCGAGACGCGCAGGACGCGTACCGCACACGCATCGTCGACCCGTCGCTCGAGCTCGAGCTGTCCTTTCGCGCGCGGACCCCCCCGCTGCTGCAGGGCGAGCGCGGCTTCTCCCGGAAAGGCCCGCGCCCGACGCAGGCGAGCTACTACTACAGTCGCCCGCAGCTCGAGGTGCGCGGCACCATCCGCGCCGACGCGCGCCGCGAAGCCGTCGAAGGCATTGCCTGGCTCGACCACGAATGGTCGAGCGAGATCCTCGATCCGTCGGCCGTCGGTTGGGACTGGGTCGGCCTGAACCTCGACGACGGATCGGCGCTGACCGCCTTCCGCATCCGCACCCGCGACGGCGCGACGCTGTGGACCTACGCGAGGAGGGCCGATGCCGGGACGATGCGTTCGCCATCGGACGGCGCAACCGGGTTCCCTGCGGAGCAGCGAGGCCGTCCCGACGTGCGCTTCGAACCGCAGCGCCACTGGACCTCGCCGCGCACCGGCGTGCGATACCCGGTCGCGATGCGCGTCTCGATCGACGAGCGCAGCTTCACCCTCGAACCGCTGTTCGACGACCAGGAACTCGACACCCGCGCCACGACCGGCGTCGTCTACTGGGAAGGTGCCGTGCGCGTCTTCGAACACGACAGGCCCGTCGGCCGCGGCTACCTCGAGCTGACCGGATACGCGGCCCGAGTGCGGTTCTAAGGAAGAGAAGGGAGAAGGAGGATCTTCGGGACTCTTCTCTCACCTCACCAGATCATTGATCTCGATGATCGGCAGCAACACCGCGAGCACGATCACGAGCACGATCGCGCCCATCGCCAGGATCAGCAGCGGCTCGAGCAGGCTGGTGAGCGTGAGCGTCCTGCGTTCGGTTTCCTGCGACAGCGTCGCCGCCGTCCGTTCGAGCATCTGCGGCAACTCGCCGGTCGCCTCGCCGCTGGCGATCATGTGGATCATCAGCGGCGGGAACTGGCCGCCGGCCTTCAGCGCGCGCGACAACGACGCACCTTCGCGCACGCGCGAGATGGCATCCTGCACGTTCAGGCGCAACGCGTCGTTCGACAGCGTGCGCGCGCCGGCCTCGAGTGCGCGGATCAGCGGGACGCCGCTGCTGGTGAGGATGCCGAGCGTCGATGCGAAACGCGCGGTGTTCAGTCCGCGAATCAGTCGTCCCGCCACCGGCAGTCGTAGCGTGCGCCGGTGCCACGACATGCGAAAGCTCGGCGAGCGCAGCGCGACGCGGAATGCGACGAGGGCGGCGACGATCAGCAGCAGCACCGCGAGACCCCAATCGCGGACGAAATCGGAAGTCGCGATCAGGCCGACGGTGAGCGCAGGCAGGTCCTGCTGCGTCTGCGCGAACACGCTGACGACCTGCGGAACGACGTAGGCGAGCATCGCGACGATGACGAGCACCGCGACGGCGGTGACGATCGCCGGATACGTGAAGGCCAGCACGATGCGCTGGGCGAGCGCCGTGCGCGACTCGATGTAGTCGGCGAGCCGGCTCATCACGAGCGCGAGGTCGCCCGACTGCTCGCCGGCCGAGACCAGCGCCCGGTACACCTCGGGGAAGTCGCGGGGGTGCTTGGCGAGCGCCTGTGCGAGCGTCTGCCCTCCGACGACCTCGCTGCGCACCGCGGCGAAACGCTCGCGCACCGACTGCCGCTCGGCCTGCTCGACGACCGCGTCAAGCGCCTGCTCGATCGGCAGGCGCGCCGACAGCAGGCTGGCGAGCTGGCGCGTGGCGAGCGCAAGCTCGCCCGCACCGAGCCGGGCGCCGATGCTGCGTGCGCCCGGGCCGGCATCCTGCACCGCGCTGACTTCCAGCGGCGCCAGACCGCGGTCTCGCAGCAGCCCGCGCGCGTGGCGGGGCGAGTCGGCGTCGATCACGCCGCGGGCGAGTTGCCCGGCGGGGTCGGCGGCTTCGTATCGATACGCAGGCACGGGCGAGCCTTCGCTGCGGCGACGCTATTCGCGCGTCACGCGCAGCACTTCGTCCGCCGACGTGCCGCCCGCGTCGACCCAGCGCCTGCCGTCGTCGCGCATCGAGCGCATTCCGACCTGGCGCGCCCTCGCGCGGATCTCGTTCTCGGGCGCGTTGCGATGGATCTGCGCGCGCGCCGTGTCGTCGACGACGAACAGCTCGTAGATCCCGGTACGCCCCTGGAAGCCCGTCCGGTTGCAGGCCAGGCAGCCCGCGGCGCGCCAGCCGCCGGCGACGGCATCCGGCTGGCGGCACTGCGTGCACAGCTTGCGCACGAGTCGCTGCGCCACCACGCCGAGCAGCGACGACGACAGCAGGAACGGCTCGATGCCCATGTCGATCAGGCGCGTGACGGCCGACACCGAATCGTTCGTGTGCAAGGTGGCGAGCACCAGGTGCCCGGTGAGCGATGCCTGGACCGCGATCTGCGCGGTCTCGAGGTCGCGGATCTCGCCGATCATCACGACGTCCGGGTCCTGGCGCAGGATCGAGCGCAACGCCTTCGCGAAGCTCATGTCGATGCGCGCATTCACCTGGGTCTGGCCGATGCCTTCAAGGTCGTACTCGATCGGGTCTTCGACCGTGAGAATGTTCGTCGTCGTCGAATCCAGCCGCCCGAGCGCCGCATACAGGGTCGTCGTCTTTCCCGATCCCGTCGGGCCGGTGACGAGCACGATTCCGTGCGGCTGGTGCACGAGTGCATCGAAGGCGCGCAGCGCCTCGGCGCCCATGCCGAGCTTTCCGAGGTCGAGCCGGCCGGCCTCCTTGTCGAGCAGCCGCAGGACGGCGCGCTCTCCGTGTCCGGTGGGCAGCGTCGAGACGCGCACGTCCATCGGCCTGCCCCCGATGCGCAGCGTGATGCGCCCGTCCTGCGGCAATCGCTTCTCGGCGATGTCGAGCTGCGCCATGATCTTGATGCGCGAGATCAGCGCCGCATGCAGCTCGCGGCGCGGGCGCACCACGTCGCGCAGCGTTCCGTCGACGCGAAAGCGCACGAGCGACGTCGTCTCGAAAGGCTCGAAGTGGATGTCCGAGGCGTTGTCGCGGCTCGCCTGCGTGAGCAGCGCGTTGATCATCCGGATGATCGGCGCGTCGTCCTCGGCCTCGAGCAGGTCCTCGATCTTCGGGATGTCCTGCAGCAGCCGCGACAGGTCGAGATCGCTGGCCACCTCGTCGACGACGGCGGCAGCCGAGCCCTCCTGCTGCGCGTACGCACGCGAGATCGCCGCCGACAGCTCGATCTCGGACTTGCGCACCGTGACGACCCGCAGCGCGAGCGTGCGCGAAAGCTCGGCGAGCGCCTGGCGCGGCGTGCGCTCGCCGATCCACACCTCCACCGCATCGTTCGACACCGCGGCGACGAGCAGTTGGTTGGTGCGCGCGAATGCGTAGGGAACGTAGCGCGCCGGCGAGACGGAGGCCATCGATCGTCAATAGTTCGTCTGCGGGACGGGATCGGGCTCGGTGTCCGGCGCGGCCCCACGCGGCGTCAGCGGCACGACGACCTCGTTCGGAGCCGTCCGGATCACCGTACTCGGCCGGGAGACGACGACCGGCGCCGGCGGCTGGACGGCGCCCGGCGCGCTCGGCGACAGCAGTGCCCCCTGCCCGGCGGCGGCGCG
>DASWVL010000127.1:0-3307 GCA_036406255.1 Zeimonas sp.
TGGCGCAGGGCGAGGTCATCGGCTACGTCGGCGCCACCGGCATGGCGACGGGGCCGCACCTGCACTACGAGTTCATGGTCGGCGGCGAGAACGTCAATCCGCTGACGATCGCGATGCCCGGCTCGGCTCCGCTCGACCGGAACGAGATGAAGCGCTTCACGGCGCAGGCCGACGGGCTGCGGCTGCGCCTCGCGCAGCTCGAGGGCGTGCAGCTCGCGCGCTTCGAGTAAGCGCCGCCGCTCGTCGCCCCCTGCTCGGCCCCGGCCCACGATGCGTCGTTTCGTCGGGCTGATGTCGGGCACCAGCGTCGACGCGGTCGACGCGGCATTGCTCGAGATCGACGAGCTGGACTTCGGCATTCGCACGGCCGGCTTCGTCAGCGTCGCGCTGGACGCCTCGCTGCGCGACGAACTGCACGCGCTGCAGGCGAGCGGTCCCGACGAACTCGAGCGCGCGATGCGCGCGGCCGGCGCCCTGGCGGATTGCTACTCGGGCGCCGTCGAGGCGCTGCTCAAGCACGCCGGACTACGCACGGCCGACGTAATGGGCATCGGCGCCCACGGCCAGACGGTCCGTCACCGGCCCGACCTCGGCTACACGATCCAGTTGCTCGATGCGGCACGGCTGGCCGAACGCTGCGGCATTCCGGTCGTGCACGACCTGCGCGCCGCCGACATCGCGGCCGGTGGGCAGGGCGCCCCGCTCGTTCCGGCCTTTCATGCGCAGGTGTTCCGCAGCCCGCTGGAGCGCCGGGTCATCGTCAACCTCGGCGGCATCGCGAACGTGACGCTGCTGCCGATGGACTGCGGCTCGCAGGAGCCGGTGCGCGGCTTCGACACCGGACCCGCGAACACGCTGCTCGACGCCTGGTGCCTGCGGCATACGGGGCGCCGCTTCGACGAGAACGGCGCGTGGGGCCGCAGCGGTACGGTGCACGAGGCACTCCTTGCGCGCCTGCTCGATGAACCGTATTTCTCGCTTCCAGCTCCCAAGAGCACCGGCCGGGATCTGTTCCATCTGCACTGGCTCGACGCGACACTCTCCGCGGTACGCCGACGCGGCAGCGCCGAGCCGGCCGGCGCCGACGTCCAGGCGACGCTCGTCGAACTGACCGCTGTCACGGTGGCCCGCGCCTGTACCGACTACGGCGCCCAGGCGGTGTATGCGTGCGGCGGCGGAACACGCAATGCCTTCCTGATGGAACGGCTTGCCGAGCGGCTCTCGCCGGCCCCGCTGGAGACGACCGCCGTGTTGCGGATCGACCCGCAGGCGGTGGAGGCGGCGGCCTTCGCATGGCTGGCCGCGCAGCGAATGGATGCGAAGGCGGGCAACCTCCCGTCGGTGACCGGGGCGCGGGGCCCGCGGGTGCTCGGCGCGATCAGCGATCCGCGCGTTGTACCGGAATGAATCCCGGCGGGACGGACCCTCCCGGGCCGCGAGGAACCGACTCGACGCTCAGGAGAACGACGAGCCGCAGCCGCAGGTCGACGATGCGTTCGGGTTCTTGATGACGAACTGCGCGCCGTCGAGGTCGTCCTTGTAGTCGATCTCGGCGCCCATCAGGTACTGCAGGCTCATCGCGTCGACGAGCAGCGTGACGCCGCCCTTCTGCAGCACCGTATCGTCCTCTGCCGTTTCCTCGTCGAACGTGAAGCCGTACTGGAAGCCCGAGCAGCCGCCACCCTGCACGAACACGCGCAGCTTCAGCTCCGGGTTGCCTTCCTCGTCGATCAGCGATTTCACCTTGATCGCGGCCGCGTCGGTGAACAGCAGCGGATCCATCGTTTCGGCGACAGCTTCCATTCGATACCTCCGGTTTGCACCTATTGTACGGCGTTGGCGGCCGATGCGCCGGGTGCTGCGGATGGCTCGCTACGAGGAGAGCCAGCCGGACTTCTGCCGGCTCAGGGCAGTACCGGCACCTGCGTCAACCCCGCGTCCTCGGGCAGCCCGAACATCAGGTTCATCACCTGGACGCCCTGCCCCGATGCGCCCTTCACGAGGTTGTCCTCGACGACGAGCACCATCAGCAGGTTGCTGTCGGGCGGGCGATGCACGGCAATGCGCACGAAGTTCGAGGCACGCACCGAGCGCGTTTCCGGCGCCGATCCGGCCGGCATCACGTCGACGAACGGCTCCGCCGCGAAGCGGCGCTCGTACAGCGCCTGGAAGTCCAGCTCGCGAGCCCTCGGCGTGATGCGGGCGTACAGCGTCGAGAAGATCCCGCGGATCATCGGAACGAGATGCGGCGTGAACGCGAGCTTCACCGGCTTGCCCGCCACCGCTTCCAGCCCCTGCCGGATTTCCGGCAGGTGCCGGTGCCCGGTGACGGAGTACGCCCGGAAGTTGTCGCTCGCCTCGGCCAGCAGCGTACCGACCTCCGCCTTGCGGCCGGCGCCGGACGCCCCCGACTTGCAATCGGCGATCAGCGAATCCAGCTCGACCAGGTCGCCGCCGGCCGCGCGCGCCGCTTCCGGGTCGAGCACCGGCAGGAAACCGAGCTGCACCGACGTCGGATAGCAGCCGGGCAGGCCGATGACGCGAGCACGGCGAATCGCCTCGCGGTTGACTTCCGGCAGCCCGTAGACCGCCTCCGCCAGCACGTCGGGACAGGCGTGCGGCATCTTGTACCAGCGCTCGAACTCGGCGGTGCTCTTCAGGCGGAAGTCGGCGGCCAGGTCGATCAGCCGCACGCCGGCGGACAGAAGCTCCGGCGCCTGCGCCATCGCCACGCCGTGCGGAGTGGCGAAGAAGACGACGTCGCACTCGGCGAGCGGCGCCGACGAAGGATCGGTGAACGAGAGATCGACGCGGCCGCGCAGCGACGGGAACATGTCCGCCACCGGCATGCCGGTTTCCTTGCGCGAGGTGATCGCGACGAGCTGGACGTGCGGATGCTGCGAAAGCAGGCGCAGCAACTCGACACCGGTATACCCGGTGCCGCCGACGATTCCTACCTTGATCATCGCAACCTCCGCAGGACGCCCGGACGCAGCGCCCGGACGGGGGAGCTGCGACGCGGACGAATCAGCGCTTCGAGAACTGCTTGCGCCGACGCGCCTTGTGCAGGCCGACCTTCTTGCGCTCGACCTCGCGCGCGTCGCGCGTGACGAGCCCGGCACTCGACAGCGCCGGCTTGAGCGCCATGTCGTAGTCGATCAGCGCGCGCGTGATGCCGTGGCGCACCGCGCCCGCCTGGCCCGATTCGCCGCCGCCGTGCACGTTGACCTGGATGTCGAAGGACTCGAGGTTCTGCGTGAGATCGAGCGGCTGGCGCACGATCATGCGGCCGGTTTCGCGCGCGAAG
>DASWVL010000128.1:0-1867 GCA_036406255.1 Zeimonas sp.
AGGTCGCGACGGCCACGCTGTAGATGACCGCCGACAGCCAGTTCTTCAGCGCGTTGATCTCGTGCAGGTCGTCGAATCCCTGGATCGCCAGCGACGCGATCATCAGGATCCCCATCCCCGCGCCGAAGAAGCCGCCGTAGATCGAGACCACGCCCTGGAACAGGTACCCGCCGGGACCGAATTGCCGCATGGGCGCTGCACGCTCGTGGCTGCGCTCGTTCTCGAGCGCGCGTTCGTGCTGCTGCCGCGCCCGACGCAACAGGCTGCGGATGCCGCTCGACAGCGGGCCGCTGAAGGCGAACAGCAGCGTGGCCAGCAGCAGCAGCCACGGAACGAGCATCGAGAAACGCTCGTTCGAAGTCCGCAACAACAGCAGGCCGCCGGCGATGCCGCCGACGAAGGCGATGGCGGACAACGCCGGAAGGCTGACGGCGAAGCGGCGCAATTCGCGGCGAAAGGCCCACGCTCCGGCCAGGCTTCCCGGCCACAGCGCGACCGCGTTGCTCGCATTGGCGATCACCGGGGGCACGCCGACCGCGAGCAGCGCCGGGAACGAGAAGAACGTGCCGCCGCCCGCCACCGAGTTCACCGCGCCGGCGAGAAAACCGGCGACGGCGACGACGATGATCTCGATGAAGTCCAGTGGCATGCACCTCCCGACCCGGACTGTACCAACGGCCGGCGAAGC
This sequence comes from Zeimonas sp., assembly GCA_036406255.1. Classification (GTDB taxonomy): domain Bacteria; phylum Pseudomonadota; class Gammaproteobacteria; order Burkholderiales; family Burkholderiaceae_E; genus Zeimonas. Next base: position 689 of record DASWVL010000128.1, read on the forward strand.
GAAGCCCGCACCCCGAGGATGCCGGGCGCCCGTGCGCTGCGTGGGACACCCGGCAAATCGGGGACGAACGGCAGGAATAGCGGGTTGCGGTTGTCGTCCAGACAACGACGCCGCAGCCGGTAGACTGCCGGGAACTGCTGCTGCGTCGACGTCGTGCCGCCCGCCCCGAGCAACCCTTCGCGCATCGAACTCTCGTCGGAAGTCCTGCTCGACGCGTGCGACCACGCGCGCACGCTCGAGCGCGACACCTACGTGCCGCTACTCGACCTGGCGCGAGCCGAAGCGCTGCAGACCGGCATCGAGGTCGCCCGGATCGCCCGCGGCGAGCGGCCGGTCGGCTACAAGATCGGCTTCACGAACCGTTCGATCTGGCCGCTGTACGGCGTGTTCCACCCCATCTGGGGGCCGGTGTGGAACACCACGGTGCGCTTCGTCGAAGGTTGCACCGACGACCGAGGCGACCCGATCGACGTCGACCTCTCGCGTTTCTCGCAGCCGAGGCTCGAGCCGGAGATCGTCATCGGCCTGCGTTCGAAGCCGGTGGCACCCACGGCCGAGGCGGTCTACCAGGCCGCCGAGTGGTTCGCGCACGGCTTCGAGATCGTGCAGTGCCCCTACCCCGACTGGCGCTTCACGGCGGCCGAAGCCGTCGCCGCGCAGAGCCTGCACGGCGCGCTCCTCGTCGGGCCACGCAGGCCGATCGCTGCGCTGGGCAGCGACGCGCATACGGTCATCCAGACGCTCGCCGAGCTGAGCGTCGCGCTGCGGCGCGACGCCGCCGCGGTCGCGCACGGACGGGGCCGCGCGGCGCTCGACGGGCCGCTGCACGCGATCGCGCATCTCGCGCACGAAATGGCGCTGCGCGGGCACTCGATCGAGGCCGGTGCGCTCGTCACCACCGGAACGCTCACCGACGCACAGCCGCTGTCCGTCGGGCAGCGCTGGACGAGCCGCCTCGGCGGCGTGGAACTGCCCGGGCTTGCGATTCGCACCGTCGATGGAACCCGGACATCGCCCGAAGTTCTGCGGTAGATTACCGTCATGACCCGCCTCAGTCCCGCGCAGCGCACCGCCGGAACCGCACGCATCGTGCTGACGGCGGGAGCGCTCTTCGCAGCCGAAGCGCTGTGGCGCGGGTCGATCGCCCGCATCCTGATGGCAACGGCGCTGCTCCTCTTC
>DASWVL010000129.1:0-4323 GCA_036406255.1 Zeimonas sp.
GCGGCACGTCTACAGCCCGGCGCTGGGCCGGCCCGACGGCGCCGAGGTGGTGATCCAGGCCGAGCCCGCCGAGGGGCGCGACCGCCTCGACCTCGGCCGCTGCGCGGTGCTCGGCTTCAGCGCGCAGGTTCCGAAGGACGCGCGCACGCCGTTGCTCGCATTGCTCTCGCCCCGCTTCGGAGACGCGGCGCTCGAAGCGGCGACGTGGAAGGCCTGGAAGGAAACGATCGGACAACGCAAGCCCGCGCTGCTCGTCGCGTTCCCGCACAACGAGGGCCGCCGGCAGGACATGAAGCTCGAGATCGGCGGCGACTTCCTCGCGACGCTGCGGCTGCCGCGCGACTACGTGCGGCCGGAAGGCGCGCCGCCGCCGCTGGTGTTCCTGCTCGGCTGCGACGTCGCCGGCACCGCCGAGCCGTTCTCGAACCACATCCGCTATTTCCGCCAGGCGGGCGCAGCCGCCGTGATCTCGACGACCGCCACCGTTTTCGGCGAGCATGCGGTGGCGGTCGGCTCGAAGATCCTCGCGCGACTGCTGCGCGCGGGCGGCGCCGAAGCCGACCAGCTCGGCGAGCTGATCCTCGACGCGCGCCGCGAGGCGCTGCTCGAGAGCCTGCCGATGGCGCTGTGCATCGTCGCCTTCGGCGACGCCGACTGGAGGCTCTGACGCGCCGATGTCCTCGCACGCGAACACCGATTCCTTCTTCCGCATCCGGATGCTGCCCGCGCTGCACGGCGACTGCCTGTGGATCGAGTACGGGTCGGGCAGGCGTGTGCGCCGCGTGCTGATCGACGGCGGCCCGATCGGCGCATGGAGCGCGCTCGAGTCGCAGGTGCAATCGCTGCCGGCCGGCGACCGGCGCATCGAGCTCGTCGTGCTCACGCACGTCGACACCGATCACGTCGACGGGCTCGTTCGCCTTTTCGCCGAGCCGCCGCCGTGGCCCTTCACGGTGCGCGACGTCTGGTTCAACGGCTGGCGGCACCTGGAGCAGGCGCACGGGCTGCTCGGCGGGCGCCAGGGCGAGTTCTTCAGCGCGCTGCTCTCGCAACGGCTCGATGCGGGCCAGTGGAACCGCGCCTTCGGCGGAGGTCCGGTCGTAATCCGCGCCGATGCGCCGCTGCCGTGCATCGCGCTGCCCGACGGCCTGTCGCTTACACTGCTCTCGCCTACGCCGGCGAAGCTCGACCGGATGCGCAACGCATGGCGCAAGGACGTTCGCGATCTCGACCCGGGCGATCTCGACGCGGCCTGGGCGCTGCTCGCGCGCCAGAAGAAATATCTCCCCGCCGACGGCCTGCTCGGCAGCACACCCGAACTCGAAGAATTGCTCGAGAAGCAGTCGCGTCCCGACAATGCCGCAGCCAACGGCTCGAGCATCGCTTTCCTCGCCGAACTCGCCGGTGCCGGCAAGCGTGCACTGTTCCTCGCCGACGCGCATCCCGACGTCGTCTGCGAGTCGCTGCGCCGGCTGCTCGACGAGCGCGGTCAGGACACGCTGCACGTCGACGCCGTGAAGGTCTCGCATCACGGCAGCAAGGCGAACACCACCGACGAGTTGATGTCGCTCGTGCGCTCGCCCCGCTACCTCGTCAGCACGAACGGCGGCACCTTCGGACACCCCGACGACGAGGCCTTGCAGCGCATCGTCGCGCGCTCGCTCGTGCAACCGCCGATGCTCGTGTTCAACTACCGCTGCCCGACGACCAAGCCCTGGGGCGACGCCGGCCTTCGACGCACGCTCGGCTTCGAAGCAAGCTTTCCGGAGGGCGACGACGGTATCGTCGTCGAGTTGTAGAACGACCGCTGCAGGTCCTCGCCTACCGCGCCCGCACGGCGAGGCTTTGCGTGGCCCTGCCGATGAGGCCGTCCGCGTCGTAGAGCGCCGACTCGGCCAGACCGCCTCCCGACGGCCCGAGCGCGGTGCGCGCATCGAGGCAGATCCACTCACCCACCGGCTGGCGCAGCAGGTTGATCGTCAGGTCGAAGTTCACGAAGGTGTAGCGCTCGTAGTCGAGCACCGCGCTCACGCCGTTGCCGGAGTCGGCGACGACGGCGACGCGCTGATACGGACTCGGCGACTCGCCGGCCAGCAGCGGATGGCGCAGCCGGAACCACACCGCGCACGGGCCGTTCCAGAAATTGCCTCGCGCCAGGCGCGTCTCGACCAGGTCGGCGTATCCGGTCGACCGCCCCGCAAACGGAAAGGCCACCGCCGGCGATTCGTCGGGCGCGAGCGGCGCCTTCGGCAGCGGATGTCCGGGAAGCGCCGCGGGCAGCTCGAGCGGCGACTCGCGTTGCGCGAGCGCGGTGAATCGCGCGACGTCCTTGTCGCCCGACATCAGGTGCGCAGAGAAGTGCGCCGCGTTGCGCCCGACGTAGTCGGTCATCACCTCGACGATGAGTTCGCCGATCGGCACCGGGCGCAGCAGGTTCGCCGTGAGGCGCGCGATGTGCGTCAGCCCGTGCTCGCGCGCGGCCTGCTCGATCGCACGGCAGACGAGCGCGACCGGCGGGCCCGCGTGCTGGTGGCCGGCGTCCCACGGACCCCGGGTGAGCGTGCTGGCACGGAAGCAGCGCGCATCGAGCGCGGCGTAGGCGGCGGCGGGTTTCGGTTCCAAACAGTCCACTCTTGCGAAGGTCGAAGGCCTACCATTGTCCCGCAGGCGTCGCCGAAGCGACGCACGACGGGTCCGGCGAAGGCGAACACGAGAGAGGGGAGCTGATGAACATCGACCGGTTCATGCAGGGATACAAGGCCGCCTGGGAGCAGCGCGACGAGTCGATGTTCTGCGCGCTCTTCGCGCCCGACGGCCAGTACCGCAACACGCCGTTCGCCGTGCAGCAAGGTCACGCGCAACTCGCCGAGTACTGGCGTCGCGTGAAGCTGCAGGAGGACGTGCACGTCGACTACGAGGTGCTGGTGACGACCGCACGGGGCGGCATCGCGCACTGGCACGTCACCTACCGCGTCGCATCCGAGGAGCTGTTCCGGATCTGGGCCCGGTCCACCGGAACGAATCTCGTCACGCGCAAGCCGGGCGACCCGCTGCCCCGGATGGTGCTCGACGGGATGCTGAAGGCCGAGTTCGACGACGGCGGGCTGTGCACGAAGTGCGAGATCTGGTGGCACAGCCTGCCGCAACCGTGACGACCGACGCACGGCGCGAGACGCCGCATCGTGACCGACACACGACACGAGACGCCGCAGCCGCGACCGATGCACGCGCACCACGGGAGACGTCGCCGATGCACTTCATGACGGGGATGGACCAGCGCACGGTCCGCGCCAACGGCCTTCGGATCAACGTGTGGGCGGGCGGCGACGGCCCGCCGGTGCTGCTGCTGCACGGCTGGCCGCAGACCGCGCAGATGTGGCGCAAGGTCGCGCCGCGCCTGGCCGCGAAGTACCGCGTCGTCTGCCCCGACCTGCGCGGCTACGGCGACACCGACAAGCCGCGCGACGGCTACGACAAGAAGACGATGGCGCGCGACATGCACGAGCTGATGCTCGCGCTCGGTCACCGCGAGTACGCGCTCGTCGGACACGACCGCGGCGCCCGCGTCGGCCACCGGCAGGCGCTCGACTTCCCCGACGCCGTGCGCAGGCTGTGCGTGCTCGACATCGTCCCCACGCACACGGTATTCGCGCGAACCGACCGTCACCTGGCCGCGGCGTACTGGCACTGGTTCCTGTTCCAGGCGCCGGACCTGCCCGAGGCGCTGCTCTCGGCAGCGCCCGAGCCGTTCCTGCGCCACGTGCTGCGCGCGCTGAGCTTTCGCGCCGGCGCGATCGAGGAGCCGATGCTGCACGAATACCTACGTGCGTTCACGCTGCCGGGAACGATCCGCGCCGGACTCGAGGACTATCGCGCGGCCGCGACGCGCGACTTCGACGACGACGAACGCGACCTCGAGAAGCGCATCCGCTGCCCGGTGCTCGCGCTGTGGGGCGAGTTCGGCAAGATGGACGCGCTCTTCGACGTGCTCGCCACCTGGAAGGAGAAGGCGCAGGCGGTCGAAGGACATTCGATGCCGTGCGGGCACTTCATTCCCGAGGAGGCGCCCGACGAGTTGCTCGCCGAGTTGCACGCCTTCCTCGGCGTGCCGACGTAGCGGACGCAGGCGCAACGGGCGCAGGAGCCGCGCGCGTCTAGCCGCGCGGCGCGGCGCCCCGGTCCGCCCCGTCGCCGACGGGAGCCGACGCCGGCTTCGCGCGGAACGGGTATGCGCTGCCGCCGGTGCCGCGCGGCGGGACCCACAGCGACAGCAGCATCGTCATCGCCAGCACGACGACGGTGACGCCGAGCGACCACGCGACC
>DASWVL010000130.1:0-5286 GCA_036406255.1 Zeimonas sp.
CGAGCGCGTTCGCCGCTGCGGCAGGAAGCCGCCGAGCGCGCGCCGGCGCTCGAGCATGTACTGCATCTCGGGCGTGTCCTCCGACGGCCGGTAGAACGGCAGTTCGTGCAGCTGCTCGTCGGGGATCGGGATGTTGAAGCGATCGCGGAACTGGCGGATCGACTCGTCGTCGAGCTTCTTCAACTGGTGCGTCGGGTTCTTCGCCTCGCCGGCACGCCCCATGCCGTAGCCCTTGACCGTCTTCGCGAGGATGACGGTGGGCTGGCCGGCGTGGTTGGCCGCAGCGTGGAACGCCGCGTAGACCTTGTGCGGGTCGTGCCCGCCGCGGGTCAGCCGCCAGATGTCCTCGTCGGTCATGCGCGAGACCATCTCGAGCAGCTTCGGATGCTTGCCGAAGAAGTACTTGCGAACGAACGCGCCGTCGTTGGCCTTGTACGCCTGGTACTCGCCGTCGACCGACTCCTCCATCACGCGCTGCAGGATGCCCTCCTTGTCGCGCGCGAGCAGCGGATCCCAGTACGAGCCCCAGATCAGCTTGATCACGTTCCAGCCCGAGCCGCGGAAATCACGCTCGAGCTCCTGGATGATCTTTCCGTTGCCGCGAACGGGGCCGTCCAGGCGTTGCAGGTTGCAGTTGATGACGAAGATCAGGTTGTCGAGCTTCTCGCGCGTGGCGAGGCTGATCGCGCCGAGCGATTCCGGCTCGTCCATCTCGCCGTCGCCGCAGAACACCCAGACCTTGCGCTTTGCCGTGTCGGCGATGCCGCGCGCGTGCAGGTACTTCAGGAAACGCGCCTGGTAGATGGCCATCAGCGGCCCGAGCCCCATCGATACCGTGGGGAACTGCCAGAACTCGGGCATCAGGTTCGGGTGCGGATACGAAGGCAGCCCCTGGCCGCCGACCTCCTGCCGGAAGTGGTTCAGCTGGTCCTCGGTGAGGCGCCCCTCGAGGAAAGCGCGGCCGTACAGGCCAGGCGCCGAATGCCCCTGGAAGTAGACGAGGTCGCCGCCGTGGTCCTCGCTCGGCGCGTGCCAGAAGTGGTTCATCCCGGTGCCGATCATCGTCGCGAGCGACGCGAACGACGCGAGGTGCCCGCCCAGCCCGCCGCCGTCGGGGGACTCGATGCGGTTCGCGCGAACGACCATCGCCATCGCGTTCCATCGGATGAACGAACGGATGCGTTCCTCGTAGGCGGCGTTGCCCGGCGACGGCACCTCGAGGTGCGGCGGGATCGTGTTGACGTACGCGGTGTTCGCCGAGAACGGCAGGTACGCGCCCGAACGGCGCGCCATGTCGATCATCTGCTCGAGCAGGAAATGTGCGCGCTCGGCGCCCTCGCGGTCGATGACCGCCTCGAGCGCATCGAGCCACTCGTGTGTCTCGAGCGGATCGGTATCCGACGGAACCTCGGGCGCGGGCGGCGGAACGGGTACTGCGGACATGGCGTCTCCTGCGTCGAAGGGTTTCGGTCGATTCTAGGAAGCACCCCCGCAAAAGACAAGGTGAAATTCCGAATTACGGGATTATTTTCCGTATCGTGGGATCCACAGGGCGTTCGGTATAGAGCCAGACCTGAAGCGCCACGCGACCCTCCAGCCCCTTCCCCCTTCCCCCTTCCCCCTTCTCTTCCTCCATCGAGGAACACCGCACCGTCCTCCCCGACGGTACTGTCTACACTTGCTGCTGCACCATGAACGTACGCTCCGACACGTCGACGCGCCGCGCCGAGATGCGGGCCATCCGCTGGCTGTCGCTCTCGCACGCGTTCGGCATCGGCCTTTTCGTCGTGCTGATGGGCGTCTTCTTCTGGTACCTGCAGCAGCTCGAGGCCGATCAGCAGAAGCAGACGCTGTACCGCGACATCACCGGTGCGCAGACGGCACTGCGGCGCGAATTCCGCGACGATCAGGACGAGATCGCGCTCGCCGCACCCGAATGGGCCGCACGTGCGCGGCGAGGCCAGCCGATCGGCAAGCAGGTGACCGACTTCCTTGCCCAGCAGCCTTCCGCGGTGTACGTCGCGATCGCCGATGCCGAAGGCCGCGTCGTCTATGTCGCGCGCGCACGGGACGTCGCGCCGCTCGCCTCGCGCGCCGAAGGTGCGCGCATCGCCGACCCCGCCGGGCGAAACGCCTTCGACGAAGCGCGCGCCTCGCTGCGGCCCGTCTTCACCGCGCCGTTCACCGCGGCCTCGAGCGACGTGCTGTTCGAGCTGCATGCGCCGGTCGCCGGAGCGACAGGGTTCGCCGGCGCCGTGATCGTGGGCTACTCGCTGAACCAGGTGATGGGCGGTTCGCTGCTGCAGACGATTCGCGACCGCTACCAGCTCGCCATCGTCGACCGCGACGGCAACACGCTGGTCAGCTCTTCACTGTTCGAGATCGACTTCGCGCACCTCACCTGGGAGGTATCGCTCGACCCGCCCGGCCACGGAGTGCGCCTGCGCGCCTTCGCCTACGAGCAGCAGCCGCATCTCGTCGACCGCACGCTGGTCGCGGCGGTCGTCGGCCTGTCGCTCGCCATCCTCGCCAGCCTCGTTGCACTGTGGGGCCACGCGCGCCGGCGGCTCTTCGCCGAATACGAGCGCGATCGCCTGTTCACCCTGTCTCCCGATCCGCTGTGCGTTTTCGAGACCGACGGCGCGCTGGTCCGCGGCAATCCGGCGTTCCGCCAGGTGCTCGGCGCGGGCGAACGACGCCGGCGCATCGACCGCTGGGTCCACCCCGACGATCGGGACCAGGTTGCCATCGCGCTCGAACACATCCGCCGGCCGGGCGTCTCGTCGGCGAGCTTCGAGGCGCGCTTCCGTGCGCAGGAGCCCGGCGGTGCCGGGCCCGAGGTCGCAGCCGAGGCGCCCTCGCGCACGCCGCCGAGCTGGCGCTGGCTGCACTGGTCGCTGCGCCGCGACCCGGACGCGCGCCGACCGCTGCTGTACGCCGTCGCCCGCGACGTCACCGAGCGCCGCAACGCAGAGCTTGCGCTCGCCGCCGAGACCGCATACCGGCGTGCGATGGAGAATTCGATGCTGACCGGGATGCGCGCCTTCGACATGCAGGGGCGCATCGGCTACGTGAACCCCGCGTTCTGCAACATGGTCGGCTTCACCGAGGAAGAGCTGGTCGGCTGCTCGCCGCCCTACCCGTACTGGCCCTCGGGCAGCACGGGCCTGAACCGCGAGAACCTCGACCGCGTGCTCGCAGGGCAGACGCCCGCCAGCGGCTTCGAAGTCAAGGTGCGGCGCAAGGACGGGTCCGTGTTCGACGCGAGGATGTACGTTTCGCCGCTCATCGATGCCGAAGGCCACCAGACCGGCTGGATGACGTCGATGACCGACGTGACGGAGCCCAAGCGCATCCGCGAGCAGCTCGCCGCGGCGCACGAGCGCTTCACGACCGTGCTCGACGAGCTCGACGCGGCAGTCTCGGTCGTCGCGCGCGCCGCAGAGGAGTCACGGCACGGCGCGGAGCTGCTGTTCGCCAACCGGATGTATCGCAGCCTGTTCGGGGCCGACACGCTGCGCCACCAGACGCTGCTCGAAGCGCATGCGCAGGCCGGTGCGGAAGGCGCACCCGCCGAGATCTTCGATCCGACGCTCGGGCGCTGGTTCGACCTGCGCGTGCGGCAGATCCGCTGGGTCGATGGCAGCCCGGTCGAGCTGCTCGTGGCCACCGACACGACGCGACGGCATGCGATCGAGGAACAGCAGCGCGAGCAGGACCGCAAGCTGCAGCGCACTTCGCGCCTGGTGACGATGGGCGAGATGGCGTCGTCGCTCGCCCACGAACTGAACCAGCCGCTGACCGCGATCGCGAACTACTGCATGGGAATGTCGGCACGCGTGCGCGCGAGCGTCGCCGCGCAACAGCCGATCTCCCCCGACGAGTTGCTCGAGCCGCTCGCCAAGACCAGTGCGCAGGCCGCGCGTGCCGGCGAGGTGATCCGCCGCATCCGCAATTTCGTCAAGCGCAGCGAACCCGAGCGCCGTCGCTGCGAGGTCGCGGCGATCATCGCCGATGCGGTCGGACTTGCCGAGATCGACGCGCGACGGCTCGGCATCCAGATCGTCAGCGAAATGCCCGAGCGGCTGCCCCCGCTGTACGTCGACCCGATCCTCATCGAGCAGGTGCTGCTGAATCTGCTGAAGAACGCGCTCGATGCAACGCGCGACGCACCGGCGCGCGGCGATTCATGCAGCGTCGTGCTCGCCGTGGAGCAGCACGACGACCAGATCGAATTCAGCGTGACCGACCGTGGCCCGGGCCTGGCCATCGATGCGCGCGAGCGGCTGTTCGAGCCCTTCTTCACGACGAAGAGCGAAGGCATGGGCATGGGCCTGAACATCTGCCGCTCGATCGTCGAGTCGCACAAGGGGCGCCTGTGGGCGCAACCGCACGAGGGTGGCGGCTGCAGCTTCCGTTTCACGCTGCCGGTCGACGCACGCGTGTCTGCCGCCGCGCCCGCGGTGACCGCCTGATGCGCCCGTCGCGTCGTGCGCGATCTACGAATCCCCGCTTCATTCCTGCCGCTTCCCCTCTGCGAGGACGAACCCTGTCGATGACCACGAATTCCGAAACGCACCCCGAATCGCTCGACCCCAACGAATCAGCGCCGCGCACCGGCGGGCTGGTCTACGTCGTCGACGACGACGAGGCAGTGCGCGACTCGACGCGCTGGCTGCTCGAAGCGAACGGCTTCGAAGTCGTCACCTTCGCCGGCGCAGAGGAGTTCCTGGCACAGCTTCCCGATCCCGAGCCGATCGCATGCCTGCTGCTCGACGTGCGCATGCCCGGAATGTCGGGCCTGGAGTTGCACGAGGAGCTTGCGCGCCGCGGCTCGACGCTGCCGCTGATCTTCGTCACCGGGCACGGCGACGTTCCGATGGCGGTCTCGCGGATGAAGAAAGGCGCCTACGACTTCCTCGAGAAGCCGTTCAGCGATGCGCAGTTGCGCCAGCTGGTCGGCGAGTGCCTGAAGCGCGCCGAGGCGCTCGCGCGCAATCGGCGCGACGACCGCGACGCGAGCGACCGGATCGAGCGGCTCACGGCACGCGAGCGCCAGGTGCTCGATCTGATCGTCTCGGGCCGGCTGAACAAGCAGATCGCCGACGACCTCGGCATCAGCATCAAGACGGTCGAGGCGCATCGCGCCAACATCATGGACAAGCTGGGCGCACGCACGATGGCCGACCTGATGCGCATCGCGCTGCGCGCGGGCGGCGAGCGGCCGGCCGTGTTGGCTGGAGCGGCGCCGCCGCGGCGGCGCGACGCCGAGCCACTACGCCGGGC
>DASWVL010000131.1:0-11885 GCA_036406255.1 Zeimonas sp.
CGCGCCGGCGCGCAGGCCTCTGCGCAATGCGCTCGCCGCGCCCAACCGGCCCGCCGCCGCCTGCCGCTCGAACGATGCTCGCTGTGTGCGAAGCCGTGCGAACGGGGGTTCACTGCGAAAACAGACGACGCTTCCTGCAAAGGCGCGGGCCGTTTGCCGTGGGCGCGCTTGTGCGCAGCCGAGAAGCGCAGCCGCGCCGGCGCGCGCGCGAAGCGCGCGTCGTCTTCTGACTCGCCGCGTCTGTCCGAGCGGAGCGAGCGAAGCTCGCGCAGCGAGTTACGCGGCGCCAGCCGACGCGGCGAGCATCGCAGGGTACCCCCCGCGAAGCGGGGGGCTGCGCACCTGCGCGCCCGCGGCAGACGGCCCGTGCCTTTGCGCGCCCCGGCGTGGGCATGCTTGCGCTCTCACTCCTTCAGGCTCTCCACGAGGTCGACGTAGCGCTGCATCGCGTCGCCTCGAGCGGTTCCGGCGAGCTCGTTCCAGGCGTCCCACTTGGCCCGGCCGACGAGGTCGGTGAACCCCGGGCGCTTGCCTTCGACGTCGCCTGCCGTCGCCTGCTTGTACAGCGCATACAGCTTGAGCAGCGTTGCGTTGTCGGGTCGCTCCGAGAGCGACTTCGATTCCGCCACGGCGCGCTGGAAGCGCTCGTTCAGTTCGGTGCCCGGTTCGCTCGCCTCGGCCATGATTCCTCCTGGGGTATGACACAAGTATCATAAACAGGCGGCAGTTCGAGGGGGGAAATGCGTCGCGAACGGATGTCGGGCGTCGATCGTGCCTGGTTGCGGATGGACAGTCCGCACAATTCGATGGTCATCGTCGGTCTATTCGTTTTCGACGAGCCGCTCGCCTTCGACGCGTTGTTCCGGCTCTTCGGGGAGCGATTCCTGCAGTACGAACGCTTCCGCCAGCGCGTTGAGGAAGACGCGTCGGGTCACTGGTGGGTCGACGACCCCTCGTTCCGGCTCTCGCGGCATCTGCGCCGGGTGCGTCTTCGGCGCAGCGGAGAGCGCGCGCTGCGCGAGTACGTCGACCGCTTCGCGGCGCGTCCGCTCGACTTCGCGCATCCGCTGTGGGAGATGCGATTGGTCGAGAACGTCGGCAACGGGCCGGCACTCGTCGTGCGCATCCATCACTGCATCGCCGACGGAATCGCGCTCGTGCGGGTGATGCTCGCGCTGTGCGACGAGAAGCGCGTCGTGCCCCCGTTGCACGACGAGGATCACGAGCCGTTGCCGTGGCAGCCCGTGATCGACGCCGCGCTGGGGGCCGCGCGCGCCACCGTGCAGCTGGGCGCGGCGCTGTGGGCGGAGTCGATGCGGACGGTGGCACGGCCCGAGCGGGCTTTCGAGGCGGCGCGTGCCGGCTCGCGCATCGTCGGCGACGCGTGGGCCATCCTCGCAATGTCCGACGACACGCACACGAGCCTGAAAGGCACGCCGTGCGGAGCGAAGGCGGTGGCCTGGAACGAGCCTTTGCCGCTCGACGAGTTCAAGCCGGTCTGCCGGGCGCTCGGCGCATCGGTCAACGACGTCGTGCTCGCGTGCGTCACCGGCGCGATCCGGCGCTACCTGCTCGGACGTGGCGAGGTGCTCGACGCCGACGCCGGGTTTCGCGCGATGGTTCCGGTGAACCTGCGCGCGCCCGACGAGGCACCCGCGCTGGGCAACTGTTTCGGCCTCGCCCCCGTCGTGCTGCCGATCGGCCTCGACAGTCCGGTCGAGCGCGTGCACGAGATCCGAGCGCGTATGCAGGAGATGCGTGAAGGCTGGCAGCCGGTACTCGCGTACGCATTGCTCGCCGTTCTGGGACCCTTGCCCGGGATGCTGCAGACGCCGGTGCTCGGTTACCTCGCAGGCAAGGCGAGTGCGGTGATGACGAACGTTCCGGGCCCCCGCGAGGCGATCCGGCTCGCCGGCGCGCGCGTCGGACGCATCCTGTTCTGGGTGCCGCAATCGGACGACATCGGACTCGGGGTTGCCGTACTTTCGTACGCGGGGGGCGTGCAGTTCTCCGTGCGTGCGGACACTGCGTTGTGCCCGGAACCGCAGGCGATCGTCGATGGCTTCGCGCCCGAGTTCGAACGTCTCGTTCTCACGCTCGCGATGCTGCCGAACGGCCTGCTCGCGGGCGAGGTGCCCGCGCACGGGGAGGTCGAGCGATGGCTGGGGCTGGAGTGGACATGAATTCGAAAGTCGATTCCGCTGCGCGTGCGCGCGCGAACGAAGTGCTGCGATTCTGGTTCGACGGACCCGACGGCCGGGACGCGGGAACGGTGCGCCGCCAGTGGTTCGCGAAGGACGACGCGTTCGACGCGAGCATCCGCGAACGCTTCGCCTTGCTCGTCGACGAGGCGCTCGCCGGCCGGTGCGATGCATGGGGGCACGACCGCGCGACGGCGCCCGCGCTCGTCCTCGTACTCGACCAGTTCGTGCGAAACGTGCATCGCGGCACGCCGCGAATGTACGCGGGCGACGAGCGCGCGCTCGAGGTCGCGCGCCGCATCGTCGCCCATCGATGGGACGAGCAGTACGATGCGCTGTTGCGCTGGTTCTGCTACATGCCGTTCCAGCACTCGGAATCGATCGACGACCAGAACGAAGCGCTGCGCCTTTTCGGCCTGCTGCGCGATGACCCGCTCGCCGGCGGATCCTGGTACTGGGCGGTTCGCCACCACGAGATCATCGCGCGCTTCGGCCGCTTCCCCCACCGAAACGACATTCTCGGAAGGAAATCCACCCCCGAGGAAATCGAATTCCTGAGGGAGCCGAACTCGTCGTTCTGATCCACGCCCCTTCACCCTTCCTCCTCACCTACGCCTCTTCTCCCTTGCTCCGCATCCGCTTCGACCACCGCCTCGACCGTCTCGCCGACGCATTGCTCGATTCCTTCGAGCATTGTGGACCGCTCGACGAGCGCGTCGTCGTCGTCCCCAGTGCCGGGGTCGGTCGATGGCTGCAGCAACGGGACGCGCAGCGCACCGGCGTGAGTGTGCAGTTGCGCCCCGAGTTCGCCGGCCGCTGGCTGTGGAACACGATGCGTTCGGTGCTCGACGGCCTGCCGGCGCAGTCGCCCTTCGAGCCCGATCGGGTGCGCTGGCACGTGCTCGCGCTGCTCGACGAGTTGCCGGCCTCGGAAGACTTCGCGCTGCTGGCGAAGCGGCTCGGCGAGCGCGGATCGGCGGCTCGCCTGGCGGCAGCCGATTCGATCGCGCGTGCATTCGATCGCTACCTCGCGTATCGGCGCGACTGGCTCGCACGCTGGCAGCGCGGGCTGTGGGCCGAAGGCGATGCGCCGCTCGGAGCGCACGAACCCTGGCAGCGCTGGATCTGGAACCGCCTGCTCGAGCGGCTGCCCGGCGTGCGCGACGAGCATCCGTACGACGCGTTCGTGCGGATTCTGGGGGAAGGCGATACCGATCGCATCGCAAACAGGCTCCGCGCGCGTCGCGTCGCGCTCTTCGGCCGCGTCGATCTTTCGCCAGAGCAGTTCGCGCTCTTCGGGCGGCTGTCGCGCAGCATCGACGTGTCGATCTTCGCACCGGACCCCTGCCGCGAGTTGTGGAGCGACCTGCTCGACCCCGTCTCGCTCGCTCGCGCGCGCGCGCAGCGGCCCGACGCGGCGTGGCTGTACGAAGGCGAGCCGGCGATCCTCGGCAGCTGGGGCCGCGCCCACCGCGATTTCGTCGCGCAGGTTCTCGAACTCGAGGAGCGCTTCGAGACGCAGTCGGAGGCACCGGGCCGCAGCGAGACGGGTCCCTTCGACGTGGCGTACGCAGAGGGCACGCCGGGCGCTGCGCTGCAGGCGCTGCACGCCGCGGTGTTCCTGCGCGCCGATGCGCCATGGCGCACGGTGCGGACGATCGACGAGTCGATCCGCGTGATCGGCGCGCACGACGCCGTGCGCGAGGCGCAGATCCTCCACGAGACGCTGCTCGAATGCTTCGCCACGATGCCTGGTCTTCGGCCGGGCGACGTCGTCGTCCTTTGTGCCGACCTCGACGCTGCGGCGCCGGCGATCGAAGGCGTCTTCGAGGCCGTGCCCGCCGCTCGGCGCCTGCCGCTCGTCGTCAGCGGCCGCGCGCGTCGCGACGACGCGCTGATCGAGGCCGTCGCGACGATCCTCGCTGCAGCGGCACAGGGCGTCGATGCGCCTTGCCTCGCCCGCCTGCTGCGCAATCGCGCCATCGCCGACGCGCTCTCGTTCGACGGCAGCGACGTCGACGTGCTGCTCGACGGCTTCGATCGCGCCGGCGGCCGACGCGGGCTCGATGCGCACGACGGTGCGCCCAAGCACAATCTCGAGGCGGCGAGCGACCGGCTGCTGCTCGGCGCGGCGATCGGCGCCGAGCAGGTCTGCGGCGATCTGCTCGCCGTGCCGGGCATGCAGGGCAGTCGTGCGCGCCTCCTCGAGGGATGGTTCGTTCTCTGCGATGCGCTCGGTCGCCTGCGCGCGCTCGCTGCGCGGGCACGTGCACCGCGCGAATGGTGCAAGGCGCTCGGCGAAGCCGTCGAGGCGCTGTTCGCCCGCTGCTCCGCGCAGGCGGCTTCGCTGCAGCGCGTGCGCGAAGCGCTCGAGCGCATCGCGACGATGGGCGACGACGCTCCTCCGACCGTGCTCGAGGCGGCGGCGTTCGCCAAGGTGTTCGAGGACGCGATCGCGCACGGCGCACCGGCGGCGGTGCCGAGCGGCGCAGTGACGGTCGTGCCGATCGGAAGCCTGCGCGGGGTGCCTTTTCGTGTCGTCTGCCTGTTCGGTTTCGACGAGCGGGCGTTCCCCCGGCGCGGCACGCGCGACGAGATCGATCTGATGCGCGATGCGCCGCGTTTCGGCGATCGCCTGGTCCGGAACGACGATCGCGGAGCGTTCCTCGACGCGGTCCTCGCGGCGCGCGAACGGCTCGTCGTCTCGTGCCGCAGCAGGGATCCGCGCGACGATGCTCCGTTGAACCCGTCGCCGCTCGTGGTCGAACTGCTCTCGTACCTGTCGGCCCGGCTCGGCGGCGAGAGGCGCATCGCACCGGCGTCGATCGCACGGGCGCGGCGCGGCGAGACGATCGCCCGCCCGGCGATCGTCGAGCACCCGCTGCACGCGTTCTCGAGGCGCAACTTCCAGGGCGAAGGCGCCGACCGCGCGAGCGAGTGGCTCGCCGCCGCTCGTGCGGCGTGCGTGCCGCTCGCGGCGCGCCCGGGCGAAGTCGGTCCGCTCTTCGCGCTCGATGCGCAGCAGCGGACGCCGCCCGAGCCGACGCAGGCCGAGACGATCGTTCCGGTCGAGCGGCTGCGCGCAGCGCTTGCCGATCCGGCGCGCACCTGGCTGCGCGCGCTCGGGGTCGCTTTGCCCGACGACGAGGACGAGCCTCCCGAGCACGAGCCGCTCTGGCCGCAGTCGGCCGATGACCCGCGGCTCGTGCAGCGCTGCGTGGACCGGCTGCTCTCGGGCGAGGAGCCGGGTCACCTCGCTGCCGAGCTTGCGCTCGCGCCTTCGACGCCGGCCGGTGCGGCCGGGTCCATCGACGCGGTAGAGGTCGTCGATCGCGCGCAGGCGCTGGTCGAGCGCGCGCTCGTGCCACCGGCGCGCCTGGCGTCGCCGCGGCGGCGCGAGCCCGTCGTTGCGCGCGTCGGCGCCACGCGGATGCGCATGGCACCGCCGCCGCTCGACACGCAGGGGCGTGCGCTGTTCGTGTCGGCGCACAGGCTCACGCCGCGGGCGCTGATCGATGCATGGCTGAGAACGGCCCTGTGGCGATTCGCCGTCGACTCGTCGGGAACCGGACGTCTCATCGCCAGGGACGCGACGGTCGAGCTGCATTGCCGCGATCCGCTGCGCTCGCTGCAGCACGCGATCGACTGGTCGCGGCGCATCGACGCGCAGCCGCTGGCGCTGTTTCCGCGCAGCTGGCTGTGCTATGCGCGCGAACTGGTCGGCGGGAAGCCCGGAGCGGGATCGCGCGAACGAATCGCGCTGGATCGCGCGCAGGTGACGCTCGTCGGCGACGATATGGGGCACGTGCTGCCCGAACTCGCCTATCCGGCGATGCGCGCGCTGTACCGCGACGCCGACATCGGCTTCGAGCGCGTGCTCGCGCTGTGCGAGCGCGTCTATCGTCCCGTGTTCGACGACACGTCGCTCGCGGGCGACGGCGGGGAAGAACCATGAACGCGCATCCGGTCTTCGACGCCGGCATTCTCGACGGCGTGCAGTTGCTCGAGGCCGATGCGGGTACCGGAAAGACGTGGACGATCGCCGGGCTCGTCGTGCGCGCGCTCGTCGAGCGCGCGCTCGACGTCGAACGCGTGCTCGTCGTCACGTTCACCAACGCGGCGGCCGCCGAGCTGGCCGAGCGCATCCGGCTGCGGATCGCGCAGCTCGAGCGCCTTCTCGACGATCGACTCGAGGGGCGTGCCGCCGCCGATGGCATCGAAGAACCGTTCTGCGTCGCCTACGGCGCAACACTGGACGACGCGGCCGCACGCCGCGCGCGCGACCGGCTGCGCGTGGCGCTCGCGCGCGTCGACGAGATGTCGGTGCACACGATCCACGCCTGGTGCCAGCGCGTCATCGACGAGCATGCGCTGTCGATCGGCGTGCCGCGCGGACTGCCGATCGGTGCCGGCGACGGCGAACGCATCGCACGGCGGGTGGCCGACTGGTGGCGGCGCGAGGTGCTCGACGCGCCGGTCGAGCGACTCGTGCTCTTCGCCCTCGCCGGCATCGACCCCGCCACCGTCGAGAAGAGCGTGCGCGCCGTCGTGTCGCTTCCGCTCGCGCGCGTGGCGTCGACGCCGCTCGACTGGCGGGCCTTCGCCGCGAGCGCGTTCGCCGTGCGCGAAGCGCTGGTCGATGCGATGCGCACCGACGCGGCCGATCTGCGCGCCTGGATGGACGAGCCGGGTAAGGTCTCGGGGCAGCTCAAGCGGCACCGCGAACGCTGGCTCGCCGACCTGCAGGCCTTCTGCGACCTGCGGCTGGCGAAGCTGCCGCGTGAGACGGTCGAGCGTTTCGCCAGTCATCGCTTCACCGCGGCGACGCCCGATTCGGCGATCCCCGGCTGCTGCGATGCGCTTCTCGCCGTCGACGACGCGCTCGCCGGAATGCGGGCGTCGGTCGCCGGGGAGATCGTTTCTTCGCTTCGCGAGACGCGCAGCGCCGATCTCGCGCAGGCCGGCTCGCTCGCCTTCGACGATCTGCTGCGCCTCGTACACGAGGCGCTCGTCGATCCTGCGAGCGGTCCGGCACTCGCGCGCGCATTGCGCGAGCGGTACCCGGTCGCGCTGGTCGACGAGTGCCAGGACACCGACCCGCTGCAATGGGACATCGTGCGCCGCGTCTACGCCGCCGAAGACGGCGCGACGAACGGGACCGCGCTCGTGCTGGTCGGCGATCCGAAGCAGGCGATCTATTCGTTTCGTGGCGCCGACGTCCATTCGTACCTCGGTGCCCGTGCGAGCGCGCAGCGCACGCATCGGCTCGGCGAGAACCAGCGCTCGCACCCCGCATTGATCGACGCAGTGAACGCGTTGTTCCACGTAGACGATCCGTTCCGCGTCGACGGCATCTCGTTCACGCCCGCGGTCGCGGGCGTGCGCAGGCGCCGTGCCTTCGATGCCGTCGATCCCCCGGGCGTCGGTGCGCGTGCGCCGATGACGGTCGTCGCCCTCGAGCCCGATGCCGCCGGCGCGCGGTTGTCGGCGCCGCTGGCGCGCCGGCAGGCGATCGACGCGACGGTCGCCGAAATCGCCCGGCTGCTCGCATCGTCGGTTCGCTACGGCGAGAGCACGCTGCAGCCGAGGGACATCGCCGTGCTCGTGCAGGCACGCGCACAGGGTGCGCTCGTCAAGCGTGCGCTCGCCAGGGCGGGGATCGGCGCTGCCGAGATCTCGCGCGACAGCGTGCTCGACACGCTCGAAGGCGCGGAACTGATGCGCGTCGTCGGCGCGCTCGCCGAATCCGCCGATCCCTCCCGCCTGCGCTCGGCGCTGACGACGACGCTGCTCGGCCTCGACGCTGCCGCGCTCGCGGCGCTCGAGGCCGATTCGAGCCGGATGCTGGCGGTCGGCGCGCGCTTCGTCGACGCCCGGCTTCGATGGGAACGGCACGGGCCGATCGCGTCGTTGTGGCCGCTGCTGCACGCCTTCGACGTCGGCGCGCGGCTGGCCGGACTCGTCGACGGCGAGCGTCGCCTGACGAACCTCGGCCATCTGATCTCGCTGCTCGCGCAGGACGACGTCGCGGCGGCGAACCCGCGCGAGGCGCTTCGTGCGTGGGCGCGGATGCGCGCGCGCCCGCAGGCCGGCGACGACGACACGCGCGAACTGCGGCTCGAGAGCGACGAGGACCTCGTGCGAATCCTGACGGTGCACAAGAGCAAGGGGCTCGAGTTCCCGGTGGTCTTCGTGCCTTTCGCGTGGTCGGCGCGCAAGCCGGCGGCGCCCGACCCCTGCGTGCACCATGAGCGTGACGAGCGCGGAAACTGGAGGACGGTGCTCGCGCTTGCGCCCGACGCTGCCGCGAGCCGCGAGGCGGCGGCCGAGCTGAACGCGGAGAACCTGCGGACGCTGTACGTCGCATTGACCCGTGCCGAGCAGCGCTGCTACCTGTTCTGGGGATCGACGAGCACGTCCGCCCATGCGCCGCTCGCGTGGCTGCTGCACGAGGCGGGCGCGCCGGCCGGCGCAGGCGCTTCGTTCGCGCTCGACGCCGAGGGCGTTCGGGCGGCGCTCGCACACTGGCAGGCGCGGGCGCATGCGCGCCACCCGTGTTCGGTTGCGATCGTCGACACGCCGACGCTGCTCGCCGGGTGCAGTGATTCCCTCCCACCGCACGCGTCGCGCGGGATGTCGGGTGCGCCGGAAGACGGTGTACGCCTGCCCTGGGCGCAGGACGACGCGCCGCCGGCGCTCGCCGCGCGCGCATGGGGCTCGACCATTCCCACGGCAGCGATCACGACGAGCTTCAGCGCGATCGCCGCCACGCTGGTCGCCGGCGACGCCGCATCCCAGGCGGACTGGGGGAACGTCGACGTCGTCGATCCGGGGCGTGATGCGCTCGCGGAGCTGGAAAACCCGGGTGAGGCGCGCCAGGAACTCTCATCCGAAGCGCGAAACGGTTCCGGCCTCGGCGCTTCGGACTCGATCCGCTTCCGGTTTCCCGCGGGCGCGCAGGCCGGCGTGTGCCTGCACGGCATCCTCGAGCAGGCCGCGTTCGATGCGCCGCTCGACCTGCAGCTCGTCGCACAGTGGCTCGGTCGTTGCGGATACCGGCGCTCCGAGGCGCCGCACGTGCGTGACTGGCTCGACGATGCGCTGCGCGTGCCGTTGCAGCCCGCCGGCGGCACGCGCTTCGCGCTCGCCTCGGTGCCACGCGCGCGCCAGCTGCGCGAGATGGAGTTCCATTTGACGGGCCGCGACGTGTCCGACCGCGCGCTCGTAGAGGCGCTCGGCGAAGACCTTCCGATCGACGCGCAGGCGGGGCAGCGCCGCTGGAGCGGCTTCCTGCGTGGCTTCGTCGACCTGGTCTTCGAACACGAGGGCCGCTGGTACATCGTCGACTGGAAGAGCAATCACCTCGGCGACGACGCTGCGGCGTACCGGCCGGCGGCGCTCGCCCGGGCGATGCGCACGCACGCGTACCCGCTGCAGGCGAGCCTGTATGCGCTCGCCGTGCATCGATGGTTGCGGCGCTCGTTGCCGGGCTACGACTACGAACGTTCGTTCGGCGGGGTGTTCTACGTCTTCCTGCGCGGTGCCGGCCTCGCGATTCCCACCGATCCGCGCGTGCCGGTTCCCGGTGTGTACGCGAGCCGACCGGGCGCGCGCACGATCGAGCGGCTCGACCGGCTCTTCGACGGCGGCCGCACAGGACGAACGCGATGACGCGGGAGACGCGAATCGAAGCGAAAGCCGGCGAGCGGGTCGCGCGGGCGTTCGGCGACGCGGTGGCCCGGCTCCACGCGCGAACGGGCGGCAGCGCCGATGTCGCCGCGCTCGTCGGCAGATGGGCGCAGCACGCCTGGATGCACGCCGACGCGGGGCACGTCTGCATCACGGTGTCCGATCGCGCGCAGCGCGAAAGGCTCGTCTCGAGCCCGGCGGTCGACGCCGCCGGGAACGTGCGCGAGGCGCCTCTCGTGCTCGACGGCGATGCGCTCTACCTGCAACGACTGTGGCGCGCCGAGCAGCGGCTCGCCGAGCGGATCGCCGAGCTGGACGTGCCTGCCCCGCTCGGCGAGGCGAGCGCAGTTGCCGGCGTCGTCGATTCGCTGTTCGCGCCCGCCGAGGCCGACGACGCGCAGCGACGGGCACTGCTGCGCGGGCTGGGGCACCGGCTCACGCTGCTCTCCGGCGGGCCGGGCACGGGCAAGACGACGACGCTCGCGCGGCTGCTCGTCGCGTTCGCGCGGCTCGCGCCCGATGCGCGCGTCGCGTTCGCCGCTCCCACGGGCAAGGCTGCCGCGCGGCTCGGGCAGTCGCTGTCGAATCAACTGGCGCGCCTCGATCCGGCGGGCGAACTGCGTGCGCGCCTGCCCGAGGCGGGAATGACGGTGCACCGACTTCTCGGCCTGCGTGCCGGCAGCGTCGTCGCGGCGCCCGCGTGGGACCAGCCGCCGTCGCTCGACTACGACCTCGTCCTCGTCGACGAAGCGTCGATGCTCGACATCGAGATCGCCGCGGCGCTCGTCTCGGCCGCGGGTCCGAACGTGCGACTCGTGCTGGCGGGCGATCGAGACCAGCTGGCATCGGTCGAGGCGGGAGCGGTGTTCGCCGACCTGTGCGCGAGCGCCGGTGACGCGATGGTCGAACTGCTGCGCAACCACCGGCAGAAGGACGCAGCGCACATCGTGGAACTGGCGGTGCAGGTCCGCGACGCTTCGCGGCGAGAGAGCGTGCGCTGCGGACCGGGGGCGTCTCGCTGGCCCGCGGCGATCGCGCTGCGCCGGCCCGATCCGGCGGCGATCGTCGACGACGCGCTGGCCGCGTGGGCCGAAGTGCGCGAGGCGATCGACGCCCGCTCCACGCCGGCGCAGGTGCTCGCTGCCTGCGAGCGGCATCGCGTCCTGACGGCGCTGCGCCAGGGGCCGCTCGGCAGCGTCGCGCTCAATCGTCGGATCGCGGCCGCAGTGCGTCATCATGCGGCGCGATCGAGCGGGGCGGGCGGGCCGGCGTTCGCGCCCTGGTATGCCGGACGTCTCGTACTCGTGACGGCGAATCGCCCGGCGCTCGGGTTGTTCAACGGCGACGTCGGCGTCTGCGTCCCCCGACCGGACGCCGACGACGCTGCCGGCGGCGACCTCGTCGTCGCGTTTGCGGGTGCGGAGGCACCCCGCCTGTTCCCCGTCGCGCAGATGCCTGCCTGCGAGGACGCGTGGGCGATGACGGTCCACAAGTCGCAGGGTTCGGAGTTCGAGTCGGTGGCGCTCGTGCTCGCGCCGCAGGGTCACGCGCTGAACACGCGCGAACTCGTCTACACCGGCATCACGCGTGCGCGCAATCGCCTTGCGATCTGGGCCGAGTCCGACGCCGTCGCGGCCGCGGCGCTCACGCGCACCGAACGGCACGGCCGGCTCGCGCAACGGCTCGCCGCGTGCATCGGCGACCGCAACGCAGAATGATCCCGCGGCCCCTCGCACTGCGCGCGTTGCCCGCGCTTCGCTGGTGGCCGCGCGTCGGGCGCAGCAGCCTGCGCGCCGATGCGCTCGCCGGTCTGGTCGGCGCGTTCCTCGTGCTGCCGCAGGCACTCGCCTTCGCGACGCTCGCCGGCCTGCCGCCCGAGCACGGCCTGTACGCCGCGATCGTGCCGACCATCGTCGCGGCGCTGTTCGGCTCGTCGCTGCACACGGTCACCGGACCGACGAACGCGCTGTCGCTGATGACCTTCGCCGCGCTCGC
>DASWVL010000132.1:0-3457 GCA_036406255.1 Zeimonas sp.
CGCCGTACCGAAACCCCAAGCCGTCGCCGATTTCCGCATCGCCGATCCGGGCCTCGCCGACTGGGGCCGCAAGGAAATCCGCATCGCCGAAACGGAGATGCCGGGCCTGATGGCGATCCGCGAGGAATACGCCGCCGCGCAGCCGCTGAAGGGCGCTCGAATCTCCGGCTCGCTGCACATGACGATCCAGACCGCCGTCCTCATCGAGACGCTCACCGCGCTCGGTGCGCAGGTGCGCTGGGCGTCGTGCAACATCTTCTCGACGCAGGACCACGCCGCCGCGGCGATCGCCGCGGCGGGCGTGCCGGTGTTCGCCGTCAAGGGCGAGTCGCTCGACGAGTACTGGGACTACACGCACCGCATCTTCGACTGGCCCGGCGGCGGCACGTCGAACATGATCCTCGACGACGGCGGAGACGCCACGCTGCTCGTCCACCTCGGCGCCCAGGCCGCGAAGGATCCGTCGCTGCTCGCCAGCCCGAAGAGCGAGGAGGAGAAGGCGCTCTTCGCGTCGATCCGCCGCAGGCTCGAGAAGGACCCCCAGTGGTACGAGCGCCAGCGCGCGTCGATCGTCGGCGTCACCGAGGAGACGACCACCGGCGTGCATCGGCTGTACCAGATGTCGGCACGCGGCGAACTGGCGTTCCGCGCGATCAACGTCAACGACTCGGTCACGAAGAGCAAGTTCGACAACCTCTATGGCTGCCGCGAGTCGCTCGTCGACGGCATCAAGCGCGCCACCGACGTGATGATCGCCGGCAAGATCGCGCTCGTCGCCGGCTACGGCGACGTCGGCAAGGGCTCGGCGCAGGCGCTGCGCGCGCTCTCGGCGCAGGTGTGGGTCACCGAATGCGATCCGATCTGCGCGTTGCAGGCGGCGATGGAAGGCTATCGCGTCGTGACGATGGAGTACGCGGCCGACAAGGCGGACATCTTCGTCACCGCCACCGGCAACCGCGACGTCATCCGGCACGAGCACCTGCAGGCGATGAAGGACCAGGCGATCGTCTGCAACATCGGCCACTTCGACAACGAGATCGACATCGCGTCGCTGAAGCAGTGCCGCTGGGAGAACATCAAGCCGCAGGTCGACCACGTGATCTTCCCCGACGGCAAGCGGATCATCCTGCTCGCCGAAGGTCGGCTGGTGAACCTGGGCTGCGGCACGGGCCACCCGTCGTACGTGATGAGCTCGTCGTTCGCCAACCAGACGATCGCGCAGATCGAACTGTTCTCGCATCCCGAGCGCTACCAGCCGGGCAAGGTCTACGTACTGCCGAAGCACCTCGACGAGAAGGTCGCGCGGCTGCAGCTGAAGAAGCTCGGGGCGATGCTCACCGAGCTGACCCCGCAGCAGGCCGCATACATCGGCGTGCCGGTCGAAGGCCCGTACAAGAGCGACAGCTATCGGTACTGACGCGCCGCCGCGGTCGTGGCTCGCACCGACCTGCTCCTCGTCGAACGCGGCCTGGCGCCGTCGCGCTCGGCCGCGCAGCGGCTGATCGCGCGAGGCGCGGTTCGCTGGCGCTCGCCGGCCGGCTGGGCCGCTCCGCGCAAGTCCGGCGACGACCTGCCCGACGACTGCGAGCTGCGCATCGACGACGACGCCGAACTGCGCTACGTGTCGCGCGGCGGGCTGAAGCTCGAAGGCGCGCTCGCGCACAGCGGCATCGACGTGCGCACACTCGCGTGCCTCGATCTCGGCCAGAGCACCGGCGGCTTCACCGATTGCCTGCTGCACGCCGGTGCCGAGCGCGTCGTCGGCGTCGACGTCGGTCACGGGCAACTCCACGAGTCGCTGCGTGCCGACCCGCGGGTGCGCGCCCTCGAGGGCGTGAACGTGCGCACGCTAGATGCGGCGACGCTCGGCGACGCCTTTCCGCCGCGCGGCTTCGATCTCGTCGTCGCCGACCTGTCGTTCATCTCGCTCGCCCATGCGTTCGCCCCGGCCTTCGCGCTCGTCCGGACGGGCGGGCAGCTGCTGGCGCTCGTCAAGCCGCAGTTCGAGCTGGGCCCGGGCGCCGTGGACCGCCGCGGAGTCGTGCGGGACGGCGAACGCCACGGTGAACTGCGCGCCCGCATCGAAGCGTCGGCACGCGGCAGCGGGTGGACTCCCGAAGACTGGTTCGACAGCCCGATCGCCGGCGGCGACGGCAACCGGGAGTTCTTCGTGGCCGCACGCAAGTGAGCGTACGCAACTGAGAGCACGCAGATGAGCACGCAGGCGAGTGGGGAGCCGACGATCAGCTTCGAATTCTTCCCGCCGAACACGGCACCGGGCGTCGAGAAGCTGCGCGACGCTCGCGAGGCGCTCGCACGCTTCGCGCCGGCGTTCTACAGCGTCACCTACGGCGCGGGCGGGGCCACGCGCGAGAAGACGGTCGCCACCGTGCTCGAGATCGTCGCCGAGGGACGCACCGTGGCGCCGCACCTGTCGTGCGTCGGTGCGTCGCGCCAGTCCGTGCGCGAGCTGCTCGCGCTGTATCGCGAACGCGGCATCCGCCGGCTGGTGCTGCTGCGCGGCGACCTGCCTTCGGGAATGCGCGGCGGCGGCGACTTCCGCTACGCGAGCGACCTGGTCGCGTTCGTGCGCGCCGAAACCGGCGACCGCTTCCACATCGAGGTGGCGGCATACCCGGAAACGCATCCGCAGGCACGCACGCCGCGCGACGACCTGCTCGCCTTCGCCGCGAAGATGCGCGCCGGCGCCGACTCGGCCATCACGCAGCTCTTCTTCAACGCCGACGCATACCTGCGATTCCGCGATTCGGCCGCGCGCCTGGGCATCGACGCGCCGATCGTGCCGGGCATCATGCCGATCTCGAACTTCTCGCAACTCGCGCGCTTCTGCGACTCGTGCGGTGCGGAGATCCCGCGCTGGATCCGGCTCGAACTGGCGGCTTGCGGCGACGACGTCGAGGCGATCCGCGCCTTCGGCGCCGAGGTCGTCGCGTCGATGTGCCGCAGGCTGCTCGCGGAGGGCGCACCGGGCCTGCACTTCTACACGCTGAACCAGGCGGCGCCCACGGTGGCGATCCTCGAGGCGCTGGTGCCCTCTCCCGCGCCGGGCTGAGGCACCGCGCCCGCCGGGAGCCGTCATCGAGCCGTTCGTCGGACGGTGTGGTCGATGACCCGACCGGCGGCGCGGCGCGCTGCGACGCTGCGCGCGGCGGTCGTTACCATCGGGCCCCAACACGGAGAAGTGCCGCCCTGCCGCGCGCCCGAACGATGTCCACGACACTGCCCGCTCCGGGCCTGGCCTCGATGAAGCGCTACCAGATTCCGGTGGAGAGTCTGCAGAAGGGCATGTTCGTCGCCGAGCTGGACCGCCCCTGGCTCGACACGCCGTTCCTGCTGCAGGGCTTCCTCGTCGACAGCCAGATCGAGCTGGACACCCTTCGCAGGTACTGCCGCTACGTCTACGTCGACCTCGACCTGTCGAACTCGGCGCTCGCCG
>DASWVL010000133.1:0-9703 GCA_036406255.1 Zeimonas sp.
GAGTAGCCGTCGGTGCCGATGCGGACGACGTCGCCGTCCTCCAGGTACGCGACGCGACGCGTCACCTGCAGCAGCGCCGAAGTGTCGGAAGCAAGAAAATTCTCGCTGCCGCCGGCGTTCGATTCGCCCACGCCGAGCAGCAGCGGAGAGCCTCGGCGCGACCCGACGACCGTATGTGGCTCGCCGGCGTGGATCGCCGCGATCGCGTACGCACCTTCGAGGTCGCGCACCGTGCGCTGCACCGCTTCGAAGAGCTTCAGCCCGCTCGCGACGTGGCTGTGCAGCAGGTGTGCGATGACTTCTGTGTCGGTGTCGCTGGCGAACTGGTAGCCGGCCTGGACGAGCCGGGCACGCAATGCTTCGTGATTCTCGATGATCCCGTTGTGCACGACCGAGACCTCGACCCCGCCGCGCGACGAGAAATGCGGATGCGCGTTCTTCTCGGAAACGCCGCCGTGCGTGGCCCACCGGGTGTGCGCGATTCCCGTCGGCGCGATCGCGCGCATTTCGCGCGCGCGTGCTTCGAGGTCGGAGACGCGCCCCACCGAGCGCACGCGGTCCATCGCCCCGTTGAGGATGGCGATTCCGGCCGAGTCGTAGCCGCGGTATTCGAGCTTGCGCAGACCCTCGATGAGGATCGGCACGACGTTGCGCTGGGCGACCGCCCCGACGATTCCACACATGTTGCCGACTGCTCCTGTGCGCCGGTGCCGCCCACCGGCCATCACGGGCCGCCGGACGCGCTTGCCTGCGCGTGATCCGATTATCCGGCCTTCTTGGGTGCCGGCCGCTTCCACGAGTCGATCGTGACCTGCTTCACGCGCGACAGCGTCAGCCGTCCCTCGGGCGCGTCGCGCGTGAGAGTCGTCCCGGCGCCACGCGAACCGGCGCGACGAGTTGCGAGTCGCTGCCGATGAACGCGTCGTCGTCGATCACTGTTCGATACTTGTTCACGCCGTCGTAGTTGCAGGTGATCGTGCCGGCGCCGATGTTCACGCGCTCGCCGATCGTCGCGTCGCCGACGTAGGCGAGGTGGTTCGCCTTCGATCCGGCGCCCATCCTCGTATTCTTCATCTCGACGAAGTTGCCCACGTGTGTCGCGTCGCCCAGTTCGGTGCCGGGTCGCAGCCGCGCGAACGGGCCGATGCGTGCATGGGCACCGACTGCGGCGCCCTCGATGTGTGAATACGGCAGCACGCGAGTGCCCGCGCCGATGCTCGACGAACAAATCGTGCAGTAGGGCCCGATCGCGACGCCGTCGCCCAGCTCGACCTCGCCTTCGAACACGCAGCCGATGTCGATCGACACGTCGCGACCGCAGCGCAGCCGGCCGCGTACGTCGAGCCGGCCGGGATCGGCCAGCCGAACGCCTTCTTCCTCCATCAGCCGCTCGGCGACCCGGGCCTGGAAAAGTCGTTCGAGTTGCGCGAGCTGCAGCTTGCTGTTCACGCCGAGCGTCTCGTACGCGTGTCGCGGGTGGGCGGAAACGACACGGACGCCATCATCGACGGCCGACGCGACGATGTCGGTGAGGTAATACTCGCCTTGTGCGTTGTCGTTGCCCAGTGTCGCGAGCCAGCGCTTCAGGGCCGGCGTGGGCGCGACGAGAATCCCCGTGTTGATCTCGCGGATCGCCCGCTGCGCCTCGTCGGCGTCGCGATGTTCGACGATGCGAACGATCCGCCCGCCTTCCCGCACGATCCGCCCGTAACCGGACGGATCTTCGAGTTCGACGGTGAGCAGTGCGAGTGCGTCGTTTCCGGCCGCCTGCGCCAGGCGATCGAGTGTCTCCCCGGCGATCAGCGGCACGTCGCCGTACAGCACCAGCGTCGGGACGTCTTCGTCGAGCAGCGGCGCGGCCTGCTGCACTGCGTGCCCGGTACCCAGTTGCGGCTCCTGCCGCACCCACTTCAGGTCGCTACCGGTGATCGTCTGCGGCACCGCTTCGCCGCCGTGTCCATAGACGACGATGATCGTGCGCGGATCGAGCTCCCGTGCTTCGTCGACGACGTGCTGCAACAGAGGCTTGCCGGCGAGTGGGTGCAGTACCTTCGGAAGCGCCGAGCGCATCCGCTTTCCCATCCCGGCGGCGAGGATGACGACGTTCACTTTTCTCTTGGATATTCAATAAGTTGAAAGCGACCGTCGCGGCGCTTGTCGAAAAGCTTAACACGCGTACGCGGTCTCCCGTCGCTTCCGGGATTGCCGCGCGGGGTCGAGTCGCGGCCTCAGTGCGCTGTCTTGCCGTGGACCGCGTCGGGGTGTCCCGCTCCGCCGGCGATCCGCGGGGCGAGCGAGCCGAAGACCATCCCGAAGATCGATGCCGCGAGTCCGACGAACTGCGGCGGGATCAGCGCATCGGGGGCGGTCAGCTCGGCGATGCCCCAGGCGACGAGCCCGAAGAGGACCGACATCATCGCGCCCTGGGGGGTGGCGCGTCGCCAGAACAGCCCGAAGGCGAGCGGCGTGAACGCGGCGACGAGCGTGACCTTGTAGGCATTCTGCACCATCTGGAACATCGAGGACTCGCTGTTCAGTGCGAACAGCATCACGCACAGCGCGAAGATCACGAGCACCATGCGCAGAAGCACGAGCATCTGATGGTCGGCGATCCGCCCGCCGAGCAGCGGGCGCAGCACGTTCTCGGTGAAGACGGCGGTGGGCGCGAGCAGGGCGCCACTGGCCGTCGACAGGATCGCCGACAGCAGCGCGCCGAAGAACATCACCTGCGCGAACATCGGCGTCTGGTTCAAAATCAGTTGCGGCAGGATGAGCTGGAAGTCGAGGCTGTCGTCGGCGAGCACTGCTCGCACCTTCTCTGGCTCGATCAGCACCGCCGAGACGGCGATGAACATCGGCACGAAGGCGAAGAACAGGTAGAAGGTGCCGCCGAGCAGCGTGCCGCGCACCGCGACGTTCTCGTTCTTCGCCGAGGTGACGCGCTGGAAGACGTCCTGCTGCGCGATCGAGCCGATCGCCATCGTGGCCCACGCGGCGACGAACGCAATCCAGTCCTTCAGGTTCGCGCTCGGCCAGAAATCGAGCTTGCCCTCGCGCACGGCGGCGTCCCAGACCGCGCCGAGGCCGCCCGCCATGCCACCGAGCAGGGCCGCAATGTAGAGCAGCCCGGCGATGATGATGACGGTCTGGAACAGGTCGGTGAAGGCGACCGACCACATCCCGCCGAAGAGCGTGTAGACGAGCACGACCGCCGCGCCCAGCACGATGCCCTGCGACAGCGGGATCGAGCCGCCCGACAACGTGTTGAAAACGATGCCGAGCGCGACCATCTGCGCCGACGTCCAGCCCAGGTACGACAGCGTGATTGCCAGCCCGGTGCCGATCTCGACCGTGCGGTTGTAGCGCTTCCGGTAGAAGTCGCCGATCGTCAGCAGCTCCATCCGGTAGAACGGCCGGGCGAAGACGAGCGCGACGATGATCAGGCAGAACGCGGCGCCGAAGGGGTCGGCGACGACGCCGCCGAGGCCGTCGCGCAGGAAGGTCGACGATACGCCGAGCACGGTCTCGGCGCCGAACCAGGTGGCGAACACCGTCGCCATGTTCATGTACAGCGGCAGGCTGCGCCCGGCGACCAGGTAGTCCTTCGAACTCCGGACGCGTTGCGCGGCGTACAGGCCGATTCCGACGGTCACGGCCAGATAGATCATCACCAGCGTGGTCAACATCGGCGCAGTCGCTGAAAAAGGCGCGAAACCTTACCCGATTTTGCGCCGGACGTGGGCGCCTAGCTGCTAGACGAGCCAGCGAATCGCCTCGAAAACGACGGCGGCCGTCACGAGCATCGCGAGCACCGCGATCCAGCGGCGCATCTCGCGCTGCTCGCGCGTCAGGCGCTCGAGCGCGCGTGTGAGCGGGTCGGTCGTGGGATGCGCCTCGCGCGTGAGCGCCTGGTGCGCCAGCCGGGGCAGCTCGGGCAGCATCCGGCTCCAGTGCGTCGCCTCGATGCGCACGCGCTCGAGCAGGCCGGCCAGCCCGACCTGCTCCTGCATCCAGCGCTCGAGGATCGGCTTGGCGGTGACCCACAGGTCCAGTTCGGGGTCGAGCTGGCGACCCAGCCCTTCGATGTTCAGCAACGTCTTCTGCAGCAGCACGAGCTGCGGCTGGATCTCGACGTTGAACCGACGCGACGCCTGGAACAGGCGCAGCAGCACCAGGCCGAGCGAGATCTCCTTCAGCGGGCGATCGAAGAACGGCTCGCAGCACGCGCGCACCGCGCCGGCGAGGTCCTCGACGCGGGTGTCGGGCGGAACCCAACCCGACTCGACGTGCAGCTCCGCGACGCGACGGTAATCGCGCCGGAAGAACGCGAGGAAGTTCTGCGCCAGGTAGTCCTTGTCGAACTCGGAGAGCGTGCCGACGATACCGAAGTCGAGCGCGATGTAGCGGTTGAAGTCGTCGCCTTCGGCGCCGACGAGGATGTTGCCCGGGTGCATGTCGGCGTGGAAGAAGCCGTGGCGGAACACCTGCGTGAAGAAGATCTCGACGCCTTCGCGCGAGAGCCGCTTCAGGTCGATGCCCATCTCGCGCATGCGCTCGATCTGGCTGATCGGGATGCCGCGCATGCGCTCCATCGTCAGCACGTTCGCCGCGCACCAGTCCCAGTGGATCTCGGGCACGCGCAGCAGCCGCGTTCCCTCGAAGTTGCGGCGCAGCTGGTTCGCGTTCGCGCCTTCGCGGATCAGGTCCAGCTCGTCATGCAGGTAGGTGTCGAATTCGTCGATGACGTCGAGCGGGCGCAGTCGGCGTGCATCGGCCGACACGCGCACGAGCAGGCTGCCCGCGGTGCGCAGCAGCTCGAGGTCGCGACCGATGACCGCCGCCATTCCGGGGCGCACCACCTTCACGGCGACCTCCCGGCCGTCCTTCAGCCTGGCGAGATGCACCTGGGCGATCGATGCCGAGGCGATCGGCTCCAGCTCGAAGACGTCGAACAGCGCATCGATCGGGCGGCGCAGCCCGCGCTCGATCTCGCGCACGGCGAGCGCACCGGGGAAGGGCGGGACGCGGTCCTGAAGCAGCGCCAGTTCGTCGGCGATCTCCGCGCTCAGCAGGTCGCGCCGCGTGGAGAGCACCTGGCCGAACTTCACGAAGATCGGACCGAGGCTCTCGAGCGCCTGCCGCAGCCGCGCGCCGGCCGGCGCATCGAGCCGGCGCCCGAAACGCAGCACGCGGCCTGCGGCGAGCGCCCAGCGAGAGCCGGTCGTGGCGGCGGCACCGGAGACGGCGATCTCGTCGAGTCCGTAGCGCCAGGCGACGAAGAGGATCCGGATGAGGCGGGTGATGCGCAAGGCGTGCGGAGTTTCCGGAGAGGACGGAGCGTGACCGGCGCGAACGCGCCATTCTATCCACGCGCCACCGCACGCCGCTCGTGAGGGCTCGTCCCGGGCTTCCGTCGCGAATGGTGTAGCGCCGCTCGCCGGTGCACCCGCCTGCAGGCGACGGCCTGCAGCGGCGTTCAGCCGCCCGTGCGGTCCTTCGCGCCGTCGACGGGAGGCCGCCCGCCGGCCTCGCGCAGCTCCTGGCTTCGATCGAACAGCCGGGTGAGCACGCGGTCGAGTGTCTCGCGCTCGCGCGCGTCGAGCACGTCGAGGAACCACGTCTCCATCTGCCGCACTTCGGGAATGATCGAGCGGCACATCGCCGTTCCCTTCTTGGTGAGGAACAGCACCAGCCGGCGGCGGTCGCGCGGGTCTTCGCTGACCGCGACGAGATCGAGCTCGACGAGCCGACGCTGTGCGCGGCTGACGCGCGCCTTGTCCATGCTGGTGTGCTCGACGACCTCGTTGGGCGCAGTGGGCCCGTGCGCGTGCAGCGCCATCAGGATGCGCCATTCCGGGATCTGGATGCCGAAGCGTTCCTCGAAGAGCGCGCCGATCGACTGGCTCAGCCGATTGGCGACGACCGCGAGCTTGTACGGAATGAACTCGTGCAGCCACAGCGCATCGCCGCCGCTGGGCAGCGCCTGCGCGACGTTGCGCCGGGCGTGCGGCGAAGCAGGCTTGCGCACGGCGCGCGATCCGCTCATTCGGCAGCGGCCATCGGAGCGATCGGCGCCGCGACGCTCGGGGCGGTGGTCGGCAAGGGCACGGCGCGGAACGGGTTGCGGCGCTGCACGCCGAGCGTCCAGAAGAGCGCGAACGCACAGGTGATGCCGAGCATCCAGGCGACGTTGCGGTAGATCGGCGCGGCGAGTTCGGGGGTGGGAGAGATGTTCAGGAACACGTAACCCATGCCGAGAATGCCCAGCAATTGCGGAACCGGGAACCACGGCGAGCGGAATGGACGCGGCGTATCGGGCAGGCGATAGCGAAGAACGACGAGATCGACGTGCACGATGATATACGCGATCAGCCAGCAGCCGGCCGCCGCGACGGTGAGCGAGAGGATCGAGCCGGCGTCCATGCCGAGCGGTACGCGCACGGCGCCGATCGCCAGCGCGAGTGCGACGAGCGCCGGCGCGGGCGCGCCGGCCCGGTTCTCGCGCGCGAACAGCGCCGGCAGCTGGCCGCTCTGCGCCATGCCCTGCACCATGCGCGAGACGCTCGCCAGCACCGTGTTGAGCAGCGTCGCGCTGCCGAGGATCGCGAGCAACGCGAAGCCGATGCGGGCCGGCTCGCCGAAGATCGCCAGCGCCAGCTCCACGTGCGGCGTGGCCGAGCCGAGCGCCTGCGGCGCAAGCATCGCCAGGCCGGCCGTGCAATACATGCCGTAGGCGACGACGATCAGCACGAGTCCGATGAACATCGCGCGGGGAACGTCGCGCTTCGGGTTGTGCGCTTCGCCGATCATCGGGCAGACGAACTCGAGCCCGACCAGCCCCCAGATCGCGAGGGCGACCAGCGCGAGCGCTGCCGAGGGCTCGAACGGCTGCGCCGCGACGACGGCGGCGACGTTGCCGCTCAGTGCGCCCGAGAAGCCGATCACCAGGATGCCGACGAACATCACGGTGACGAGCACGCTCTGCAGGCGCGCGAACGCGTCGATGCCGCGCAGGTTCAGCAGGCAGAACAGCGCCAGCAGCAGCAGGCTGGGCTGCCCCATCGCCTGCGCGAATCCCGGAGCGAGCTGTTCCGCGAGCGCGTCGACGAGGATCAGCTCGGCCGGGATGCCGAGCATCGCGACCGCGACGTAGCCCGACAGCGCGGCGATGATGGCCGGCCCCGGGCCGATCGCCGCCTGCGTGTACGCGCTCACCGATCCGGCGCGCGGAAGCATCAGCGAAAGCTCGGCGAACGACAGCACGTAGCTCGCGGCGAGCAGCGCGGCGAGGCCGATGGCGACGAGGTAGTTCAGCGCGCCCAGTCCGGCGCCGTTGAGCATGCTGATCATCGTGCTCTGCACGACGACCACGCCGACGGCGGTGGCGACGAGTGCGTGCAGCCGCAGGCCGCCGCGATGCGAATGCGAGGGTTCGATGGCCATCGGGTCTCCTGGGCGGCGGTGCGTTTCGGACGAACGCTTCGACGTGCCGTTCTACCATCGGATCGTTGTCGTCGCAACAGATTTCGATGTCGACCGCGCATGCCTGCGAATCGATCGCATCGACCCGAACCGAGCGGTCGACCCGGCGGGACGATGCAATCGGCCGCGGCCGACCGATTCATCTATTCGTTTCGTTGACAACCAATTGGGCGTTGCTGCACACTCGGTCGCCACTTCGCCGCGAAAGAACGACCGCATGATGGTTTCCGATCTCCTGCAGCAGGCCGTCGAAGGTCGCGTGTGCCACCCGGATCGTCGTATGGAGAGAAGCTGAGGTGAACGGGATCCAGAGCGAGGCCATGCTGGCGGAAATCGGGTCGGGGGCGGTCGACGGCGGGCAGGCGCGCAAGTTCGACGCACTGCTGCTCGACTTCGGCAGCGTCGTCACCTTCACCGCCTTCGAGCGGCATCGCGACTCGGAGCGGGCACTGGGCCTCGCGCACGGCACCCTCGGCTGGCTCGGCCCGGTCGACCCCGCCACCGATCCGTTGTGGCGGAGCATGCAACGCGGCGAGATCAGCGAGCGCGACTACTGGTCGCGGCGCGCGGCCGAGGTCGGATCGATGGTCGGCCAGCCGCAGTGGACGCCGCTCGAGTTCTTCCAGGCGATCCGCGGCGACGACCCGAACCACGCCGTGCGCGAGTCGGCGCGTCGAACCGTTGCCGCAGCACGCGCCGCGGGCCTGCGCGTGGGCATCCTGTCGAACGAGCTCGAGCTGTACTGGGGCCGTTCGTTCATGGATCGACTCGATCTGCTGCGCGACATCGACGTGCTCGTCGACGCGACGCACACGCACATCCTGAAGCCCGATCCGCGCGCGTATGCGTTGGCGCTCGACGCGCTCGGCATGAGCGCGCGGCGCGTATTGTTCGTCGACGACCAGCTGCGCAACGTCGAGGGTGCGCGGCGGCTGGGCATCGAGGCCGTGCATTTCGACGTCGCCTCGGCCGATGCGTGCTTCGCGTCGGTGCGCCGGCAGCTCGGGCTCGAGACGAACGACTGCGAGGAAGCAAAGTGAAGCGAAGCGAGACGCTGCGCGCCGACAACGCGCGCTACCTGTGGCATCCGATGGCGCACCCGCGCCAGATGCAGGAGCAGCCGCCGATCATCGTCGAGCGTGGCGACGGCGTCTGGATCACCGACGTCGACGGCCATCGCGTCGTCGACGGCGTGGGCGGGCTGTGGAACATCAACCTCGGCTACGGACGCGAGGAGATCAAGCGCGCGATCGTCGAGCAGCTCGACGAGCTGGCGTACTACTCGTG
Source organism: Zeimonas sp. (assembly GCA_036406255.1). Classification (GTDB taxonomy): domain Bacteria; phylum Pseudomonadota; class Gammaproteobacteria; order Burkholderiales; family Burkholderiaceae_E; genus Zeimonas. The sequence continues at coordinate 8,770 of DASWVL010000133.1, forward strand.
CTTTCGCGGCACGACGCACCCGCGCGCGATCGAGCTGTCGGCCCGGCTCGTGTCGCTGCTCGCCCCCGAGGGGATGTCGCGCGTCGCGTTCTCCAGCGGCGGCTCGGACGCCGTGGAGGGCGCGCTGAAGATCGCGCGCCAGTACTGGAAGCTCGTCGGCCAGGCCGACCGCCACAAGTTCATCGCGCTCAAGCAGGGTTACCACGGCGTGCATTTCGGCGGCATGTCGGTCAACGGGAACACGTCGTTCCGCCGCGCCTACGAGCCGCTGCTTCCCGGGTGCTTCCACATCGACACGCCGTGGACGTACCGAAACCCCTACACCGACGATGCGACGCGCCTGGGCGAGATCTGCGCGGAGCTGCTCGATCGCGAGATCCGCTTCCAGGGCCCCGACACGGTGGCCGCCTTCATCGCCGAGCCGGTGCAGGGCGCCGGCGGCGTCGTCGTGCCGCCGCCGAACTTCTGGCCGCTGGTGCGCGAGGTGTGCGACCGGCATGGCGTGCTGCTGATCGCCGACGAGGTCGTCACCGGTTTCGGTCGGACCGGCTCGTGGTTCGGCTCGCGGCTGTGGGGCGTCAAGCCCGACCTGATGTGCCTGGCGAAGGGGATCAACTCGGGGTACGTGCCGCTGGGCGCCACCGCGGTCGGCGAGCGCATCGCCGACGCGTTCCTCGGCGACGAGTCGGGTTCCGGCGCGCTGATGCACGGCTACACGTACAGCGGACATCCGGTGGCGTGCGCCTCGGCGCTCGCCGCGCTCGACATCCTCGAGCGCGAGAAGGTGGTCGACAACGCGCGCGTGCAGGGCGAGCACCTGATGTCGCGGCTCGCGCCTTTCGTCGAGCGATTCGGCTCGGTCGGCGACGTGCGCGGCATCGGACTGATGGCGTGCGTCGAGCTGGTCGCCGACAAGGCGAAGCGCACGCCGCTC
>DASWVL010000134.1:0-3721 GCA_036406255.1 Zeimonas sp.
GCACGCGATACGCCGCCGGAGGCTCGGCGACGTGCAGCTGCACGTCGCCGGATCGTGCGCGGCGGCTCAACGGCCGTCTCTCGCTGCCCGGATGATGTCGACCCCCAACGGCGCGTCTGCCGGCGGATCCGGGAAACGAGCACGAAGCGAATCGACCACCTCATCGATCGACCTTATCGCCTCGCGCGGCTTGCGTCGGAAGAAGCCGGCCGAAGCGATCGACGACGGGGTGTCGGCCGCGCCCGCCGCTGCTTCGATGATCGCCATCAATTCGCGCTGCAAGGAACGGTGATTCCGTGCGGCTCGCTCCCGCAGGCGCTGGGCGAGTTCGAGCGGAACTGCCTTGATCGACAGGTTGACCGTGGGTTCATCCATGAGCGGCACCCCGTGTGGATCCGTTCCGAATCTTCTCCGAAATGGATCTACGCACGACAGAGGAGGCGAGATGCGCGAGCACGTCGTAGACAGCGCCACGTGTGCCTTTGTCTCTCGCATGCAGGTCATGCGCCGAACGCCACAGGCTCAATCAACACGTCCGCGCCCGCTGGGCAACGAATCGATGCCGCCGGAATGTCCTCGCCGGCGCGCCAACGACGCACCGCGTCGCGCTTCGACTCGCCCGTCACGAGAAACAGCACCGCGTGCGATCTGCCCAGTCGCGCGGCGCTCATCGACACGCGCTCGGAGGGCGGCTTCGGCGCATCGAAGACCGGCAGCACGTCGGGCGCGTCCGCGCCCTCGCCGCGGTCATGCGCACCCGGAAAGAGGCTCGCCGTATGTCCATCCTCCCCGAGGCCGAGCAGCACGAGATCGAAGTCGCCGACCCCGGCGAGCGTTCGACGGTAGGCATCGGCGCCGGCGACGGGGCCGTGCTCGGCGGGAATCGAATGAAGCGCATCGCGCGGAACCGGAACGTGGCCGAGCCACGCATCGAGCGCCATGCGGTCGTTGCGGCCCGCATCGTTTCGAGGCACGCATCGCTCGTCGCCGAAATACACCGCCCAGCGCGACCAGTCCGTCTCGAGAGCGACGAGGCGGCGATAGACCTTGCGGGGCGTCTCGCCGCCAGCAAGCACGATGCGGAACGTTCCGTTGCTGGCGAGAGCGTCCCTCGCAGCGCCTTCGATTCGTGCAACCGCTTCGGATTCGAGCGCATCGCGCGTCGCGAACACTTGCCAGCGCGGGGAGCGGGTTGGCTGCATCGCGTCGCTGGCGTTTATGCGGCCTGCAGCAGGAACTCGACCTTCACGATTCCTCCTTCCGCATCGCGTGCCCCCCGAACTGATTCCGAAGCGCCGCGAGCAGCTTGTCCGAGAACGAATCGTCATCGCGCGAGCGCAGCCGCTCGATCAATGACTGCGTGATGACCGGCGCCGCAACGTTCAGCTCGATCGCCTCGGCCACCGTCCAGCGCCCCTCGCCCGAATCCTCGACGTACGGCGCGATGCCTTCGAGCGTCGGATTCTCCTCGAAGGCGCGCGCGGCGAGGTCGAGCAGCCACGAACGCACCACGCTGCCGTGGCGCCAGATCTCGGCCACCTGGTGCAGGTCGAGATCGAAATCGGCCTTGTGCGAGAGCAGCGAGAAGCCCTCGGCGTACGCCTGCATCAGGCCGTACTCGACGCCGTTGTGCACCATCTTCGTGAAGTGCCCCGCGCCGCTCGGGCCGACATGCCCCCAGCCGCGATCGGGCGCCGGCGCGAGCGCCTCGAAGATCGGGCGCAGCCGTTCGACGACTTCCTCGTCGCCGCCGATCATGAGGCTGTAGCCTTCGGCGAGACCCCAGACGCCACCGCTCGTTCCCGCGTCGACGAAGTCGACGCCGCGCTCGGCGCAGCCGCGCGCGCGCCGCTGCGAGTCCTTGTAGAACGAGTTGCCGCCGTCGATGATCGTGTCGCCGCGCGCAAGCAGGCCGCGCAGCGCGTCGATCGTGCGCTCGGTGATCGCGCCGGCGGGCACCATCGTCCACACGGCGCGCGGCTTCTCGAGCGCGGCGACCAGCTTCTCGAGCGAGTCGACCGGCTCTCCGCCGCCCTGCGCAAGCGCCTGGCGCGCATCGGGCTCCGGGTCGTAGCCGACGACGCGATGTCCGGCGCGCACGAGGCGCGTGGCGAGATTCGCCCCCATTCGTCCGAGGCCGATCATTCCGAGTTGCATGTCGATCTCCGGTGGTCGTTCGCTTCGCTCGCCGGCGTATCCGATTCGGCATCGGACGCGGCGTGGCTCCGTCGTGCACGGGGCCTGGGGTGTTCACCCGCCGCCTCGAGCCACCCGCCTTCGAAGCCGGCACGACGCAGTCCTTCGACGAACGGTGCGCAGCCGCGCATCAACGCCCAGACGAGACCGCTGCGATGGTTCTCGATCATCAGCACGTTCGGGCCGAGGTTCAGTCCGAAGTGCCAGGGCGAGATCCACCCGGGCGACGATCCGGCGCGCGCGAAGGTGGCGTTGTAGGTGGCACGAAAGCCGTAGCGGTACCGGTCGTGCAGCTTCAGGTGTTCGATCCAGTGATGGATCGTCGGCAGCACGATCTCCGGCGCGAAGGGCATCGACGCGACCACCGCCCACGGCGCGAGCGTTCCGTCATCGGGGCCGAAGGGCACGCCGCGGCCCTTGTAGTCGTAGAAGCGCCGCTGGACGCCGTCGACCCGTCGGACCGTCGGGCCGGGGCCGTCGCTCGCCGTGATGCCCCAGGCGTTCTCGCCGTAGCCGTGGAAGCGCTGCGGGTTCTCGCGCGCGTAGCGATGCTGCACGATCGTTGCGCGCCGGCTGTTCTCGAAGTAGTCGATGCCCTTCTCGCGCATGAACGCATCGCGCACCCCGCGGAAATCGACCCACACGTGCGAGAGCTGGTGCGTGAACAGCGGCCCGGCATAGAGATAGTCGACGTCGTAGTAGCGGATCCATTCATAGGACGCACACCAGGCCGCCCATGCATCGGGCGGCACCGGATGCGTGGGCGAGCCGAGCGCGAGCAGGTACAGCAGCATCGCCTCGTCGTAGCCTTCCCAGCGGTAGCGCAGCCGGCCCGACTCGGGACGCCAGCCGTGGCCGATCGTCTTCGAGCGGCCGAGCGCCCATCGCCAGTCGACTCGTTCGTACAGCTCGCGCGCCATGTCGCGCAGCTCGCGCTCGTCGCTCTCGTCGGAATCGAAGTACTGCGCGGCGCACAGCATTCCCGCGACGAGGAACGCGGTGTCGACGGTCGACAGCTCGCAGCGCCACGCGCGGCGCCCGCTCTGCATGTCGAGGAAGTGGTAGTAGAAGCCGCGGTATCCGCTGGCGTCGGGGCCTTCGCCCTGCTCGCTGTCGCGAAAGAAACGCAGCGTCGCGAGCACACGTTCCCTCGCCTGCGCACGCGCGACGAACCCGCGTTCGACGGCCACCGGATAACACGAAAGCGCGAGCCCGGTCGCCGCAATGCTCGCCGGCCAGTTTTCGGCGGTCTTGTCGACGACGAGCCCGTTGGCCGGATTCGTCTCGTGCAGGAAGTAGTCGAAGGCGCGCTGCTGCATGCGCTGCAGCCGGCGTTCCTCCGCACGCGGTAGGTCGCCCATTGAGGACGATCGTACCGCGCGTACGCTTCAGCGCAGTCCGAAGTAGATGTTGGCCGTGAGGAAACCCTGCTTGCTGCCGCAGTCGAAGCGCTTGCCGCCGAAGCGGTAGCCGTGCAGGCCCGGCGACTCGATCTGCCGCGCGAGCGCGTCGGTGAGCTGGATCT
>DASWVL010000135.1:0-3520 GCA_036406255.1 Zeimonas sp.
GGAGCGGGATTGGCATCGATGTTCGACCACTCCGGCCGCCCGTGGCGGCACCTTGCAGCGGCGACCGGCGCCGAAGGCGCGGGCCGTCTGCGCCGCTGCCGCCGATTCGGCGGCTAGCGCCGACCCAGCTCGCGCAGCGCCGCCAGCGTGTTCGGCACGTGCTCGTCCGGGCTCATCGACGAGTACGCATAGGCGATGCGCCCATCCGTCCCGACCACGTACGACACCCGCTTCGCATAGCTGCTGAGCAGCGGCATCACCGCGCCGTACGCCTTCATGATGGCGCCGTCGGCGTCGGATGCGACGGCGAAGCGATTCCGGCATTCGGCCACCGAGAACTTCTTCAACGTCTCGATGTCGTCGCCCGAGATGCCGATCACCGTCGCGTTCAGCGACCGATATTCGTCCTGCGCTTCCGCGAAGCGGTTGGCCTCGATGGTGCACCCGCTCGTGAATGCCTTCGGATAGAAGTAGACGACGACCGGCCCGCGGGCGAGCGCCTTCTCGAGCGAGAACTCGAAGGCCTCGCCGGCGAGCGCGGCGGGCGCGGTGAAGCCGGGCGCCGCATCGCCGGGCTTCAGCTCGGCTTGGGCGCCGGAGGGCGTGACGAGCGAAGCCAGCGCGGCGCCGGCCGCGGCGATTCCCTGGGTGACGCTTCGTAGGCTCATTGCGCTTCCTCGCCGTGATCGCCGTTCGATTCCCGATCCTAGCCTGCCGCGCCGTTCCGGGTCCGACGCACGTCGCGCGAGCGTGGGAATCCGCCCGTCGACGCGCGATCGGAGCGTGCGGCCGGCGAGTCGCGCGCGCTCGACCGCGTTCCTCTCGTTGCACGGTGTCGCCGCCTTCCCACGCACTTCCGGCTCTCGCAAGCCGCATCCGGCGCGCTTCGCGTTCTTGCGGCAGATCAAGGACGGCACCCACGGCAAGGGATGTAGTCGCAGACCGGACACCGGCATCCGGCGCTCGCGGCGGGAGGCCGCGTCGCCGATCGAGGAGGCATCGTGCTGCAGATCATCGTTCAGGGGCGCGGCGGGCAGGGCGCACAGACGGCCGGCAATCTGCTGGCTACCGCTTTCTTCGCCGAGGGCAGGCAGGTGCAGAGCTTCGCCAGCTACGGCGGGGCGCGGCGCGGAACGCCGGTCAGCTCGTACATCCGTGTCGACGACCGGCCGATCCGCGTGCGCTGCGACATCGAGACCGCCGACGCGATCCTGTGCTTCGACGCGAGCCTGCTCGAGGGCAGGCTGCTCGCGAGCGCGGCGCCGCACACGCTGATCGTCGTCAACTCGGCCCAGCCCGCACAGCACTTCGCGTCGCTGTTGCCGGGCCGGCGCACGATCGCCGTCGATGCCATCACGATCGCGCGACGGCACGGGCTCGGTCGCATCGTCAATTCGGTGCTGCTCGGCGCGCTCGCGCGCGCCACCGGCGAGCCTTCGCTCGAATCGTTGCAGCGCACGCTGATCGACGAGGCGCCGAAGCAGAAGGAAGCGAACGCCGCGGCCTGCGAGGAAGGCTGGCGCAGCGTCGACGCGCAGCTGCAGCGGAGCGCGGCATGAACGCCCGCAACCTGCCGCCTACCGCCTGGACGACCGGCAGCACCGAGGTCTTCCGCACCGGCACGTGGCGCGCCCGCTTGCCGCGCCACGTGAGCGCGCCGTCGCCGTGCCATGCGGCGTGCCCGACCAACGGGGACATCGCGCAGTGGATCGGCCGCGCACGCGAGCGCGACTTCCGCGGCGCGTGGGCGATCCTCACCCGCAACAATCCGTTCCCCGCGGTGGCCGGCCGCGTCTGCCACCACCCCTGCGAGACGGCGTGCAACCGGCAGGGCTACGACGAGCCGCTGTCGATCTGCAAGCTCGAGCGCCACGTCGGCGACCTCGCGCTGGCAGAGGGCTGGGCGTATCCGGCACCCGCGGCCGAGCGCGGCGAGCGCATCGCAATCGTCGGTGGCGGCCCCTCGGGCCTGTCGGCCGCGTATCACCTGCGACGGCGCGGCTACGCGGTGACGATCTTCGAAGCGCAGCCGCGGCTCGGCGGGCTGATGCGCGACGGCATTCCCGCATACCGCCTGCCGCGCGACGTGCTCGACGGCGAGATCGACCGCATCGTCGCGCTCGGCGTGCATGTGCGCTGCAGCGAGACGATCGACTCGCCGAAGGCCTTCGCCGCGTTGCGCGAGTCCTTCGACGCGGTCTACGTCGCGGCTGGCGCACGGCGCCCCAAACGATTGCCGCAGCTCGACTACGCGCAGCCGTGGGTCGTCGGCGGCTCGGCGTGGCTCGTGCAGGCGAATGCCGGCAGGGTGCCGGCACTGGGCAAGCGCATCGTCGTCATCGGCGGCGGCAGTGCGGCGATCGACGTCGCGCGCAGTGCGCGTCGTGCCGGGCACGAAGTGACGATGCTCGCGCTCGAGCCGCGCGCGCAGATGCCCGCGCAACGCGCCGAGGTCGAGGAGGCGCTCGAGGAGGGGGTCCGGCTCGTCGACGCCGCGTCGCTCGTGCGCGCGCGCGCCGACGTTGCGGGGCGCCCGGTGCTCGAATGCGTGCGCGTGAACTTCGTGGCCGGTGCCGGACGCGGCCGCTTTCACGTCGAGCCGATCGAAGGCAGCGAGTTCCGGCTCGAAGCCGATGCGATCGTTCCGTCGATCGGCCAGGATCCCGATCTCGCGCCGTTCGCGCAGGCGTTGTCTTCCGACGGTGCGCTGCTGTGCGTCGACGCGCAGCAGGCCACGGGCACCGACGGCGTCTACGCCGGCGGCGACGTCGCGAGCATGGCGCGTTTCGTGACGGAAGCGATCGGCATGGGCAAGCGCGCGGCGATCGCGATCGATCGCGCGTTGTCGGCGAAAGCGGGGCGCGCGCTCGATGCAACCGGAGACGGCGCACTGTCCGAGGATGGATGTTCGTCCGCCGCCGGCGCGGCCCCGTTGGGCGAGCGCCTTGCCGGGGAGCGTCTCGCGGCTCTCGGCATCGGTGTGTCGCGGCTCGTTTCCCTCGAGGCAATCGCCACCTTCTACTACCCGCACGCGCCGCGTGCACCCGAGGCGCGCCTGCCCGCCGGAGAGCGGATCGGCGACGCCGAGGTGCAACTCGGCTTCGACGTCGAGCGCGCGCTCGCCGAGGCGCAGCGCTGCTTCTCGTGCGGCACCTGCATCTCCTGCGACAACTGCTTCCACTACTGCCCGGATCTCGCGATCCGGCGCCTGCCCGACGGAGGCTACGAGGTCGACGGCGACTACTGCAAGGGATGCGGAATCTGCGTTCGCGAATGCCCGACCGGTTCGATGGAGATGATCGAGGAGGTGAAATGAACGACGTCCCGGCGCCCATGCGCGAACTGGTGCGCGAGCGCAGCGCGAAGGCGGCATCGAAGCCTTCCGATGCCTCTTCGCGCGAGCAGACGATGCTGCTCACCGGCAACCACGCGGTGGCCTGGGCGGCGAAGCTCGCGCGCCCGAAGTTCGCGCCCGGCTATCCGATCACGCCGCAGACGCCGATCCTCGAGAAGCTCACCG
>DASWVL010000136.1:0-1730 GCA_036406255.1 Zeimonas sp.
CGGCGTCGACTCGTCGGTTGCCGCCTGGCTGCTGAAGCGGCAGGGCTACGAGGTCGTCGGCCTGTTCATGAAGAACTGGGAGGACGACGATGACGACGAGTACTGCTCGACGCGCGAGGACTGGATCGCCGCGGCGAGTGCCGCCGACGTCCTCGGCATCGATATCGAGGCGGTGAACTTCGCGGCCGAATATCGCGAGCGCGTCTTCGCCGATTTCCTGCGCGAGTACTCCGCCGGTCGTACGCCGAATCCGGACGTGCTGTGCAACGCCGAGATCAAGTTCAAGGCCTTCCTCGATCACGCGATGGCGCTCGGTGCCGCGCATATAGCCACCGGGCACTACGCGCGCGTGCGGCGGGTGGCCGTTGGGCAGCGCAGCGGCGCCGTCGAGGGCGACAACGAGGTGGGGGCAGGGCGCGCCGACGCCGCTGCCGCAGCGCGCTTCGAGCTGCTGCGCGGCGTGGACCCCGGCAAGGACCAGAGCTACTTCCTGCATCGACTCACGCAGGCACAACTCGCCCGCACGCTGTTCCCGCTCGGCGAGCTGCACAAGAGCGAGGTGCGCGAGATCGCCCGCTCGATCGGCCTGCCGAATGCGCAGCGCAAGGATTCGACCGGGATCTGCTTCATCGGCGAGCGCCCGTTCCGCGAGTTCCTCGGGCGCTACCTCCCGACGAGCCCGGGGCCGAGCGTCACCGACCGCGGTCGCACGATAGGCGAACACGACGGGCTGGCATTCCACACGATCGGCCAGCGCAAGGGACTGGGCATCGGCGGAACGCGCGACGGCAGTGGCGCGCCATGGTTCGTCGCGCGCAAGGATCTCGAACGCAATGCGCTCGTCGTCGTCCAGGGGCACGACCACCCGATGCTGCGCTCGACGAGCCTGCACGCGATCGATGCGCACTGGATCGCCGGCCAGCCGCCGGTGGACGACGGCTCGCTCGCCGCCAAGACTCGCTATCGGCAGGCGGACGCGCGCTGTTCGCTCGAGGAAGTGGACGGCGCGCGCTTCTCACTGCGTTTTGTCGAGCCCCAGTGGGCGGTCACGCCCGGCCAGAGCGCCGTCGTCTATCGCGGCGACGTTTGTCTCGGGGGCGGGGTGATCGAGGGGAGTGAACCGTAAAGAGCGAGGGGCGAGGGGTTGCCGATCCGCTCGAAGTTCGTCCGGTCGCTCGACGTTTGTCGGGCCGCTTGCGTTAGGCGACGGCGATCGCTTCGTTACCGTTAAAAACCGACCGGTTGCTTCCTGGCGTGGAGAGGCATGCGGAGTTTCGTGCGAATCCGCGCGCGCTTCCGACTGCGCGAACGAATCTGCGCGAGCACCGAGCGAAGTCGTGCACGTCGCCACGCGGGAGCGTTCGAACGCTCGAGAAGCGAGCACTTCTGCGGATGCTGTCGTGGTCGGCCGGCGGTACACGATCGCTGACACGTTCGTCGACCCGCTTGCGTACTGCGACGGCGATCGCTTCGTTACCGTGCAAAACCGACCGATTGCTTCCTGGCGTGGAGAGGAATGCGCGAGTTTCGTGCGAATCCGCGCGCGCTTCCGACTGCGCGAGCGAAACTGCGCCGGCACCGAGCGAAATCGCGCACGTCGCCGCCCGGGAGCGTTCGAACGCTCGTGAAGCGAGCACTTCTGCGGGTGCCGTCGTGGTCGACCGGCGGTGCACGACCTGGCGTGGAGAGAAATGCGCGAGTTTCGTGCGTATCAGCGGGCGCTTCCGACT
>DASWVL010000137.1:0-9573 GCA_036406255.1 Zeimonas sp.
CGCGCGCGATCTTTTTCGATAGAATCGCCCTCCCGTTCGCAAGGATCGCAGTCGCGTGATGACGAGCACAGCGTTCCGGATCGGCCCGTACGCGATCTCCAACCGCGCACTGGTCGCGCCGATGGCCGGTGTCACCGACCGACCCTTCCGCCAGTTGTGCAAGCGCCTTGGCGCGGGGTACGCGGTGTCGGAGATGGCCTCGTCGAACCCGCGCCTGCTCGACAGCGTCGAAACCGAACGTCGAACGAACCACGACGGCGAAGCAGAGCCGCGCGCGGTCCAGATCGTCGGCGCCGATCCCCTCGCGATGGCCGACGCCGCACGACACAACGTCGCGCGCGGGGCGCAGATCGTCGACATCAACATGGGGTGCCCGGCGCGCAAGGTGTGCAACGTTGCGGCGGGTTCTGCGCTGATGGAGCAGGAACGGCTCGCATTGACGATCGTCGAGGCCGTTGCGCGGGCGGCGGACGTGCCGGTCACCGTGAAACTGCGCACCGGCCCCGACACACGGCGACGCAACGCCGTGCGGCTGTCGCGCGCATTCGTCGATGCCGGCGCGTGCATGCTGGTGGTGCACGGTCGCACGCGCGCGTGCGCTTTCCGTGGCAACGCGGAGTACGAAACGATCGGCGAAGTGAAGGCAGCGGTGCGCGTTCCGGTCGTCGCCAACGGCGACATCGATTCGCCCGAGAAGGCCGCGCAGGTGCTGCGCCTCACCGGCGCCGACGCGGTGATGATCGGCCGCGCGGCACAGGGCCGGCCGTGGATCTTCCGCCAGGTGACGCACTATCTCGAGACCGGCGAGCGGCTTTCCGATCCCGATGACGAAACCCTTCGCGCAGCGCTGCGCACGCATTTGCTCGATCATTACGCATTCCACGGCGAAGCGCGCGGCGTGAGGAGCGCACGCAAGCACGTTGCCTGGTACCTGCGCGCGCGCGAAGGCGCACGCGAGTTCCTCGCCCGGTTCCACGCGCTCGAAAGCGCCGACGAACAACTTCACGCGATCGACCGCTGGTTCGCCCGCGGCGGCCGAGCAACCCCGCGCGACAGGGCGGCGAACGACATCCTGTTTCGACGGAGCGACGCAGCATGAATCGCAAGTCCCCGCTGGACGACGCCGTGGTGCGCAGCCTCGAGCGCTATTTCGACGATCTCGAGGGCACGCAACCCAGTTCGATCTACGACATGGTCATCCAGGCGGTCGAGCGGCCCATGCTCGAAGTCGTCATGCGCGAGGCGCACGGCAATCAGTTGCGCGCCAGCGAGATGCTGGGAATCAACCGCAACACCCTGCGCAAGAAGCTTCAGCAGCACGGCATGCTGCAGGACGCCCGCCGATGAGCATTCCCGTTCGCCAGGCGCTGATCAGCGTCTCCGACAAGACCGGCGTCGTCGACCTCGCACGCGGACTCGCCGAGCTGGGCGTCTCGATCCTCTCCACCGGCGGCACCGCGAAGCTGCTCGCCGACCACGGCATCCGCGTCGTCGAGGTCTCCGAGCACACCGGCTTTCCCGAGATGCTCGACGGGCGCGTGAAGACGCTGCACCCGAAGATCCACGGCGGACTGCTCGCCCGGCGCGAGCTCGCCTCGCACGTCGAGGCGATCGCCGCGCACGACATCGACCCGATCGACCTGCTCGTCGTCAACCTCTATCCGTTCGAGGCGACGATCGCGCGTCCCGACTGCGCGCTCGAGGACGCAATCGAGAACATCGACATTGGCGGCCCGGCAATGGTGCGTTCGGGCGCGAAGAACTGGCGCGGCGTCGGCGTGCTCACGAGTCCGGCGCAGTACGGGCAGGCGCTCGACGAGATCCGTGCAAGCGGCGGGCTGGGCGAAGCCACCCGCTTCCGGCTCGCGGTCGCCGCGTTCGACGCGGTCGCCGTCTACGACGGCGCCATCTCCGATTACCTGTCGTCGCTGCAGCCCGACGGCTCGCGCAGCGAGTTCCCCGGCCAGAGCAATGGCCGCTTCGTGAAGCTGCAGGACCTGCGCTACGGGGAGAACCCGCACCAGCGGGCCGCGTTCTATCGCGACCTCTACCCGGCGCCGGGCTCCCTGGTAACCGCGAAACAGCTGCAGGGCAAGGAGCTGTCGTACAACAACATCGCCGATTCCGACGCGGCGTGGGAGTGCGTGAAGTCCTTCGACGCGCCGGCCTGCGTCATCGTCAAGCACGCGAACCCGTGCGGCGCCGCGGTCGGCCGCGATTCCGCCGATGCCTACGCGCGCGCTTTCCGCACCGATCCGACGTCGGCCTTCGGCGGCATCATCGCGTTCAATCGCGCGGTCGACGCCGAGGCGGCGCGGGCGATCTCGAAGCAGTTCGTCGAAGTCGTGCTCGCTCCGTCGTACGACGAAACCGCTCGCGCCGTGCTCGGCGCGAAGACGAACGTGCGCGTGCTCGAGATCGCGCTCGATCGTGTGCGTCCCGGCGGCGACACCGACTGGGAGCGAGGGCACAATGCACACGACGTCAAGCGCGTCGGCTCCGGCCTGCTCGTCCAGAGCGCCGACAACCACGTCCTGCGCCCCGAAGACCTGAAGGTCGTCACCCGCGTCGCGCCCACCGACGCGCAGCGTCGCGACCTGCTCTTCGCATGGCGCGTCGCGAAGTTCGTCAAGTCGAACGCGATCGTATTCTGCGGCGACGGCGCGACCCTCGGCGTCGGCGCAGGCCAGATGAGTCGCGTCGACTCCGCGCGCATCGCGTCGATCAAGGCGGGCAATGCCGGACTCGATCTCGCCGGGTCGGTCGTCGCCTCCGACGCGTTCTTCCCGTTCCGCGACGGGCTCGACGTCGTCGCCGACGTCGGAGCCACCGCCGTGATCCAGCCGGGGGGCTCGGTGCGCGACGACGAAGTCATCGCCGCCGCCGACGAGCGCGGCATCACGATGGTCTTCACCGGCGTTCGTCATTTCCGCCACTGACGAAGCGGCCGGCGTCGTGCGCATCCTCGGCATCGACCCCGGCCTTCGCGTCACCGGCTTCGGCGTCATCGACGTCGACGGAACGCGGTTGCGATACGTCGCCAGCGGCGTCATCCGCATCCCGGCCGGCAGCCTTCCGCCCCGTCTCAAGACGATCCACGACGGGATCGCCGATGTCGTCGCCGAGTACCATCCGAACAGCGCCGTCGCCGAGATCGTCTTCGTCAACGTCAACCCGCAATCGACGCTGCTGCTGGGCCAGGCGCGCGGCGCGGCGATCACCGCGCTCGTCGCGCGCGGTCTGCCGGTGCACGAATACACGGCGTTGCAGGTCAAGCAGGCGGTCGTCGGCTACGGAAGGGCGGCCAAGTCGCAGGTGCAGCAGATGGTGCAGCGGCTGCTCGCGCTGCCCGGCGTGCCGTCCACCGACGCCGCCGACGCGCTCGCCTGCGCGATCTGTCACGCGCATGCGGCGACGATGAGCGCCGCGGCCGTCGCCGGCACGCTCACGCTGCCGAAGCAGCCTTCGGCGGCCGGCCGACGGGTCGCGCTTCGGCGCGGGCGGATGCGCCTGGCGTAAACCGGCCCGGCGAGCGGTACCATCCGCGCATGATCGGACGACTCAGCGGCACGCTGCTCGAAAAGCACCCCCCGACCGTGCTCGTCGACGTCGGTGGCGTCGGCTACGAGGTCGACGTGCCGATGAGCACGTTCTACGACCTGCCCGCCACCGGCGCACGCGTGACGCTGCTCGTGCAGCCGGTGGTGCGCGAAGACGCGCACCTGCTGTACGGATTCCTGCGCGCCGACGAGCGCGACGCCTTTCGCCAGCTGATCCGCATTTCCGGCGTCGGCGCGCGCACGGCATTGGCCGTGCTCTCCGGGCTTTCGGTCGCCGATCTCGCACAGGCGGTCGCACGGCAGGAAGCGGGCCGCCTGCAGAAGGTACCCGGGATCGGGAAGAAGACAGCCGAACGGCTGCTGCTCGAACTCGAGGGCAAGCTCGCCCCCGCAGTCGGCGATGCCGGTCGCCCGGCGCCCGCCGACGCAGGAACCGACGTGCTGCACGCGCTGCTCGCGCTCGGCTACTCGGAGCGCGAGGCAGGCGCGGTGGTACGGCAGCTGCCCTCCGGCGTTGCCGTCTCCGAAGGCATCCGGCAATCGCTGAAACTGCTCGCCCGGACATGATCGAGCACGACCGGCTCGTGGCCGCAGCGCCCGCCTCCCCGTCGGAGGACCTCGTCGAGCGCGCACTGCGCCCGAAGCGGCTTGCCGACTACGTCGGCCAGGCGAAGATCCGCGAGCAGCTCGGGATCTTCGTCACCGCGGCGCGCGCGCGCGGCGAGGCGCTCGACCACCTGCTGCTGTTCGGACCGCCGGGGCTGGGCAAGACGACGCTCGCACACATCGTCGCCGCCGAGATGGGCGTGAACCTGCGCCAGACCTCGGGCCCGGTGCTGGAACGCCCCGGCGACCTCGCGGCGATCCTGACGAACCTCGAGAAGAACGACGTGCTCTTCATCGACGAGATCCACCGGCTGTCGCCGGTCGTCGAGGAGATCCTCTATCCGGCGCTCGAGGACTTCCAGATCGACATCCTGATCGGCGAGGGTCCCGCCGCGCGCTCGATCAAGCTCGACCTGCAGCCGTTCACGCTGGTCGGTGCGACGACCCGCGCAGGGATGCTGACGAACCCGCTGCGCGACCGCTTCGGCATCGTCGCGCGCCTGGAGTTCTACGACGTCGACGAACTCACGCGCATCGTTGCCCGCTCGGCGCAGCTGCTCGGGGCGGCCGCCACCGACGACGGCGCGCGCGAGATCGCGCGTCGCTCGCGCGGCACGCCGCGCATCGCCAACCGGCTGCTGCGCCGCGTGCGCGACTACGCCGAGGTGCGGGCATCCGGGCGCATCGACGCGGCCACCGCCGACGCGGCGCTGAAGATGCTCGACGTCGATGCCAGCGGGCTGGACGTGATGGACCGCAAGCTGCTGCAGGCGGTGATCGAGAGGTTCTCCGGCGGCCCGGTCGGGCTCGACAACCTCGCCGCCGCCATCGGCGAGGAGCGCGACACGATCGAGGACGTGCTCGAGCCATACCTGATCCAGCAGGGCTACCTGCAGCGCACGCCGCGCGGCCGCGTCGCCTCTGCCGCGGCCTGGCGTCATTTCGGCCTCGCCGCGCCCGGTGCGTCCGGCGACCTGTGGAGCGGTGAAGCTTCGCGCGGGTAGAATCCCGCGCGTGACAGAATCCCTGCCGGCGGCGGCCTTCTCGATGCCGATCCGCGTCTACTACGAAGACACCGACGCGGGCGGCATCGTCTACTACGCGAACTGGCTGCGCTTCTTCGAACGTGCGCGCACCGACTGGCTGCGCGCGATGGGCGCCGGGCACCGTGCCCTCGCCGACGAGCACGGCGTGCTGCTCGTCGTGCGCGACGTCTCGATCGACTACCGGCGCCCGGCCCGGCTCGACGACGAACTGATCGTCGACGTGCGGCCGATCGCCACGCGCAGGGCGTCGTGCACCTTGTGGCAGAGTGCTCGCCTTGCGGGCACGGACGAAGCGCTCGTCGTCGCGCAGCTGCGCTTCGCGGCAATCCGTCGCACCGATGGGCAGCCGACGGCGTTTCCCAGGGCGCTGCACGATCGCATCCGCGAATCGCTGCGCACCTGCGCCGCCGGCGAGACCGCCCTGGCCGAACCCTCCCGCGGATCCCGATCCCGATGACCCCAAGATGAACACCGAACTGTCGATCGTCACGCTCGTCCTGCAGGCGAGCCTGCTCGTGCAGTTCGTCATGGCGCTGCTGCTGCTGATCTCGCTCGGCTCGTGGACGGTGATCTTCCGCAAGGGCTTCGCGATCCGCTCGGCGCAGCGCGCCACCGACGAATTCGAATCGGAGTTCTGGAAGGACCGCGACCTCGGCACGCTGTACGAGGAAATCCGTACCGGCCGCACCGACCACGGGCCGCTCGCGCGCATCTTCGAATCCGGAATGAGCGAGTTCCTGAAGACGCGCCAGCAGAAGCCCGGCGACGTGAACGCGATGCTCGACGGTTCGCGCCGCGCGATGCGGGCCGCCTACCAGCGCGAGATGGACGCGCTCGAGTCGAATCTCGCCTTCCTCGCGTCGGCCGGTTCGGTGAGCCCGTACATCGGGCTGTTCGGCACCGTCTGGGGAATCATGAACTCGTTCCGCGGCCTGGCGAACGTGCACCAGGCGACGCTCGCCGCCGTCGCGCCCGGAATCGCCGAGGCACTCGTCGCCACCGCCATCGGCCTGTTCGCCGCGATTCCCGCCGTCGTCGCGTACAACCGCTACGCCTACGACATGGATCGGCTGTCGACGCGCTTCGACAGCTTCGTCGACGAGTTCTCCAACATCCTGCAGCGACAGGCGAGGTAGCGATGCCCACTCCGGTGTCCCGCGGACGCGGCCGCAGCCGGCGAATGGTCAACGAGATCAACGTCGTGCCGTACATCGACGTGATGCTCGTGCTGCTCGTCATCTTCATGGTGACCGCGCCGCTGCTGCCGCCTGGCGCGATCGACCTGCCCAGCGCAGGCCGCAGCAGCAACCGGCCCGACCAGTACATCGAAGTGCAGGTCCGCGCCGACGGCGAGTTGCGCGTGCGAGGAGTGAACACCGGCGACCCCTCCGAGCGACGCATCGCGCCGGGCGACCTGCGCGGCACGATCGAGCAGGTTCGCGGCGACGCCGAACAGATGGCGGTCGTCATCAGCGGCGACCGCGCCGTGAAGTACGAGGCCGTCATCGACGTGATGAGCGAACTGCGCCGGATGAACATCGAGCGCATCGCGCTGCTCGTCAAGCCGGCGAACTGAGTCGAATGGCGGATCCACACCGCAGCCGCAGGGGCGTCCCGGGCGACGACTCGATGCCGCGATCGAGCGGCACGAGCGCCGTGCGCCGGCCGCCGAAGCCGAAAGGCCGACTGCGCGCGTTCGGGCTCGCGCTGCTGATGCACGGCCTGCTCATCGCGATGCTGTTCGTCGGCATCCGCTGGCAGACGAGCGCCCCCGAAGGCGTCGCAGCGGAATTGTGGGAGCCGCCGGCGCCCGACGCCGCCACGAAGGCCGAGGCGCCGAAGGTCGAGCCGGAGCCGCAGCCGAAACCCGAGCCGAAGCCGGAACCGCCGAAGGTCGAGCCGCCGCCGGCACCCGCACCCCTTGCGCAGGCGCAACCGGAACCGACACCGCAGGCGAAGCCCGACATCGTCCTCGAGCAGGAGCGCAAGGCGCGCGAGGAGGCCGAGCGACGCGCCGAGGAGCAGCGCCGCCAACTGGAGGCGCGCAAGCGTGCCGAGGAGAAGGCGCGCCAGGAAGCGGAGGAGAAAGCGCGCCTGGCGGCCGAGGAGAAGGAACGCCTCGAGGCCGAAGCCAGAGCGAAGCGCGAGGCCGAGGCGAAGGCGAAGCAGGAGGCCGAGGCGAAGGCCAGGCAGGAGGCCGAAGCGAAAGCCGAGCGTGAGGCCGAGGCAAAGGCCAAGCAGGAGGCCGAAGCGAAGGCCAGGCGCGAGGCCGAGGCAAAGTCCAGGCAGGAGGCCGAAGCGAAGGCCAGGCGCGAAGCCGAGGCGAAGGCCAGGCAGGAAGCCGAAGCGAAGGCCAGGCGCGAAGCCGAGGCGAGGGCCAGGCAGGAAGCCGAAGCGAAGGCCAGGCGCGAGGCGCAGGAGAAGGCGCAACGCGAGCGCGAGGAGAAGCAGCGCGCGCAGTACCTCGAGCGCCTGCGCGAGCAGGCAGGCTCCGGAGACGTCGCGCGCCTGGGCTCGGCGACCGGCACGCAGGGCAGCGCCGGAAGCGGCATCGATTCGGGCTATGCGGCACGGCTCTCGGGGCTGATCCGCTCGAACACGATCTACCAGGTACCCCCAGATCTCGCCGGCAACCCGAAGGCGGTGTTTCTCGTCGCGGTATCGCCCGACTGCCGGATCCGCTCGGTGCAGTTGCGCCGCTCGAGCGGTGTGGCGGCCTGGGACGCCGCGGCCGAACGCGGCATCGAGCGCACCGACCCGCTGCCGCGGCAGGCCGATGGAACGTGCCCCTCGGAGCTGGAGATCACGCGCGGGCCGAAGGACGACCGCTAGGCTCTGTCGAGCCGCGCCACGGCTGCGCATCGCGCTTCGATGCACGCCCGTTTCCGGCTCGGGCGGGGACGATCGTCGTGCGAGCACGCGCTCATCGCGTTGCGCGCAACGTTCGTCGGGGGGTCCGACCCGGATCGCTATAATCGTGCGTCGCGCTTCGAGAGGAGCTCTTCGAGAGGAGCTACATGAGGCAAGTGCTTCTGGCGGCGATCGTCGCTTTCACCGTGCCCGTCGCCGTACCAGCGCAGATGCGCCTCGATGTCTCCGGCGTAGGCGCCACGCAGTATCCGATCGCGATTGCGAATTTCGCCACCGACGGCCGCGCACCGCAACAGGTCGCCGACGTGGTGCGCAGCGACCTCGCCCGCAGCGGGTCGTTCCGCGTCATCGATCCCGGCGTCACGCTTTCCGAATCCTCTGCGCCCGATTACGCCGCAATGCGTTCGCGCGGCGCCGACGCGATTCTCGGCGGCTCGGTCTCGCGCCTGCCCGACGGACGCTACGACATCCGCTACCGCCTCGGCGATGCCGTCCGGCAGACGGCACTCGGCGGCGAATCGCTCGTCGTCTCGGAGAACGACCTTCGCTTCGGCGGGCATCGGGTCGCCGACTGGGTATACGAGAAGATCACCGGCGAAAAGGGCATCTTCTCGACGCGCATCGCCTTCGTCTCGAAACAGGGATCGCGCTTTCGGCTGAACGTCGCCGACTGGGACGGCGAGAACGTCGTCTCGCCGCTCACCTCGCCCGAGCCGATCATCTCGCCGTCGTGGTCGCCCGACGGCACGCGCATCGCCTACGTCTCCTTCGAGAGCAGGAAGCCGGTCGTCTACGTGCACACGCTCGCCACCGGCCAGCGCGCGCCGGTGGCGAACTTCAAGGGCAGCAACAGCGCGCCGGCCTGGTCGCCGGACGGCCGCACGCTCGCCGTCGCGCTCACGCGCGACGGACTGTCGCAGATCTACCTGATCAACTCGGACGGCAGCGGCTCGCCCCGTCGCCTGACGAGCTCTCCCGGCATCGACACCGAACCGGCCTTCGCGCCCGACGGGCAGTCGCTGTACTTCACGTCCGACCGCGGCGGCTCCCCGCAGATCTATCGCATGCCGCTCGACGGCGGCGCGCCGACGCGCGTCACCTTCACCTCGTCGTACAACGTGAGCCCGCGCGTGAGTCCCGACGGCCGCCTGCTCGCCTTCGTGACGCGGCGCGAGGGTCGCTTCCTCGTCGCCGTGCGCGATCTCGCCGGCAGCGGACAGGAGACGATCCTCTCCGAAACGGGGCGCGAGGAATCGCCCAGCTTCTCGCCCAACAGCCGATGGGTGATGTTCGCCACCCAGGCCGATGGACACGACTCGCTCGTGGCGGTCACCGTCGACGCACGCGTCCGACAACGACTCACGTCGTCGGCCGGCGACATCCGCGAGCCGACGTGGGGCCCGTTCCCGAAGTAACCGACACCTTCCTTTTCCAGCACGAACGACCGAACGAAACCGGGGAGCAACATGAAATCGATGATCCGACTGGCA
>DASWVL010000138.1:0-6648 GCA_036406255.1 Zeimonas sp.
CGATCTCGACCGCGACCTCTGGGGCTACATCTCGCTCGGCTACTTCGGGCAGAAGCTGAAGGAGGGCGAGATCGGCTCGTCGACGATGCCGCACAAGGTCAACCCGATCGACTTCGAGAATTCCGAAGGCAACGCCGGCATTGCCAACGCGCTGCTGCGTCACCTGGCCGAGAAGCTTCCGGTCTCGCGCTGGCAACGCGACCTCACCGACTCGACCGCCCTGCGCAACGCGGGCGTCGCGCTCGGGCACGCGCTCCTTGCCTGGGACGGGTGCCTGCGCGGCCTGCGCAAGCTCGAGGTGCAGCGGGCGCGCCTGGCCGCCGATCTCGACGCCAACCCGGAAGTGCTCGCCGAGGCGATCCAGACCGTGATGCGCCGGTACGGCGTCGAGAACCCCTACGAGCAGCTGAAGGCGCTCACGCGGGGTCGGTCGATCAGCGCCGATGCGCTCGCCGAATTCGTCGCACGACTGCCGATCCCGGAGGCGGCGCGCCGCGAGCTGGCGGCGCTCACGCCGGCGGGTTATGTCGGCAAGGCCGCCGAGCTGGCGCGCCGCATCTGACCCGGCTGCGACCTTTCGTTTCCGTCCCGGCAGCTGCCGCGGCCGGTCCGCGCCAACCGCCTTTTCCCGACCCAAGGAGCTTTTGCATGACCGCAAGAAGGACCGTGACCTCGCTCGCCGCCGCTTCGTTCGCCGCGGGGCTGCTCTTCGCAGTGCCCGCGTCCGCGCAGTTCGCGAAGCCCGAGGACGCGATCAAGTATCGGCAGTCGGCGTTCGCCGTGATGGGTGCGCACATGGGCCGCCTGGCGGCGATGGCGCAGGGCAAGGTACCCTACGACGCGCAGGCCGCGCAGCATTCGGCGCGCATCGTCGACACGATGGCGAAGCTGCCGTGGGAGGGTTTCGTTCCCGCGACGAAGTCGGCCGACACCGGTGCGAAGCCCGCGCTGTACGACAACATGGACGAGGTGAGACAACTCGTCGATCGCCTGAACGCGGAAACCGGCAGGCTCGTCGAGGCGGCCGGCAGCCTAGACACGCTGCGCACGCAGGTCGGCGCGACCGGCAAGTCGTGCAAGGCCTGCCACGACAAGTATCGCGACATCTGATTCGCGCATTCCCAACCCGCGTATTCCTTCGCCGGGCGCCGCAGCAGCGGCGCGCGCCGCGAAGGGCGAGGAGCCGCGTCAGGCCACCCGCGTGACCAGCACCCAGACGAGCGCCGCGCATGCGGCGAGGAGCGCGAGGGCCCTGCCTCGCACGCCCGCTCCGTCGGCCGCGGCCGGCGGAGCGGGCTGCGAGGACGGGGCGGCGACGAACTCGGCGTCGCCGACGATCATCGGGCGCACGAGTACCTTGCGGCGCACGAGCGAGTACCAGGCGATCGACGCCAGGTGCAGCACGACCAGCGCGATCAGCACCACGCGGTTGGCCAGGTGCAGCGACGTGAGTCGGTCGCTCGTGGCGTTCGACACGGTGTTGCGCAACGGGCCTTCCCAGAGGATGGCGTCGTTGGCGAACAGGCCGGTGACCGCCTGCACGGCGAGCACGACGAGCATCGCGTAGACCGACAGCGCTCCGAGCGGGCTGTGGCCCGCAGCGGCGTCTCCGGCGCCGCGCAGGTGGCGCAGCGCCGCCGCCGGGCTCGGCGCGAAGTTCGCGAAGCGCGCGTAGCGCGGCCCGACGAACCCCCAGGCGAGCCGGAACAACAGCAACGCGAGGATCGCGTAGCCGAAGCGGAAGTGCCACGCGAAGGCGTTGCCGCCGACGTTGGCCGAGACGATCGAGCCGACGACGCAGGCGGCGAGCGCCCAGTGGAAGAGCCGCGTGGGGAGATCCCAGATGCGAACGGGTACGCGCGCGGGCGCTGCCTTCGCCGCTGCGACACGGGTTTCGTGCGTGCTCGCTGCCGTCGCCGCACGGCCGCGCCCTCCGCGCGCGCTCGCCGCCGCCCCGCCGCGAAGGCGCTCGCCCCCGCTCACGGCAGTTCGGGCTGCCCGTCGTCCTTTCGACGCACCGGCTTGACGAGGTCTTCCCGCTTCACGCCGAGCCACATCGCGATGGCCGCCGCGACGAAGACCGAGGAATAGATGCCGAACAGGATGCCGATCGTGAGCGCCACCGCGAAATAGTGCAGCGTCGGTCCGCCGAAGATCAGCATCGACAGCACCATCACCTGCGTGGAGCCGTGCGTGATGATCGTGCGCGAGATCGTGCTGGTGATCGCCTTGTCGATCAGGTGCGGCGTGTCGAGCTTGCGGATCTTGCGGAAGTATTCGCGGATCCGGTCGAAGATGATCACCGACTCGTTGACCGAGTAGCCGAGCACCGCCAGCACCGCCGCGAGTACCGACAGCGAGAACTCCCACTGGAAGGCCGCGAAGAAGCCCAGGATGATCACGACGTCGTGCAGGTTCGCGATGATCGCCGCGACCGCGAACTTCCACTCGAAGCGGATCGACAGGTAGATGATGATTCCGACGATGACGAACAGCAGCGCCATCGCGCCGTCGGTGAACAGCTCGCGTCCGACCTGCGGGCCGACGAACTCGACGCGCTGCAGCTTCGCGTCGGGCGCGTCGGCCTTCAGCGCGGCCATCACCTCGTTGCTCTGCTCGGTGTAGCTCTTGCCGCTGCCCTCGACGCTGGGCAGGCGGATGAGCACGTCGTGCGACGT
Organism: Zeimonas sp.; assembly: GCA_036406255.1. Lineage (GTDB taxonomy): Bacteria > Pseudomonadota > Gammaproteobacteria > Burkholderiales > Burkholderiaceae_E > Zeimonas. The sequence goes on from DASWVL010000138.1 coordinate 2,679, forward strand.
GCCGAAGTTCTGCACCTGCGCGTCGGCGTAGCCGAGCGTGCCGATCGTGGAGCGGATCTTCGGCAGGTCGGCGCTCTCCTCGTAGTGCACCTCCATCACCGTGCCGCCGGTGAACTCGATCGACAGGTGCAGCCCCCGCGTGGCGAGGAAGAACACGGCGAGCAGGAACATCGCGATCGAGACTGCGTTCAGCACCTTCGCGTGGCGCATGAACGGGATGTCGCGGTGGATCTTGAAGAACTCCATCTCGCGCTCCTCAGCCGTTGCGCGCCGGAACGCGAGTACCGGTTCCCGGCGGGCGCCACACCGAGCCGATCGACACCTTCGCGAGCTTGCGGCGCCGGCCGTACCAGAGGTTGACGAGCCCGCGCGAGAAGAACACCGCCGAGAACATCGACGTGAGCAGCCCCAGCACGTGGACGACGGCGAAGCCGCGCACCGGCCCGGAGCCGAAGATCAGCAGCGCCACGCCGGCGATCATCGACGTGACGTTGGAGTCGAGGATCGTCGCCCAGGCGTTGTCGTAGCCGGCGGAGATCGCCGCCTGCGGCGTGGCGCCGTTGCGCAGCTCCTCGCGCACGCGCTCGTTGATCAGCACGTTGGCGTCGATGGCCATGCCGAGCGTGAGCGCGATGGCGGCGATGCCCGGCAGCGTGAGGGTGGCCTGCAGCAGCGACAGCAGCGCGACCAGCAGCAGCAGGTTGACCGACAGCGCGATCGCCGAGACCAGCCCGAAGAAGTGGTAGTAGACGACCATGAAGACGGCGATCGTCACGAAGCCCCACAACGTCGACTGGAAGCCCTGGCGGATGTTGTCGGCGCCCAGGCTCGGGCCGATCGTGCGCTCCTCGATGATCTCCATCGGTGCGGCGAGCGAGCCCGCGCGCAGCAGCAACGCGACGTCGTTGGCCTCCTGCGTCGTCATGCTTCCCGAGATCTGCACGCGCCCGCCGCCGATCTCGCTGCGGATGACGGGGGCGGTGACGACCTCGCCCTTGCCGCGCTCGACGAGCACGATCGCCATGCGCCGCCCGATGTTCTCGCGGGTCACGTCGCGGAAGATGCGCGCGCCCTTCGCGTCGAGCGTCAGGTGCACCGCCGGCTCCTGCGTCTGGCCGTCGAAGCCGGCCTGCGCGTCGTTCAGGTTCGCGCCGGTGAGGATGACCTGCTTGCGCAGCAGGATCGGCTGGCCGCCGCGCTCGGTGAAGCGCTCGCAGCCGAAGGGAACGGTGCCGGCGGCGAGTGCGGCCATGTCCTCGGGTGACTCGCAGACCATGCGCACTTCGAGGGTGGCGGTGCGCCCGAGGATGTCCTTGGCCTTCGCGGTGTCCTGGACGCCGGGCAGCTGCACGACGACGCGGTCGGCGCCCTGCTGCTGGATGACGGGCTCGGAGACGCCCAGCTCGTTGATGCGGTTGCTCAGCGTCGTGATGTTCTGCTGGACGGCGTTCTGCTGCACGCGCTTGGCCGCTTCCTCGCGGAAACGCGCCACCAGCCTCGACTCGGCACCCTCGCCGGTGGCGTTGAGCGCGAGCTCCGGCGACGTGTCGGTGATCAGCGCGCGCGCGCGCTCGCGCGTCTCGGCGTCCCGGAAGCGGATCTCGATCGTGTCGCCGGCCCGGTTGATGCCGGCGTGCCGGATGTTGCGGTCCCGAAGCTGGGTGCGGATGTCGCCCGCCAGCCCGTCCATGCGCTTGGCGAGCGCCTCCTTCATGTCGACCTGGAGCAGGAAATGCACGCCGCCGCGCAGGTCGAGGCCGAGGTACATCGGCAGCGCGCGCAATGCGGTGAGCCATCGCGGCGTGTCGGACAGCAGGTTCAGCGCGACGATCCACGAAGGGTCCGCGGGATCGGCGTTCAGCGCGCGTGCGACGACGTCCTTCGCGCGCAGCTGCAGGTCGGTGCTGTCGAAGCGCGCCTTGACCGAGTTGCCGTCGAAGAACAGCCCCGTGCTTTCGATCCCGGCCTTCGACAGGATGTCGCCCACCCGGCCGACCATCGATTCGTCGATCTTCTGCGTGGCCTTCGCGCTCGAGACCTGGATGGCCGGCGCCTCCCCGAAGAAGTTCGGCAGCGTGTACAGCAGGCCGAACACCAGCGACAGCGCCAGTACGACGTATTTCCAGACGGGGTAGCGGTTCATGCGGCTAGGCGCTTGGAACGCGTTCTAGATCGCCTTGATCGTTCCGTTGGGCAGCAGCGTCTGCACGGCCGCTTTCTGGAAGTTCATCTCGATGGGCGCGTCGCCTCCCTTGCCCTCGGGGGTGCGCGCGACCTCGATCGTGACGTAGCTCTCGCCGACCCTGGTGACGCGGCCGATCAGTCCGCCCGAGGTGACGACTTCGTCGCCGCGCTTGAGCGCCTCGAGCATCGTCTTGTGCTCCTTGGCGCGTTTCATCTGTGGGCGGATCATCAGGAAATACAGAACGACGAACATCAGGATGATCGGCAGGAAACCGATGATCTGCTGTTCGGTCGAACCCGCGGCCTGGGCATAGGCTGGCGAGATCAGCACGGGGCGTCTCCGGAAGTGAACCGCGAATTATAACAACGGCGTTCCCGGCGAATCCCGGGCGGCCGCGGCTTCGTGCAGGCACGGCCGGCGACGTCCTGCCATGCCGGCCGGGACGCGCAGCGTCAATCGACGCCGCGCGCGCGCCTTCGGGCGAAGTCTTTCGTGAAGCTGTCGAAGCGGCCGTCGGCGATCGCCTCGCGCATCGCGCGCGTCAGTTGCAGGTAGTAGTGCAGGTTGTGGATCGTCGCCAGCCGTGCACCGAGGATCTCGTTGACTTTCTGCAGATGGTGCAGGTACGCGCGCGAGAAGCGGCTGCACGCGTAGCAGCCGCACTGCTCGTCGATCGGGCGCTCGTCGCAGCGGTAGCGTGCGTTGCGCAGCTTCAGGTCTCCCCACTGCGTGAACAGCCATCCGTTGCGCGCATTGCGCGTCGGCAGGACGCAGTCGAAGAGGTCGATGCCTGCTGCCACGCCGGCGACGAGGTCCTCGGGGGTGCCCACGCCCATCAGATAGCGGGGCGCGTGTTCGGGCAGGCGCGGCGCCGTGTGCGAGAGCACGCGCAGCATCTCCTCTTTCGGCTCGCCGACCGACAGCCCGCCGATCGCGTACCCGTCGAAGCCGATGTCGACGAGCGCGGCGAGCGATTCGTCCCGCAGCGATTCGAACATCCCGCCCTGCACGATGCCGAACAGCGCGTTGTCGACGCCGCTGCCCGCGGCGCGCAGCGCGTCGAAGGCGTCGCGCGAGCGACGCGCCCAGCGAACGCTCAGCTTCATCGAGGCGGCGGCTTCGTCGAACACGGTGGGCACGCCGTCACGTTCGTACGGCGTGCATTCGTCGAAGATCATCGCGATGTCCGAATCGAGCGCGTGCTGGATCCGCATCGACGTCTCGGGCGTCAGGAAGAGCCGGTCGCCGTTGACCGGCGACGAGAAGCGGACGCCTTCTTCGGAGATGCGCCGCAGCGCCCCGAGGCTCCACACCTGGAAGCCGCCCGAGTCGGTGAGGATCGGCCGCTCCCAGCCGATGAAGCGGTGCAGGCCGCCGAAGCGGGCGATCGTCTCCAGCCCCGGGCGCAGCCACAGGTGGAACGTGTTGCCGAGGATGATGCGCGCGCCGATCTCGTCGAGCTCGCGCGGCGACATCGCCTTGACCGCGCCGTAGGTGCCGACGGGCATGAAGATGGGCGTCTCTACGACGCCGTGCGACAGGTGCAGTAGTGCGCATCGGGCCTGTCCGTCCCGATGCAGCAGGTCGAATCCGGGCATGCGCGATTATCGCCGCCCTGCCGTGATCGCGGCCCCCCCGCGGCGAAGCCGTTGCGCTACCATCGTTCGATGAACGGTCCGGTTCTGATCGTCGAGGACGACGTCGACACGGCCGACCAGTTCGACGCCGTGTTGCGCGAGGATGGCGTGGCGAGCGAGCGCTGCGCCAGCGGGCAGGATGCGCTCG
>DASWVL010000139.1:0-7163 GCA_036406255.1 Zeimonas sp.
TGCGCGGAGGCCTTCTCCTTGCTCGTGAAGAAGCCCGTGCACTCGAGGACGACGTCGACGCCCAGCTCGCCCCACGGCAGCTGCGACGGGTCGCGCTGCGAGAGCACGCGGATGCGGTCGCCGTTGACGACGATGTTCTCGCCCTCGACCGACACCGTACCGGGGAACTTGCCGTGCGCGGTGTCGTACTGCGTGAGGTGCGCGTTGATCTTCGCATCGCCGAGATCGTTGATCGCGACGATCTCGATCGGATGCTTCTTGCCGTCCTCGTAGTGTGCGCGAAGGATGTTGCGGCCGATGCGGCCGTAGCCGTTGATCGCGATTCGGATGGTCATGAACGGACTCCCCTGCAGTGATGAAACCGGATGGGGCGCGGCGCGCGAGATGCGCGCCGCGGGAATCAGGCGGCGACCGCGCGCCGCTTCAGCACGCCGCGGACCGTGTCGGCGACGTGCTCGGGCGTGAAGCCGAAGTGTCGGAAGAGATCGGCCGCGGGTGCCGACTCGCCGAACGTGTCGATGGCGACGACCGCCTCGCAGCCGTACTTCCACCAGCCGTCGCCCACGCCCGCCTCGATCGCGATGCGCGGCGCGCCGGTGCCGAGCACGGCGCGGCGGTACGCGTCGTCCTGTCGATCGAAGACGTTCGTGCAGGGCATCGACACGACGCGCACGTCGATGCCCTCGGCGGCGAGCCGTTCGCGCGCCTGCAGCGCGAGCGAGACCTCCGAGCCGGTGGCGATCAGCACGGCCGCAGGCGCCGCCGCCTCGCGCAACACGTAGCCGCCGCGCAGGATCGCGTCGACCTGCGCGCGCGAGCGCGGGACGAAGGGCAGCGCCTGGCGCGAGAACAGCAGCGCGGCCGGCCCGTCGTCGCGTGCGATCGCCGCGGCCCACGCGCTCGCCGTCTCGACCGCGTCGCACGGACGCCAGACGTCGAGTCGCGGCACCAGGCGCAGCGCGGCGGCGTGCTCGATCGGCTGGTGCGTCGGGCCGTCCTCGCCCAACCCGATCGAGTCGTGCGTGAAGACGAAGAGGACACGCTGCTTCATCAGCGCCGCCATGCGCAGCGCGTTGCGCGAATAGTCGGAGAAAGTGAGGAAGGTGCCGCCGTACGGGATGAAGCCGCCGTGCAGCGCGAGTCCGTTGAGGATCGCGCTCATGCCGAACTCGCGCACGCCGAAGTTGATGTGCCGCCCGGCCGTGAAGCCGTCGGCGGTACGCAGCGCGCCGGCCCCCCTGAAATCGGTGAGGTTGCTGCCGGTGAGGTCGGCCGAGCCGCCGATCAGCTCGGGCAGTGCCGCGCCGAAATGGTTCAGCGCGTTCTGCGACGCCTTGCGCGTCGCCACCGAAGCGCCCTTCTCCACCGCCTCGTCGATCGCGGCATCGAAGGCGTCGTCGTACGACGCGGGGAGACGGCCGGCAAGGCGCCGCTCGAACTCCTGCGCGTCGGCGGGGTACGCCGCGCGATAGCGCTCGAAGAGCGCGCTCCAGGCGCCCTGCGCCTGCACGCCGCGGGCGCGCGCATCCCATGCTTCGCGCACCGGGCGGGGCAAATCGAAAGGCGCATGTGACCAGCCGAGTGCGGCGCGCGTGGCGGCCACCTCGTCGGCGCCGAGCGGCTCGCCGTGCGCCTTCGCCGACCCGACGCGTGCGGGGGAGCCGCGCCCGATCTGCGTGCGGCACTGCACGAGGGTCGGCGCGAACACGCCGTCGCGCCCGCGCTCGCCCCACTCGCGTGCCAGCGAGATCGCTGCCTCTACGGCATCGACGTCGTGTCCGTCGATGTCGGGGATCACGTGCCAGCCGTAGGCCTCGAAGCGGCGGGGCGTGTCATCGGTGAACCAGTCCCGCACCGGGCCGTCGATCGAGATGCCGTTGTCGTCGTAGAAGACGACGAGCTTCGACAGGCGCAGCGTGCCTGCGAGCGAGCACGCCTCGTGAGAGATGCCCTCCATCAGGCAGCCGTCGCCGGCGAAGACCCAGGTGAAATGATCGACGATCGGGAAGCCGTCGCGATTGAAACGCTCGGCGAGCAGCCGCTCGGCCAGCGCCATTCCCACCGCGTTGGCCAAGCCCTGCCCCAGCGGGCCCGTGGTGGTTTCGACGCCCGGAGTCAGCCCGTGCTCGGGATGACCGGGCGTCTTCGAATTCAGCTGGCGGAAGCGGCGCAATTCGTCGATCGGCAGGTCGTAGCCGGTGAGATGCAGCAGCGCATACAGCAGCATGGATCCGTGCCCGTTCGACAGCACGAAGCGGTCGCGATCGGGCCACGAGGGATCGGCCGGGTTGTGCTTCAGCGCGCCGCCCCAGAGGGCGACGGCGATCTCAGCCATCCCCATCGGCATCCCCGGGTGGCCCGAATTCGCCTGCTGCACCGCATCCATGGCGAGAACGCGGATCGCATCGGCCATCGGGCGGCGCAGCTCGCGGTTCGCAGCGCCGGCCGGTGCACCCCCTTCGGCCCCGGATGCGCCGGCGGCGCGAGGAGTCGAATGCGGAACGCGTTCCACGGGAGAGTCCATCGGAGGGGGTCCTGGCGGCGGAATGAGGATAGAGCGCATTCTAACAAATGAGGGCCTCACCCTCTGGCGCGCGTAGTACAAATTCCTATATAATCAAAGGCTTTTCTCGCCGGCGCACCCGCTCGAGGGGTCGCGCCCGCGACATTTCCACTGATCTGGATCCCCGAGGAAACACCGTGGGGATACTCAGGGACTGGCCGGGCGGTGACGTCCGGCTTCCCGGAGCCGCGCGCCGAAAGGCGCGGATCGCTGCGGCGATCCCGGCACCGGGGCCCGGGGAACGCGCGCAAGCGCGCCGAGTCGCGCGTGAAACGCGCCGGCGCGCAGGAACGAGCGCCTTCCCGGAGCGTCCCGGAAGCGTCGGCGTCGCGGAGTACCCACCCGCGGCGGCGGCATCGGCGAGCCTCCACCCGCCGGTGCATCGGGGCGCGTCCGGGGGTCTTGGGGTCTTCACCCTCTTCGGAGGGACTGGGTTGGAACGAAATGCAGGGACTGCACCTCACTGCCGATCTGTACGGCTGCCGTTGCGAGCCGTCGTTGCTCACCGATGCCGTGCGGCTCGCCGAGACGTGCCGCGCTGCGGTCCGCAAAGCGGAACTCACGCTCGTCGACGAGAAGTTCTTCACCTTCCCCGACTACCGGGGGGAGCCGGGCGGCGTCACGGGTGCCGTGCTGCTCGCCGAGTCGCACGTGGCCGTGCACACGTGGCCCGAGCGCGGCGGCGTGACGCTCGATGTCTACGTCTGCAATTTCTCGACCGACAACTCGTCGAAGGCCGAGCAACTGCTCGAGGACCTCATCGTCGCGTTCGCCCCGCGCCAGCAGAACACCAACCGCATCCTGCGCGGATCCGAAGACCCTGATTCGGCCGAAGGCGAGTTGCTGCTCGAATGGCTGAACGCCGACGCCGCGTTCGGCTTTCGCGCGGCACGCCGCCTCGAGACGGTGCGCACGCCGTACCAGACGCTCGAGGTGTTCGACACGCCGCAGTGGGGCAGGCTCTTCCGGCTCGACGGCTGCTACATGACGTCCGAGCGCGACGAGTTCTTCTACCACGAGGCGATCACGCACACCGCGGCGCTGGCACATCCGAACCCGAAGAGCGCGCTCGTCCTCGGCGGAGGCGACGGCGGCTCCACCGAGGAGCTGCTCAAGCATCCGTCGATGCGCCGGATCGTGCTCGCCGAGCTGGACGCCGAAGTCGTACGCGTGGCCCGCGAGCACCTGGGCGCCGTGCATCGCGGTGCCTTCGACGACCCGCGCGTCGAACTGCGCATCGGCGACGGCTGGGCAACGGTGGAGGCGCTCGCGCGGGAGACGGGCAGGACGGGCGCCGCCGGCGACAGGAACGCTGCGGGCGCGGACGGTCCCGCGCGGGAGGGCTTCGACCTCGTCGTGCTCGACCTCACCGACCCCGACACGCCGGCGCACCGGCTGTACACGGCCGACTTCTTCCGGTTGCTCAAGCGCGTGATGAACCCGGGCGCGGCCGTCACGCTGCACATCGGCTCCCCGCTGTACCGGCCCGACCTCGTCGGCAGGTTGCTGCGGGAGCTTGCTGCCGTGTTCGCGATCGTGCGCCCGCTCGGCCTGTACATTCCGCTGTACGGCGCGTACTGGGGGCTGTGCCTCGCTTCCGATTCGCTCGATCCGCTGGCGCTCGACGCCGACGGCGCCGAGCGCCGCCTCGCCGAGCGAGGCATCTCCGACCTGCGCTATTACAACGGCGACACGCATCGCGGGCTGTTCGCGCTGCCGAACTTCTACCGGGAACTGCTTCCCGGGCGCCGCGAGCGAAGCGCCGAAGTGGTCGAACTGGCGCGCGCTTCCTGAGCCGCCCGCAGCGCGCTCGATGAGCCGCGCGCGGCGTAGTCGAGTGCACCGGCCATGCGTCCCCGGGTGCTGATCGTCGATGCCGGCCGGCTCGCGGACGAGCCGGTCCGGCTCGACGCACAACGCTCGCATCACCTCGTGCGCGTACTGCGCCTGCAGGCGGGCGCCGCACTCGAATGCTTCGATGGCCGCGGCGCGCGCTACGAGGCACGTCTCGAGCGCGCCGACCCGCGCGCCTGCACCGTCCGCGTCGGCGCGCGCCTGCCCTCCGATGCCGAGAGCCCGTTGCGGGTCACGCTGCTGCAGTGCGTTTCCGCCAACGAACGCATGGACTGGACGATCGAGAAAGCCGTCGAACTCGGCGTCGCCGCGATCCGGCCGTTGTCCTCGGCGCGTTCGCCGCAGCGGCTCGACGCCGAGCGTTCACAGCGCCGGCGCGAGCACTGGCAACGCCTCGTCGAAGCGGCGTGCATGCAGTGCGGGCGCGATCTCCTGCCCGTGCTTCACGAAGCGCTGCCGCTCGAGCGCTGGCTCGCGGACAGCCGCCGACCGGCCAGCGCGCTGGCACTCGTGCTCGTGCCCGGCGCCTCGCGGGCGCTGCGCGATCTCCCGCTGCGTGCCGCGGGCGAAATCGAGCTGCTCGTCGGCCCCGAGTCCGGCCTTGCCGAGCGGGAAGTCGACGCCGCGCTGGCTGCCGGATTCCTCGCCGTGCGGCTCGGACCCCGCATCCTGCGCACCGAGACAGCCGGTGTCGCCGCGCTCGCCGCGCTTCAGGCGCTGGCCGGCGACTTCTGAACCCGATTCACGGAATAGAACACGCGAAATGCGGTCTGCCGATCGAAGAAGTAATCGGCCGCGTCGCGAAAGACATCGAGCAGGCGATCGCGCGCGCTGCGATCGAAATCGGGCGTTTCGGGGAGATTTTCGAGAAAGACGACGAAACCGGGACTGTCGGCGTCATTCATCGGCTCCAGCCCGGTGACCGTTCGGTACAGCGCGTCGAAGCCGCCGTTCGGGTGGCCCGGCAGCGCGAAGCCGTCGGCGATCCGGCCGAGCACCGAGTCGGGAGCGGTCGCCGCACGGCAATCGGCCTGCAGCACACGCTGCTCGGCGCGCGTCGCCGCCGAACAAAGCGCATCGCGATCGTAAGACTGCAGCGGGAGCACCGCATGCAGCGGAATGTTGCTCAGACTGCTCATCGGGCGGACCCCCATCCGACGAAAACTTCGCCGCATGCTAATGGAGATCCGCCGCAGTGCCATCGTGCACCGCCACGGTACCGTGGCGGCGCAGCGTGCGCGTCAGGGCGCGCCAGGCGTTCAGGTCTCGGCGATCGCGTCGATGGCCCGGTCGACCGGGCTGTGCGCTTCGACTCGGCGGGCCCGACCGGAGGCGAACCAGGACGCGAGCAACGCCCGTTCCATCGAACGGCCGACGTCGGGAAAGCGCGACAGCACGTACAGCTTGCGCGTCGGGCTGATCCACGCGATCTTCACCGTCTGCGCGACGCCATCGTCGTCGGTGAACTCGATGAGGTCGCCGCGCAGCAGCGAGTCGAGTTCCCGCTGCTCGCCCACGCGCGACGCGGATGGGGCCGCCTTCCTCGGCGAATCCTGCGACGCGCCTGCCGCTGATGCGTCGAAACAGGCTTTGCCGTCGTCGCCGATCCGGATCGCACTCGCCGTCCCCGGCAGCGTTCGTCCGGCACCGGACTTGGCGTCCTGGATCGCGCGGGTGTGCCAGCGCAGCAGTTCGTTGAAGAACCCCTGGCGATCGGCATCGGAGATGCCGACGACCTTCAGCGACTCGACCATCGACCCGATCATTCGCGGCAGCAGCGACGCGAGACGTGCGATTTCGTCGGGCAGCTTCGGCGCCACGCTCCAGATCAGCATTTCGGCGCACTGCAGCGTCTGCGCCCATGTCGCGCCGGCGCATTGGCCGTCGACGCGCGCGTGCGCCAGTGCGAGCGACCACCACCGATAGAGGAACTCGCGGACGAATGCGGGCGTCACCGGGTCGATGCGCAACGCGATCTCCGCGTTCGCTTCCTCCTGCGCGACCGCCAGTGCCTCCAGGCGCTCCGCCTCGCGCGTAAGCTCCAGCAGGCGCGCGGCGCGGCGCTCGCTTTCGGCGTGCGCGAGCACGTCGAAGCGCGCGATCGCCTCGTCGAAGATGCCCAGCTCGTCGTCGAAGGCGGCGAGGATCCAGTCGACGATGTCGGCGACCCCGGACGCCAGCATCGAGTCGGCGGCGAAGTCCGCGTCCGGATCGGTCGCCAGGTCGGTGACGCGATCGATCAGCCGGCGCATCGGATGCTGCCGGCGCGCGAAGAAGCTGCGATCGAGCAGCGCCGCCTTCACCGCGACCACCTGCAGGCGCAGCAGCTGCTGCTTCACCGGATCGGGCAGCCTGCGATCCGCGTAGATGTAGTCGAAGACCAGCGAGACGATCTCGACCGTCAACTGGTCGAGCGACGAGCCCTTGCTTCGTGCGTGATCGAGCAGTTGCTCGGCGAGCGGCTCCGAATCCGCGAACCCGGGCGGCGCCGACTGCAGCGAGTGCAACGCCTCGATCAGCGGCGGATCGACCGTCGGCATCGGCAGATCGGCCATGCCGAAGGTGTCCGGATCGGACAGCATGCGCGCAGCCGAACGCCGCGCCGAGGTCTGGTCGAGCGACATCTGCTGCACGAGGTCGTCGAACAGATCGAAGCGCGCGCCGACGGGCGACGCTTCGCCGGGGTACGCGTGATCGCCGCCGTTCGCGAAACCGCCGCCACCGCCACCGCCTCCGCCACCGCCAC
>DASWVL010000140.1:0-2568 GCA_036406255.1 Zeimonas sp.
TTGTGCGTAGCCGAGAAGCGCAGCAGCGCCGGCGCGCGCGCGAAGCGCGCGTCGTCTTCCTACTCGCCGCGTCTGTTCGAGCGCAGCGCGCAGAGCGCGCGGAGCGAGTTACGCGGCGCCAGCCGGCGATGCGAGCATCGCAGGGCACCCCCCGCGAAGCGGGGGGCTGCGCACCCGCGCGCCCGCGGCAGACGGCCTGCGCCTTTGCCCGCGCCGACGCGCCGAATGCAACCTCACATCCGCTCGAACACCGCCGCGATTCCCTGCCCGCCGCCGATGCACATCGTCACCAGCGCGTAGCGTGCGCCCGAGCGCTGCAGCTCGTACACCGCCTTCACGCTGATCAGCGCGCCGGTCGCACCCACCGGGTGCCCGATCGAGATGCCCGAACCGTTGGGGTTCACTTTCGCGGGGTCGAGCTCGAGGTCGCGCGTGACCGCGATCGCCTGTGCGGCGAAGGCCTCGTTCGCCTCGACGACGTCGATCTGGTCGGGGCGCAGCCCGGCGCGCTCGAGCGCCTTGCGCGAGGAAGGCACCGGGCCGATGCCCATGTACTGCGGGTCGACGCCGGCGTGGCCCCACGAGACAAGACGTGCGAGCGGCTTCGCGCCGCGCGCTTCGGCGGCGCGCCGCTCCATCAGCACCAGGGCCGCGGCGGCATCGTTGATGCCGGAAGCATTGCCTGCGGTGACCGTGCCGTCCTCCTTCAGGAACGCGGGGCGCAGCTTCTTCATGTCGTCGATCGTCGCGTCGTGCCGCACGTGCTCGTCGGTGTCGAAGACGACGGTGCCCTTGCGCGTCTTCGACTCGATCGCGAGGATCTGGTCCTTGAAGCGTCCTTCGCGAATCGCCGTCGATGCACGGCGGTGGCTCTCGAGCGCGAGGGCGTCCTGTTCGTCGCGCGTGATGCCCCATTTCTTCGCGATGTTCTCGGCGGTGATCCCCATGTGCACTTCCTGGAACGGGTCGTGCAGCGCGCCGAGCATCATGTCGAACATCTTCGCGTCGCCCATGCGTGCGCCCCAGCGCATCGCGGTCGACGCGTAGGGCGCGCGGCTCATCACTTCGGCGCCGCCGGCCACGGCGACGTCGGCTTCGCCGAGCAGGATCGCCTGCGCCGCCGAGACCACCGCCTGCAACCCCGAGCCGCAGAGCCGGTTCAGCGTGAGTGCCGGAACCGAATGTGCGAGGCCGCCCTCGATCGCCGCCACGCGCGCGAGGTACATGTCGCGCGGCTCGGTGTGGATGACGTTGCCGAAGACGACGTGATGGACGTCTTCGGCGCCGACGCCGGCGCGTGCGGTCGCCTCGCGGACGACGGCGGCGGCGAGACGGGTCGGAGCGAAGTCCTTCAGGCTTCCGCCGAAGTCGCCGACGGCGGTGCGCACTCCGGAGACGACGACCACTTCACGATTCGATGCGTTCATTTCTACCTTCCTTTTCGAGGGTTCGGGACGGATTCCGGTCGCCGGCTCGCAGCGGCCGGTTCAATGCAGCGCGCCCCTGCCGCGCGGGCGCGGCTGGCGCCCTCGGAACAGCGTGTGCAGCACCCGAGCGGTGCCGACGTTGATCATCGCCTGGCCGATCGAGTGCGACTCGTCCTCGACGATGTCGAGCGTCACGTCCGAACCCGTTGCGCGCAACCCGCGGAACGCGCGTTCGGCGTGCACCGGCGAGACGACGGTGTCGAGCTCGCCGTGCAGCAGGTGCACGGTGGGCCCGATGCGCTCGCCGGGGGCGATCGGCCGCGCAAGCTGCCCTGCGTACGAGACGACGATCGCCGCCGGCGCGGGCTGCTGGCGTGCGAGCGCCAATGCGACGGTGCCGCCCTGCGAGAACCCGACGACGACGGTGTCGGCCGGGGACAGCGACGTGTCGCGCTGAAGTGCCTGCAGCCGCTCGGCGAGCGCGGCGCCCGCAGCGTCGATGCGGGCGGCGCGGTCGGTGGACACGCCGCTCGCATCGAACCAGTCGCGCCCGCTCTGCACGGAGCCGGGGCGCAGCCCTTCCACGATCGCCGCGGTTGCGCCGGGGAACTTCAGTTGCCACGCGATCGCCACCGGAGCGAAGGTCTCGGGCGTGGAGCCGGCGCCGTGCAGGAACACGAGCAGGCGCCGCGGGGCGTTCGCGGAGATCGGCGGCAGCTCGAGCCAGAGTTGTCGTTGCACCCGACGATCGTACCGCGTGCGTATGCAACCCTAAAGGAACAGCCCACCGACCCACCACGCCGCCGCGGCCATCAGGGCAGATGCCGGAATCGTCAGGATCCACGCCCAGACGATGTTGCCGGCGAGGCCCCAGCGTACGGCCGAGAATTTCTGCGCCGAGCCGACGCCGACGATCGCGCCGGTGATCGTGTGCGTCGTCGACACCGGCACGCCCAGGCTGGAGGCGAAGAACAGCGTGAGCGCGCCACCGGTCTCGGCGCAGAAGCCGCCCACCGGCTTGAGCTTCGTGATCTTCTGCCCCATCGTCTTCACGATGCGCCAGCCGCCGAACAGCGTTCCGAAGCCGAGCGCGAGGTAGCACGAGATGATGACCCAGTAGGGCGGATGCGATTCGCCGGCA
>DASWVL010000141.1:0-2009 GCA_036406255.1 Zeimonas sp.
TCCTCGTCGGTGCCGGTTTTTCGCGCGAGCAGCTCGGCGTGTCGCCGCCGCACGTCGTCGACAAGCAGGCGCGCGAATGGGGCGATCCGCAGCGCGGGGAGTTTCGCTATACGGGGCGCGCGACGGTCACCGTCTACACGCCGGACGTCGAGCGCGTGCGTGCAACGATGCGCCGGCTCGTCGAACTCGGTACCGAAGGCATCGTCCTCGGCTCCGAACAGGGCGCCGAGCCGCAGTTCCTGTTCACCGGGCTGAACGACGTCAAGCCGTCGATGCTCGAGGAGGCGACCCGAAACGCGCGCGCGGCCGCAACGAAGTTCGCCGAGGACTCGGGCAGCCGGCTCGGACGCATCCGGCGCGCTTCGCAGGGCCAGTTCTCGATCGCCGACCGCGACGCCAGCACGCCGCATATCAAGAAAATCCGCGTCGTCTCGACCATCGACTACTACCTCGACTGACGCTATAATTGCGGGTTCCTTGCCGCACGGCGCTTCGACGCAGGAAGCCGGCGGCCTTCGTCCACAAGGAAGCCTGCAGTGCAGGCCGCCGATCGCCTCGGCGGCCGCTCGAAGCGCAAACGGGGTCGGCGCGGGCCGCCTCGTTCCGTCGTCTTCGGCTCGCACTGCCTGCCTCCGCACCAGGAGAATCGATGCGTCATTACGAGATCGTGCTCATCGTCCACCCCGACCAGAGCGAGCAGGTGCCCGCGATGCTCGAGCGGTACAAGGCGATGATCGACGCCCAGCAGGGCAAAGTCCATCGGGTCGAAGACTGGGGTCGCCGGCAGCTCGCCTATCCGATCCAGAAGATGGCCAAGGCGCACTACGTGCTGATGAACATCGAGGTCGGGCAGCCGGCGCTCGACGAGCTCGAGCACGCGTTCCGCTTCAACGACGCGGTGCTGCGCCACCTGGTCGTCTCGATGAAGAAGGCCGAAACCGGCCCTTCGCCGATGTGGAAGCAGATCCAGCGCGAGGACGCCCGCAAGGCCGCCTCGTCGGAAACGCCGGCGCCGCAGGCGCAATCGCAACCGCAGCCGCAACCGCAACCGCAGTCGTGAGCGCGCGCGAATCGAGCGCGAGCCGATAGCGGCGTGCCAGCGGGCGAACCAGCGGCGTGCAGAATCGAGTGCAACTGAGCGGTACCCTCACCGAGCGCGAAGCACTGCGCTACACGCCGGCGGGAATCGCGATGCTCGGAGCGCGCCTGAGCCACCGATCGGAAACGGTCGAGGCCGGGCATCCTCGGCAACTCGAGTTCGACGTCTCGCTGCGCTTCGCCGGTGCGATCGCGGCACGCGCCGACCGCCTGCAACTCGGCGAGGCGATTTCGATCGACGGTTTCCTCGCTCCGCGTCGCCGCCTGTCGAAATCGCTCGTCGTGCACGTCACCGAATTCATCACCGAGCTCGCTCCCGCCGCTGACCGCGGCGCGCGACCCTGATCCAACCAGAGGACTCCCATGGCAACCTTCCGTCGTGGTTCGAAAGACAAGAAGACGCGCCGCCCGGCGCAGAGCGCGCTGTTCAAGCGCAAGAAATTCTGCCGCTTCACCGCGGAGAAGATCGAGTGGATCGACTACAAGGACGTCGACCTGCTGAAGGACTTCATCACCGACACCGGCAAGATCATCCCGGCACGGCTCACCGGCACCAAGGCGCGTTACCAGCGCCAGTTGCAGGACGCGATCAAGCGCGCGCGTTTCCTGGCGCTGCTGCCGTACACCGACAACCATTGAAGGCGCGGGAACGGACATGCAGATCATCCTGCTCGAGAAAGTCGTCAACCTCGGCCAGCTGGGCGAGGTCGTCAAGGTGCGCGACGGCTTCGCGCGCAACTACCTGATTCCCACCGGCAAGGCGCGCCGTGCCACGCCGGCGGCCATCGAGGAATTCGAGAACCGTCGCGCCGAGCTCGAGAAAGTGCAGAACGAGCGGCTCGAGGCCGCACGTTCGCTGGGCGAGCGCATGGCCGGCACGAGCGTGCGCATTGCGCAGAAGGCCGGCGTCG
>DASWVL010000142.1:0-9391 GCA_036406255.1 Zeimonas sp.
CCACTTGCCGCGGAAGTCGCGGTACAGCGCCATCGCCAGCACCTTGCCGAGCACGACGACGAGCAGCTGCGAGACGAGCGTGAAGACGAGCGCGTTGCGCAGCGACGTCCAGAACGTGGGGTCGTCGAGCACGCGGCGGAAGTTGCGCAGTCCGACGAAGTCGAGCGAGGTCGTGCCTACCGTCGCGTCGCTCAGGCTGTAGACGATCGCGAGCACGAACGGGAAGCCGACGAGCGCCGCGATGTAGATCACGGCAGGTGCGAGCAGCACCCGTCCGAGCCAGGCTTCGTCGTCGCGCCAGGCCGAGTGCCAGCGGGGCGCGTCGGTGGCGGCGCGCGCCAGGCCGCCCGTGCTCACGACGGAGCGCCCCGCGCCGTGCCGCTGTCCGCGTCGAACCAGCGCAGGTTCCGGCTGCACAGCGCAAAGTCGTACTGCCGCCCGGCTTCGATCGGAGCGTCGATCGTCGACGGAAGGCGCGAGATGACCTTCGTCTCGGGGTTCGGCGCACCGAGCGTCGCGTAGACGAGCCGGTCGGCGCCGAGGTTCTCGATCCGCGTCACCGTCATCGGCATCGCCACCGTCTGCTCGCCGGCGGCGATGCACTCGCGCGGCAGCAGGTGTTCCGGCCGGAAGCCGCAGACGATGCCGTCGCGGCGCATCAGGTTCATCGGCGGGCTGCCGATGAAGGTCGCGACGAAGGTGTCGGCCGGGTCGTGATAGACGGTGGCCGGCGTGCCGAGCTGGTGGATGCGGCCGTGGTCGAGCACCGCGATGCGATCGCCCAGCCCCATTGCCTCGATCTGGTCGTGCGTCACGTACACGGTGGTCGTGCCGAGGCGGCGCTGGAATTGCTGCAGTTCGTCGCGCGCCGACGTGCGCAGCTTCGCGTCGAGGTTCGACAGCGGCTCATCGAGCAGGAAGACGACCGGGCTGCGCACGACGGCGCGTGCGAGCGCGACGCGCTGGCGCTCGCCCCCCGAGAGCTGGCGCGGCTTGCGCGCGAGCAGGTGGCCGATTCCGAACATCGCCGCCGCGCGCTCGACGTTCGCGTCGATGTCGCGGCGGCGCATGCCGGCGGCCTTCAGCGGGAACGCGATGTTTCGTCCGACGCTCAGGTGCGGGTACAGCGCGTAGCTCTGGAACACCATCGCGATGTCGCGCGCGCGCGGCGGCAGGCGCGTGACGACGCGCCCGCCGATCAGCACGTCGCCGGAGCTCGGCGTCTCCAGGCCGGCGAGCATGCGCAGCAGCGTCGTCTTGCCGCAGCCCGATGGCCCGAGCAGGACGAGGAACTCTCCTTCGCGCACCGCGAGATCGATGCGATCGACCGCGGCGCTCCCGTCGAAGCGCTTGGTCAGCGCACGCGTCTCGACCGTCGCCATCGCCCCGCCGCACGCGTCAGACGAGGTTCTTCTCGCGCCACTTCTCGTGGATCGCCTTGCACTTGCGGTCGGCCTCCTTCACCGCTTCGGCCGGCGACATCGTGCCGGAGGCGGCCTTCGCGAACATCGTGTTCAGGACCCAGGTGTTGAAGATCTCGTCGATCGCCGCGTTGGCGTAGCCGGGGAAGCCGACGTTGGTCGCCCACTTCGTCACGTCGCCGAGCACCTTGTACTTGCCCGCGGGCTTGTGCGGATCCTGCGCCAGCAGCTGCTCGAGATCGGGCACGGTGCTCGAGAAGCACGGGAAGTTGTAGTACTGGCTGGCGGCGAACCCGTCGTGGAAATTGTCGATGTAGTCGACGAGGAACTTCTTCGCGCCGTCGATGTTCTCGGCGAACTTCCAGATCACGTAGCAGTCCATCACGTGCTCGAGGCCGATCGCGCGCGTGGCGCCCATCAGCGCCTTCGTGAGGCCGATCTGGTCGGCGATCGGCAGCTTCTCGTTCTCGGCGGTGCGCGTCGTCGAGATCGCGTTCAGGCACATCGAGATCTTGCCGGCGATCAGCGCGCGGTTGTTCGACGACGCGTCCCACGCCATCACCTCGGGCGTCATCGTCTGCTTGTACAGGTCGGCGGCGAACTTCACCGCGTCGACGGTGGCCTTCGAGTCGAGGATGATGCGGCCCTGCTCGTCCTGCTCGGAGCCGCCCCACGCGTACAGCAGCGTGCGAACGGCCATCGCGGTGTCCAGTTCGGCCGACAGTCCGACGCCGACCGGAATGTTCTTCGTGTCCTTGATCTTCTTTCCGGTGCTCAGCACGTCTTCCCAGCTGCGCGGCCCGTCGCCCATCCCCGCTTCGCTCCAGAGATCGATGCGGTAGTTCACCGGGTCGGGAACGAAGCTGTCGGAGAAACCGAAGTAGCGTTTCGTCTTCGGGTTGTAGGTGCTCTTCACGGCCAGCTCGATCGGCTTGCCGTGCTTGCGCTCGACCTCGTCGTAGATCTCCTTGTGGTCGATCGTCTGCGTCTCGTAGGTGGGCGCCGGCCACAGGAACATGAAGAGGTCGTGGCCCTTCTGCGCCGATACCTCGGCCGCCGCGCGCGAGTTGATCGCCGGGATGCCGACGTGATCGACGATCACCTCCGTGCCGTTCTTTTCGCCCCACTGCTTCGTGTATTCGTTGTCGAACCACTTGTCATAAGCGGGGACGAAGTGGGCCCACTGCAGGATCTTCAGCGTCTTCTTCTGCGCGCGGGCGCTGCGCGGAACCAGGTACGGGCCGATGGCCGCCGCAGCGCCGACCGCGCCGCCGGCGCCGATGAATTTCCTGCGCGGCACGTCGGGGCACGCCGCGTTCGAGCCGGCGTGGAGTGCTTCCTTCGTCTCGTTCATGACCTTGCCTCCTGCTCCTGGTCGCCGGAGCGAGTGCCGTGGGCCGGCGGGCGGTGGTAGGTGCCCGCCGGCGTGTGGAATGGAATCGCCAGCCGATTCCATCCGTTGATCGCGATGATCGCGATCGACAGGTCGACCAGTTCGCGTTCGGTGAACTGCTCGCGCGCGAGCCGGTAGTCTTCGTCGGGAACGCCGCGCTCGATGCGCGTCAGCGTTTCGGTCCAGGCGAGCGCCGCGCGCTCGCGCGCGCTGTAGAAGGGGGCCTCGCGCCACGCCGACAGCAGGTAGAGCCGCTGTTCGGTCTCGCCGGCTGCGCGTGCGTCCTTCGTGTGCATGTCGATGCAGTACGCGCAGCCGTTGATCTGCGATGCGCGCGTCTTCACCAGTTCCAGCAGCCCGTGTTCGAGCCCGCAGCCGCGGACATAGGCTTCGAGCGCCCGCATCGCTGCCATCGCCTGGGGATTCGCCTTCCCGTACTCGATCGTCGGTTGCATCGATCTTCCTGCGTACGCGCACCGCCGCGCGTCCTTCGTGCCGGTCGATTGGATCGCTTCGGCGCGCGAAGGTCGATCGGGAAATCCGGAAAGACCTTGTGGGGGAATCACGTTCGGGGAAATCCCGATCTGCGTTGGTGCCAGAATCGGAGTCCTGGTCAACGAGAACGACGGGCCGCAGTGCGCGATCTCTACGAGAACGCTCCGTGCGGGTACCACAGCGTCGGGTCCGACGGAACGATCCTCCGGATGAACCGTACCGAGCTGCGCTGGCTGGGCTTCACCCGCCGCGAGCTGGTCGGCGCGCGCGCGTTCGTCACGACGCTGCATCCACGCTGCACGCGCCGCTACCTGCGCGCCTTCGGCACGCTGCTCGACGGTGCCGCGCGCGCCGAGCTGCAGGCCGAGTTCGTCCGCAAGGACGGCAGCGTCTTCCCGGCTTCGTTGGGTATCTCCGCCGTGCGCGATCGCACGGGCGCGTTCGTCGCCACGCAGGGCAGCGTGCTCGATCTCAGCGCGCGGCGGCGCGCCGAGGAGGACGCCCGCCGCTACGCGGCGCGGCTGCGCACGATGTCGCGCCGGCTGCTCGAGGCGCAGGAGGGAGAGCGTCGCCGGCTGTCGGCCGAGCTGCACGACCGCATCGGCCAGGATCTCGCCGCGGCGAATCTCGACCTGCATCTGCTCAAGGACGAGCTGCCGCCGTCGCTCCGCGCACGGGTCGGCGCACGCCTCGACGATGCGATCGCGCGCATCGAAGCGACGGCCGACAGCGTACGCGACGTGGCGGGTGCGCTGCGTCCGCCGGTGCTCGACGCCTACGGCCTCGTCGTGTCGCTGCGCACCTGTGCGGAGCAGTTCGTCGCGCGCACCGGCATTCCGATCGTCGTGGACGCCCGGTGGAGCGGAGCGCGTGCCGACGCCGCGGTGGAGACCGCGTTGTTCCGCATCTGCCAGGAGGCGCTGACGAACGTGATGCGCCACGCGGGCGCGCGCGCGGTGCGCATCGTGCTCGGGCGAAGCGACGGTGCCGGCTGCCTGTCGATCGCGGACGACGGTTGCGGGTTCGATGCCGCCGAAATCGACAGCGCCGACCACGAGGCACTCGGCATCCTCGGCATGCGCGAGCGCATGCTCGCCGTCGGCGGCGAGCTGCTCGTCGAATCCGCACCGGGCCACGGCACGCGCGTGATCGCGCGCGTGCCGCTGTGCTGAAGGCGCGGGCGACGGCGCTTCGACCAACCGCGGCGACCAGGCCCGACATGAACGGCCCGATGGACACGATCCGGGTGCTGCTCGCCGACGACCATCCGGTGCTGCGCGACGGGCTGCAGGCGCTGCTCGAGCGCGACCCGTCGCTGCACGTCGTCGCGCAGGCGGCCGACGGACGAGAGGCGGTGCAGGCGGCGATCGGCGCCGACGCCGACGTCGTCGTGATGGACCTCTCGATGCCGGGGCTCGACGGAATCGATGCGATGCGCGAGCTTGCGCGGCGCCACCCGCGCGCGAAGGTCGTCGTCCTTTCCATGCACGCGAGCCCCGAACACGTGTGGCGGGCGCTGCAGGCGGGGGCGAGCGCGTACGTCGTCAAGGACGCGGCCGCACGCGAAGTCGTCGACGCGGTGCATGCGGCGCACGAGGGCCGCCGGCACCTGAGCCCGCGCATTGCCGACGCCGTCGTCGAGGGCTGGCTGCATCCGGCGCGCAGTCGCGGACCGATCGAGACCTTGAGCCGGCGCGAGCGGCAGATCCTCGAGCTGGTCGCGCAAGGCGGCAGCAGCATCGCGATCGCCCGCGCGCTGAATCTCTCGCCCAAGACCGTCGACACCTATCGCGCGCGCCTGATGCGCAAGCTGAACGTCGCGAACGTCGCCGGCCTCGTGCGCGTCGCGATCGCATGCGGGGTGATCGCGAGCGGGTGAATCGGCGTGCCCGCTCTGCCGTGGGCATCGACGTTGCGGCGGGAAGCGATGCGCAGCGCTCTTGCCTTCCTCTTCGACTTCGACAATACGCTGTTCGACAACGACGGCGCCGAGCGGCGGTACGCGCAGTGGATCGACGCGAATGTCGGCCCGGGCGCCGCCGAGCGTTACCGACGCGTCTACGAGAAGGTGCGCGCCGAGCGGGACTATGCGGACTACCTCGGTGCGGTGCAGCGGATCTGGACGGAGGAGGGGCGTGATCCTCGCTGGCTGGGGCTGTCGGAGTTCCTGATCGATTTCCCGTTCGACGAGTGCCGGTTCGCCGGCGCGCGCGAGGCGGTGCGTGCTGCGCGCGAACGCGGGCCGGCCTGGATCGTCTCCGATGGCGAGGCGATCCTGCAGCCCCGCAAGATCCGTCGTGCGGGTCTTTGGGATGCCGTGTCGGGACAAGTGATGATCTTCGTTCACAAGGAGAACGCGTTGCACGAGATCGAACGGCGGTGTCCGGCCGAGCGCTACGTGATGATCGACGACAAGATCCGCGTGCTCGACGCGATGAAGCGCCAGTGGAGCGAACGCGTGTGCACCGTGTTCGTGCGCCAGGGGCACTACGCGCTCGATGCGCGCGAAACCGGTGCGCATCCGCCGGCGGACCATGCGATCGACGCGATCGCAGCGCTCCCCGCGCTCGCCGGAGCGCTGTCGTGAGCGCCGGCCGCTCCGCGGTCGCGGGCGAGCGCGTGCCGGCAGCGGACCTGCTCGACGTCGATGCGCTGCGCGCCGCGTATTTCGAGCGACGTCCCGATCCATCGGTTCCGGGGCAGCGCGTGCGTTTCGGCACGTCGGGCCACCGCGGCTCGGCGCTGCACGGCACCTTCAACGAATGGCACGTGCTGGCGATCACGCAGGCGATCTGCGACCACCGGCGTGAACGCGGCATCGAGGGACCGCTGTTCCTCGGCATCGACACGCACGCGCTGTCGCAGCCGGCCTTCGAGAGCGCGCTCGAGGTGCTGGCTGCCAATGCAGTCGAGACGCGTATCTCCGCCGGCGGCGAATGCACGCCTACGCCGGCCGTCTCGCACGCGATTCTCGGCTGGAACCGCGGCCGCCCGGCGGCAAGCGCCGACGGCATCGTCGTGACGCCTTCGCACAATCCTCCGGAGGATGGCGGCTTCAAGTACAACCCGCCGCACGGAGGACCGGCGCAGACCGCCGTCACCGACTCGATCGAGCGGCTCGCGAACGACTGTCTCGAGCGGGGGCTCGACGGCGTGCGGCGCATCGTCTTCGAGCGCGCACGCGCGGCCGACTGCGTTCGCGAGCACGACTTCCGGCGCGCGTATGTCGACGACCTCGGCGCGGTCGTCGACTTCGACCTCGTGCGCTCGGCCGGCCTGCGGCTGGGCGTCGATCCGCTCGGCGGGGCAGGCGTGCACTACTGGCGCGCGATCGCCGAGCGCTACCGGATCGATCTCGACGTCGTCAGCGAGGAGGTCGACCCCCGTTTCGCATTCATGACGGCCGACTGGGACGGCCGCATCCGTATGGACCCGTCGTCGCCGTGGGCGATGCGCCGGCTGCTGTCGTTGCAGGACCGCTACGACGTCGCGTTCGCCTGCGACACCGACCACGACCGTCACGGCGTCGTCGTGCCGCGCGCCGGGCTCATGCCGCCGAACCACTACCTGTCGGTGGTCGCGCATTCGCTGTTCTCGTCGCGCGAACGTTGGAGACCGGGCGCCGCGCTCGGCAAGACGCTCGTGAGCACGTCGATGCTCGATCGCGTCGCCGCGAAGCTCGGTCGTCGCGTCGTCGAGATGCCGGTCGGCTTCAAGTGGTTCGTCGACGGCCTGCTCGATGCTTCGCTCGGCTTCGCCGGCGAGGAGAGCGCGGGGGCATCGGTGCTGCGGCGCGACGGCACGGTGTGGACCACCGACAAGGACGGTATCGCGCTCGCGCTGCTTGCGGCCGAGGTCACCGCGCGCGAGGGGCGCGATCCGGGCGAATCGTACGCGGCGCTCGAGCGCGAGCTGGGCCGTGCGTGGTCCGATCGCGTCGACGCGCCGGCCGACGCCGCGCAGCGCGCCGCGATCGGCGCGCTGCGCGCGGATGCGATCGATGCACGAACGCTCGCCGGCGAGCCGGTGCGCGCGGTGCTCGATCGTGCGCCCGGAAACGGCGCATCGATCGGCGGCATCAAGGTCGTCGCCGACCGCGGCTGGTTCGCCGCCCGCCCGTCGGGCACCGAGGACATCTGCAAGATCTACGCGGAGAGCTTCGTCGGCGAGGCGCACCTGCGCGAAATCCTCGCGCAGGCGCAAGCGGTCGTCGACGCTGCACTGGAGCGCGCGCGATGAGCGGCACAGCGCGCATCGACGCCGACGTGCTGCGCCGGATCGACCTCTGGTGGCGCGCGGCGAACTACCTGTCGGTCGGGCAGATCTACCTGCGCGACAACCCGCTGCTGGCGCAGCCGCTGGCCGGCGAGCACGTCAAGCCGCGCCTGCTCGGGCACTGGGGCACGACGCCGGGGCTGAACTTCGTCTACGCGCACCTGAATCGCCTGATCCGCGACCACGACGTCGACATGATCTGGATCGTCGGCCCCGGGCACGGCGGACCCGCGGCGGTGGCCAACACGTGGCTCGAGGGTTCGTACAGCGAACGCTATCCCGATGTGACGCGCGACGGCGAAGGCATGCGCAGGCTGTTCCGCCAGTTCTCGTGGCCCTACGGCATCCCGAGCCACGTCGCCGCCGAGGTGCCGGGTTCGATCCACGAGGGAGGCGAGCTGGGATACTCGCTCGCGCACGCCTGGGGCGCCGCCTTCGACAACCCCGATCTCGTCGTCGCCTGCGTCATCGGCGACGGCGAGGCCGAGACGGCGGCGCTCGCCACGAGCTGGCACTCGAACAAGTTCGTCGATCCGGGGCGCGACGGGGCCGTGCTGCCGATCCTGCACCTGAACGGCTGGAAGATCGCCAATCCGACGGTGCTCGCACGCATCGGCGACGGCGCGCTCGGCGAGCTGCTGCGCGGCTACGGCTACGAGCCGCATTTCGTCTGCGGGGACGATCCGCAGGAGATGCACCAGCGGATGGCGGCGACGCTCGAGGTCGTGCATTCGAGGATCCGGCAGATCCAGCGCGACGCGAGGGAAGCTCGCGTGCCGAGCGCCGAACGCGCGGCCGGCGCGCGCAGCGTGCCGTCCGGGACGGGCCGCTTCGCTCCGCCGCGCTGGCCGATGATCGTGCTGCAGTCGCCGAAGGGCTGGACCGGCCCCGACCGCGTCGACGGCGAGCGCGTCGAGGGCACGTGGCGCGCGCACCAGGTGCCCTTCGGCGCCTTCGACAAGCCCGGGCACCTGCAGCTGCTCGAGCAGTGGATGCGCTCGTACCGCCCGCACGAGCTGTTCGACGGAGACGGCCGTCCGGTCGACGACATCGTGTCGCTCGCACCGGCCGGCGCGCGGCGCATGGGGATGAACCCGCACGCCAATGGAGGCGAGCGGCTCGTCGCGCTCGAGCTACCCGATTTCCGCGAGTACGCGCTGGCGGTTCCGCGCCCGGGCGCCGAGCGGCACGAGTCGACGCGTGTGCTCGGGCGTTTCCTGCGCGCGGTCTTCGAGCGCAACGAGGCGCACTCGAACTTCCGCCTGTTCGGCCCCGACGAGACCGCGTCGAACCGGCTCGACGCGGTCTACGAGGCGACCGACAAGGCCTGGGTCGCGCACACGATCGACGCCGACGAGCATCTCGCGCCCGACGGGCGCGTGATGGAGGTGCTCAGCGAGCACCTGCTGCAGGGCTGGCTCGAGGGCTACCTGCTCACCGGACGGCACGGCCTGTTCTCGAGCTACGAGGCCTTCATCCACATCGTCGACTCGATGCTCAACCAGCACGCGAAGTGGCTGAAGGTGACGCGCGGCATCGACTGGCGGGTGCCGATCGCGTCGCTGAACTACCTGCTGACCTCGCACGCCTGGCGGCAGGATCACAACGGTTTCTCGCACCAGGACCCGGGGTTCCTCGACCACGTGGCGAACAAGAAGGCCGATATCGCGCGCATCTACCTGCCGCCCGATGCGAACTGCCTGCTGTCGGTGGCCGACCACTGCCTTCGAAGCCGCGACTACGTCAACGTGATCGTCGCCGGCAAGCAGCCCGAATGGCAGTGGCTCGACATCGATGCGGCCGTGCG